>JAUVCH010000002.1 GCA_030595795.1 Gammaproteobacteria bacterium
AAAGCACTTCTCACCTGCTTATCGTCTTGCATTAACTGATTCAACCTTCGAATTGTCTGCGACACTGTCGAATAATGCCCTACATTAAATTTAGTAGCAATATCGGCTAACCTGGCACTTCCCGCTTCCTGGCACAGCTTCATTGCTATCCACCTTGGCAGGTTTCTCGCGCCCTTACCACGCCTGGTTTGGAGAATGTCATCAATTGCTATCTGATAGTAATCGGCGACAGCTTTAATAATCTCTGGCAATGTAGTTGGTGGTTGGATTTGCTTTAGGCTGATTTCTGGATTCTTATCAGCCAGTTTCTTTTTCATCGCGCTTTTAAAATTATCCCCGCCGAGCACCGATGGTGTTTGTTGTTGGTGATATATCTGATTGGTTTGTTGGTCATTACCCTGATCGACATATTGCCGATAGGCCTGATATCGACGGTGACTGGCTAATTCACCATAGACTGCGTCTCGATTCAGCCAGCCTGGTGGGGCACTCTGATTGATATAGCAGCCATAGCTGGACCAGGGATAGTCTTCGAGGGTATCAACTAACGGTATTTTCGTTTCTATCGGGTTTCGATGAATATATCGACTCACTTGCAGCAGGTAACTACTCGCTTCTATGATGATTGCTTTGTAACGGCCACGGAATAATGATCCATCCCGCTTTTTTAATCGATTATGCCGTTGAGTATATAACCCGTCGATATGCCGCATGATTCTGCTTAGATTTGCGCGTGGTGTCTTGATAAGCAGGTGATAATGATTAGACATCAGACAATAGGCCTGAACTTCCAGGCCAAAACGCTTATGCGCTTCGTCAAGGCCTTGCAGAAAGGCCTGATAATACGCAGGGTCATGAAAAACAGTCTGACGATTTCTACCTCGATTCATGACATGGTAGAAGGCATCTTCGTATTCTATGCGCAGGGGTCTGGACATGGAGGGAATATAGGTGAGTTAATATGTTAAGTCAAGATTTGACCCCTTATATTTTGCTCCGAGGGGGCTACTTGAGTAGCTCCCTATCCCGATTAGGCAGAATTCACATTGCACTTTTAGCCGCCCATGCTCTGGCAATCATCGGGATAGAACCGTCTTCCTGGATAGGCAATTTATCATGGAGATTATCACGAAGCCTGTTACGATCTGATTCACTTAATGAAAGCACATAAGTGGGTGCTGGTCCCTGCCCACCTAGAAAAGGTTTCCAGTAGTCGTCGAAATTTTTGAAGTTTGTTTCTATTTCCAATGATTCAACTGTTGTATTTGAGAATCCCGCATTTTTAAAAAGCCGTTTTAATCCTTCTTCAGTCGTGTTTGGAAACCTTTTGCCTTCATGTAAATCCGATGCCTTCGAATCGAGCCCGACGACTGCGTCCCAAAAGTATTTTAAGAACTCCATTTTTCCTGAGTAATCCCAGATATATACAGCTACAACACCATCAGGAGCAGTAACCCGTTTCATTTCACGAAGTGCTTTTTCGGGCTCCGGAATAAAATTTAAAACAAGACCTGAAATTACTTGATCGAAACTCGAGTCTGGAAAAGACATATCCATTGCATCCCCAACTTCGCAATGGGCCGAGTTACCTAGCCGCTGTTGTGCTGAATTGACAAAGCCCTCCGACTGATCAATAGCTACTAGTTCTGATGGGCTTTGGGTGTTGAGAACAGCTTCGCTTAATGCCCCGGTTCCACAACCTACATCGAGCCATTTCTTTTCCGGTTGAGCGGATATCCAATCTACGAATGACTGACCCGTGAGACGACTCCACCTCCCCATGAAATACTCATAAGGATCGCCTGATTCCCATAAATCTTTCATCATAGTTCTCCATTAAAGTTTCGCATAACAGCCTAAATGGGCCGGAACTTCCCGTATTTAAACACGGGAAGTTCCAATCTATGTTTTTTGGATAAAAGCATTTATTTCTCCTAGCCTACATTTTAAATTAATAAATCCTTATTAAGTTCAACAACTTATCACGTATGTCAATTTATTTCTATACCTGCCATAAGACCGACTCCAATTTAATATCATTGGAGATTCCCGTATAAGTCTGAGCCAATGTTTTTCTTGACTAAGCTATAGTCATTAGCCTGGCTTTCATCAACCTGCCCAGCCTACTACATTGCCAATCCCCCCATCATTATCTATCCTCCACCCAAACTCCAAAACCCAAACAGGTCCATCAATGCCAGACTACAAAACAATCATTTTTGAACAAACAGATCGAGTCGCTGTAATCACCCTGAACCGTCCCGATGCCGCTAACGGTCTCAATACCGTAATGGCTGCCGAGCTGGTCGATGCGGCTACTCGATGTCAGGATGCTTCGGTTAAAGCTGTAGTATTAACCGCTAAGGGTAAATTTTTCTGCGCGGGTGGTGATCTGCGTGAAATGGCGGGCTTTGGCGACCAGGGATCGGTGCAGGTCAAGGCCTTGGCTGACAATTTGCACCAGTCTATTTCGCTGTTTGCGCGAATGGACGCTCCTTTAATCGTTGCGGTGAATGGTGTCGCCGCCGGTGGCGGATTTAGTCTATCGATTACTGGTGATCTGGTGGTTGCGGCTGGGTCGGCGGCTTTTACTATGGCCTACTCGCGGGCTGGTTTATCGCCCGATGGAAGTTCTTCTTATTACCTGCCGCGTTTAATCGGTTTGCGTAAGGCGCAGGAAATGGCGTTTACCAATAATATGCTGTCGGCCGAGCAGGCGCTTGAGTGGGGTTTGGTAAATCGTGTGGTGGCCGATGACGACTTGCTCAAGGTTGCTACCGAAATGGCCGAAGACCTGGCCAGAGGCCCGTTGGGTTCTCACAGTATGATCAAAAAATTACTGCTTTCTACCTGGAATAACGATCTGGAAACTCAAATGGAAGAAGAAGCGGCGGGCATTTCGCAATGTCTTAGCTCCGAGGATGGTCAGGAAGGTATGGCAGCATTTCTTGAGAAGCGTAAACCGGTCTTTAAGTAGACTGAAATTGACCAACAGGCCAATGGTCGATGGATGCAGTCAGAAGCGAGCGACAATAGACATTTGTCAAATACTGGCAGCCTGTTTTGGGTTTATATTCTCCACGATACTGTTTTCCACGAGTCCTTTTTAAATGATGCAAATTTCAGAAGCACCGACTGCGCAAAAAGCGACGCAGTTTTCTTTGTTCGATCAGGGGTTTCGACCGTTCTTTTTAGGGGCTGGTATTTTTGCTATAGCCACGATAGCGCTGTGGGCGGGTGTTTATTTACTAGGCGTATCGATACCGATGCTATCGATGAGTCCTTTTCAGTGGCATGCGCATGAAATGATTTATGGATATTCGATGGCGGTTATTGCCGGTTTCCTGCTGACAGCAGTAAAGAACTGGACGGGTATTTCGACGCTGTCGGGTGCAGGACTTGCGGGTTTATTCTTGCTCTGGTTGATCGCGCGTATTTGTTTTGCAATGGGAGGCAGCTTGCTTGAGTTCGCGGCCGGTTTCGATGTGTTTTTTACGGTCGTCCTGGTGGTCGCGATTTGTCGACCAATCGTGATCTCCAGACAATGGAAGCAAATGGCGATTGTCTCGAAAGTAGGCATTATGCTGGTTTTGAATATGATGTTTTATGCAGGCCTGTTCGGGTGGCTCGAGAATGGAATGTTCTGGGGCGTCTACGGTGGATTGTATTTATTATTGGGCCTGGTTCTAACCATGGGTCGGCGTGTAATACCCTTTTTTATTGAGAGTGGTGTTGGTTATCAGGTTTCATTATTTAATTCGAAGTGGCTGGATATTTCCAGCCTGATTTTTTTCCTCGGATTTTTTATTTCTGAACTATTCTTACGAAATCAGGCCGTGAGTGCTTTTCTGGCGCTGGTATTGTTTGTCATTAACGCGATTCGATTAATCGGTTGGCACACTGTCGGCATCTGGCGTAAGAGTTTGTTGTGGAGTATTTATCTCAGCTTTTGGTTTATCACCCTGGGATTTTTAATTTTTGCCGCTTCGCACTGGTTTGGCGTATCGATTTATCTCGCGATCCACGCCTTTGCTTATGGTGGAATCGGTTTAATCACCATTGGCATGATGTCCCGGGTGGCACTGGGTCATACTGGTCGCGAGGTCGGTAATCCGCCTAAAATTATTGGCTATGCGTTCGGGTCTTTGTTACTTGGGGCGGTCGTGCGTGTTGTGGTTCCTCTGTTCGACACGGCGAACTACACTAGCTGGATTGGCTTATCGCAGTTTTTTTGGGTGCTGGCCTTTTTTCTGTTTGTGGTAACTTACGCTCCAATGTTGGTCAAACCCAGAGTTGAGTAAGCAGATGGATCCAGTCCGTGTTGTGCAAATCACCGATTTGCATATTTTAGCCGATGACAATGCCAGTCTCAGTGGTGTTAAACCGTTCCACTCATTGAGCAAAGTTATCAACGCTATAAAATCATTGTCGCCTGCACCACGGCTGGTCATAGCTAGTGGCGACCTCACCGACGATGGCAGTCCTCAGGCTTATCAGCACCTACGACAGTTATTGTTGGAATTACCCTGCGCTGTTTACGTGATGACGGGCAATCATGATGAAACCGCGGTCATGCGCACCGAGTTACCCGGCGACAATATCTTTTATCAGCGACAGGTCGACTGCGAAAACTGGAAGCTGTTGCTGGTTGATTCGAAACTGCCGGGTTCCAGTTTTGGTTTTGTTTCCGACGATGAATTCGCGTGGCTGGATGAGCAAATAAACAATGCGATCGATCGACCGATTTTGCTGGCCATGCATCACACACCATTGCGGCTTTGCGCGTCGCCGTCCTGCCAGGTTAAAAATGCAGAAAGCTTCTTGTCAAAAATAAAGTCCTTCCCTCAGGTTAAATGTCTGATTGCTGGGCATACCCATAATGAAGTGGAAGAAGCTTATGGCGATTTACGAGTCATGACTACCCCTTCGACCATGGTGCAGGTGACGCATAATCAAAACGAAGCCTGCAGTTCCAACGATGAATTTTGGCACTTCCATGAGGCCGATACCTCGCGGCATGGTTATCGTATTGTAGACTTAAATAAGGACGGGACTTTTGAAAGCCAGGTTAGTTGGGTGGCTGGCGAGTGAGTCGATGTATATCGCACCGAAGTGGTGCGATCCTGCTAATAAATGGCGTTCCTGTTTTATTCGGTCTAGGCTTGCGAGTTTGAAAAATCGTCGGAGATCGTCTTGAAATTAGTAGTTGCCATCATCAAACCCTTCAAACTCGACGATGTCCGAATGGCATTGTCCGATATCGGCATAAACGGTTTAACCGTATATGAAGTCAAAGGCTTTGGCCGCCAAAAAGGGCATACCGAACTGTATCGGGGTGCTGAATACGTCGTCGATTATATTCCCAAAATGAAAATCGAAATTGCCATCGAAGACGAGCAGGTCGATGCGGTCGTCGATGCAATCATCGAATCGGCGCGTACCGGTAAAATCGGTGACGGCAAAATATTCATTATGCCACTCGAAAATGCCATACGGGTTCGAACCAGTGAGTCTGGCGGGAGTGCGTTGTAATGGATAGTGGAGATACTGCCTGGATTTTAACTTCCACCGCGCTGGTGTTGTTTATGACGTTGCCAGGTCTGGCATTGTTTTACGGTGGGTTGGTTCGTAGTAAAAACGTACTCTCGGTATTGATGCAGTGTTTCGCGATTACCTGTATTTCGACCATAGTCTGGGTCGTGGTCGGCTATAGCATGGCCTTCGGTGATGGTGGCTCGGCGAATGACTGGATCGGCGGACTTTCTCAGGCATTTTTATCGGGACTGAGTCGCGAATCGTTAAATGGCTCGATCCCAGAATCGGTTTTCAGCATGTTCCAACTGACTTTCGCGATTATAACGCCTGCGTTGATTATTGGTGGTTTCGCCGAGCGTATGCGATTTTCGGCTATCCTGCTTTTCAGCACTATCTGGCTGTTAGTGGTGTACCTCCCGGTCGCACATTGGGTCTGGGGCGGCGGTTGGCTGGCGCAGATGGGCTTTCTCGACTTTGCCGGCGGCACGGTGGTTCATATCACTGCGGGTGTCGGCGCGGTTGTTACGGCGATGGTGATCGGCAACCGTAAGGGCTTTCCCAAAACAGCGATGATGCCGCATAACATGACGATGACGGTCACGGGTGCCGGTATGCTCTGGGTCGGCTGGTTTGGCTTCAATGCAGGTAGTGCCTTAAGCGCAGGGGGCGACGCCGGTATGGCGATGCTGGTGACGCATATTAGTGCAGCGACCGGCGCTTTTACCTGGATGATGATCGAATGGATACGCTTTGGTAAACCTTCGGCATTGGGTGTAGTGACGGGGATGGTTGCCGGGTTGGGAACTATAACCCCGGCGTCGGGATACGTGGGTCCAATGGCGGCGTTGCTGATTGGGTTTATGGCGGGCAATTTATGCTATTTTGCCACCATGTATTTGAAGCAAACGCTGAAGATTGACGATTCGCTCGATGTGTTTCCGGTACACGGTATCGGCGGCATGCTGGGTACTTTGTCAGTGGGTGTCTTCGTCGCCAGTAGCCTGGGTGGTGCAGGGCTCGCCGAAGGCGTTACGATGATCGATCAACTGGGGGTTCAACTGGTAGGCGTGGTGTCGGTTCTACTGTGGACGGCACTGGCAACCTGGGGAATTTTGAAACTGGTCTCGTTGATCGTGGATTTACGCGTCGATGAAGAATCCGAAATCGAAGGACTGGATCTGTCATCGCACGAAGAAAAGGGTTATAACTTTTAGTCGAGTTTTTGATGATGGGGTGAAGAAGTGCTTACGGTTGTGGATCAGGAGAAATTAATTGCCGATATTGATCGTATTGCTGCCATCGATGAAAATGTTAAAGAGGCATTGCCAATAGTTGGCTATCCGCAGCCACGAATTCGACCTAAAGGGTTTGAAACTTTTTTATCTATCATTGTCGGTCAGCAGATTTCGACTGACGCCGCGAAGGCAATCATGCAGCGTTTGTATGTTCTGATTCCGGATATGAAGGCCGAAACTGTGGCGAAATTGTCCTTTGAGGAATTACGCACAGCTGGCTTGTCGAACAGGAAAGTTGAATACACCCAGGGATTAGCAACGGCGATAGTCGATGGTTCGCTGGATGTCGATGCGCTGGCTGGTATGGACGACGACAATGCAATACGCTCGATTATTGGCATCCGAGGGTTCGGTGTCTGGAGCGCAGAAATATACCTGATGTTTTCACTACAACGCAGCGATATTTTCCCGGCCAATGACCTGGCTTTGCAGGTCGCTATTCAACGCCTAAAGGGTCTGGAGTCCCGTCCGAGCGAAAAGCAGGCGCGTCAGGCAATTGAGCATTGGGCGCCCTGTCGCAGCGCCGGTAGTTTGTTTCTATGGCATTTCTACCGAGGAGCGCCGACCTGAGCTGGTCTTAATGTGAACCGATGGAAACGCCAGGCCAGTAGGTTCGAGGTGACAAATAATCCCGCAGCAAGACCCCACCAGAGGCCAGCGCCCTCGAATTCATATTTGAATGCGAGTAAAGATCCACCGCCGACCCCGAGCACCCAGTAACCGAAGCCAGCAATCCATAATGGTGCGATATTGTCTTTTAGCGCCCGTAAGGCTCTGGCTGCGGCAACCTGAAGTCCGTCGAAGACCTGGAATATTGCGGCGATGATAAGAAAATGCGATGCCAGTACGGCGACTTCTTCATAACCCGGATCGTCCAGATCGATAAAGATTTGAATGATCGGTTCGGCAAAAAAGATGGGCACCAGCGCTAACAGTAATGTTAGCCCGGCCACTATCGCCATGCCCAGTAAGCCCGCACGGCGCGCGGCCTCGGTTTGTTGGCGACCGACTGCGAGGGCTACGCGCACCATAGTTGCCTCGGATAAACCCAGGGCAATAACAAATGGAATGCCGGCCCATGCCATCACGACTTCGTAAGCTGCCAGGGTTTTTGCTCCGATGACGCCGGATAAAATTGATGTAGCGACGAATAACCCCGCTTCAAACAGCGTGAGCATCGCCACCGGCACACCCAGTTTAAATATCTCTCGACAGAGTTCGCCTTTAAGTTGCCAACGACCTTTAAACACACCGTAGCCGCGCAAGGCCTGCTTGCGATAAATATGTAGAGCCAGTGCGAAAAACATTAACCAGCTTACGATTGTCGTCGCTAATCCAGCACCGAACAGTCCCAGCGGTTCGAGTCCACCGCCACCGTAGACAAACCAGACCGTGAGCAGGTAGTTGAGGAGTACGGCCAGCAGAGTGATGACCATCACCGCGACGGTTTGCGACAGTGCGGCGATAAAGTTTCGAAATACAGCGAACCAGAGCACCGGTAGTGCCATGCCTGCGAGTCCCTGTAGATAAGGAATGGCCAGTTCGACTACGATTGCTTCCTGTCCGGTAGCCCTTAACACATAGTCAAGATTCCAGATACCTGCGATGGCCGGAATGCCAATCATAGTCGAGACGATAAACCCCTGGCGAACCGACTGACCGACTTCGTTGTGTCTTCCACCGCCTTCGGCCTGCGCTATCAGTACGCCAACAACCGAGAGCAGGGCCATTAAAACCACCAGTATCTCGAACGACAAATCCCCGGCGATGCCGACTGCCGCGAGTTCGTGATAACCCATTTTCCCGACTACCATCTTTGTCGTTATAAACATTGCGAACTCTGCCAGATAAGCGGCCGACAGAGGTATGGCGATTCCGAGGAACTGGCGAATTTCGGTCTTAAGGGGTGGTAAGGTAGCTGCCATCAATATGCCTGAGAAAACAATCGCATTCTAATTGAATGTAACAAAAAATACAGAAGTTTGACTTTATGTGCATCAACTTTACAATAGCCGAAACCGACTGGTTTTTTAGCTGGAGGACTGCCGAAACTCCTACGCTTTTCGAACAATAATTAATCGGCACAACCACAAAGGAGAATATCATGAAAACATTACGTTCAATCGCAATTGCATCATTGGTTGCGACTTCGTTTACTGCTGGCTCAGCTATTGGGGCGCAGCAATTTGTCACAATTGGAACTGGCGGTGTAACCGGCGTTTATTATCCAACCGGTGGCGCGATCTGTCGGCTGGTCAATAAAGGTCGTAAAACACACGGTGTCCGTTGCTCGGTAGAGTCAACTGGCGGCTCGGTTTACAACATTAATACCATCCGTGGCGGTGAGCTGGATATGGGTGTTGCTCAGTCTGACTGGCAATTCCATGCATACAACGGTTCGGGTAAGCAGGCATTTATCGATGCTGGTCCCTTCAAAGAGTTGAGAGCGGTATTCTCGGTGCATCCAGAGCCTATTAGTATTGTTGCACGCAAAGACTCCAATATTAAACATGTCAGCGATCTGGTTGGTAAAAGAGTCAATATCGGTAATGCCGGTTCTGGCACCGAAGCGACCTGGAATGTTCTCTGGAAAGCGATGGGGCACACCAATAAGGATCTCAAACTGGCGGCACAAATGAAGTCATCGGAAACTCCCGGCGCTTTATGTGATAACAAAATAGACGCTTTTTTCTGGCTAGTCGGTAACCCTGCAGCCTTAAACAAGGAAGCCACAACTACCTGCGAAGCGAACTTTGTTGCTGTCGATGGGCCTGCTGTCGATAAGCTTGTCAAAAAGTTCCCTTTCTATGGAACGACTGTGATCCCTGGCGGTATGTATCGCGGCAATCCTGATGATGTTCCGACTTTTGGTGTGCTCGCTACATTCGTGGCTTCAACCAATACTTCGGCTGACACCATTTACGCGGTAGTGAAAAGTGTATTCGATAACTTCGAAGACTTTAAAAAGCTTCACCCCGCTTTTGGTCATCTGGCTGAAAAAGACATGATTAGCAAGGGTATCTCCGCACCGCTACACGAAGGTGCTATTCGTTATTATAAAGAACGCGGCTGGATGTAAGTCGATCAGGTAAACAAGGGGCTTTTTAGCCCCTTGTTTTTTTAAATCAAGCTCTAATCTGTCCGCACTGGAATAGAGTTTGATTTAGAAAAGTAGTATCAGCAAAAAATCAAAAATAGCCAAACTTAAGGAGTGACCGCAATGGTCGAACAAACCGAAAAACCACAAGCTACCGAAGCAGAACTTGAGGCGATGATCGCCGCGACCGATACCGGGGCGCGAAGCCCTCACGGTGCAGTCGGTAAATTATTGTTGATCACTGCATTTTGCTGGTCGGCTTTTCAGCTCTGGATCGCGTCGCCCTTGCCTTATATGGATATTTTTTCGTCCTGGCTACCCGTGTTGAATAATACTGACACGCGTTCGATACACCTGGCTTTTGCGATTTCACTGGCCTTTCTGGCTTATCCGGCATTGAAAAGTTCGCCACGCGATAGTATTCCCATACAGGACTGGATATTCGCCGCTGCGGGCATCATGGTGACAATGTACCTGTCGGTTTTTGCGGCCGAACTGGGTGAGCGATCGGGCCTGCCGACTACGCTCGACCTGGTGATGGGGGGCATGGGCGTTGTACTGGTACTCGAGGCAGCACGCCGTGCTCTGGGACCACCGCTCATGGTGATCGCCGCGATCTTCCTCTGCTATGTGTTTTTTGGTCATTTAGGCCCGGACATTATCGCCTGGAAAGGTGCCTCGTTCGGCAAGGCCATGTCGCATATGTGGTTGACCCAGGAAGGCGTATTCGGTGTTGCACTCGGTGTCTCTACCTCGATGGTATTCCTCTTTGTCTTGTTTGGTTCGATGCTGGAGAAAGCGGGTGCGGGTAATTACTTCATCTGGGTGGCATTTTCTTTATTAGGACATATGAAAGGCGGACCAGCCAAGGCCGCCGTAGTGTCGTCGGCGTTAACGGGGCTGGTTTCCGGTTCGTCGATCGCGAATGTAGTTACCACGGGTACATTTACCATTCCGTTAATGAAACGGGTTGGCTTTTCCGCAGAAAAAGCCGGTGCAGTAGAAGTGGCCTCTTCGACTAATGGTCAGTTAACGCCACCTGTTATGGGTGCTGCTGCTTTTTTGATGATTGAATTCGTCGGAATATCCTATATCGAAGTCATCAAGCATGCATTTCTTCCAGCCATTATTGCCTATATTGCGCTGGTTTATATTGTCCACCTGGAAGCTTCCAAGGCCGGCCTGAAAGGTTTGAAGAAAACCCAGCAAAGCACTTTTCTGCAAAGTTTGTTTGTGTATGCCACAGTAATCGTTGGCATTATTGTCACATCGGCTATCACTTACTACGGCTTCGGCTGGTTAAAAGGTGCTGCCGGTGATTTCACCTTCTGGATTGCCTCGGTCATTGTATTGGTAGTTTATGTGTTGCTGGTAAGATTCTCGACCAAATTTCCCGAACTCGGGCGTAGCGATACCATTAAAGAATTGCCGGTACCCGGACCGATTGTCAAAGCCGGCCTTTACTACTTGCTGCCGGTACTCGTATTAATCTGGTGCCTAACCGTGGAAAGACTTTCTCCGGGACTGTCTGCTTTTTACGCGTCGATATTCATGGCTATCGTATTGCTCACGCACAAGCCGTTGAAGGCTATTTTCCGTGGTGAGAGCGAACTAACTACCTACTTTAAGGAATGCCGGATCGATTTTGTCGAGGGCATGGTAGCTGGTGCCAGAAATATGATCGGTATCGGTGTGGCCACGGCCTGTGCCGGTATTATTCTCGGTACGGTGACGCTGACCGGTATTGGCCTGGTTTTGGCTGAATTCGTCGAGTTTATCTCCGCCGGTAATTTGATCCTGATGCTGATATTTACCGCCATGATCAGTCTGATACTGGGTATGGGTTTGCCAACCACGGCCAATTATATTGTCGTCTCCTCGCTGATGGCTCCGGTCATTGTTTCGGTCGGCGCCAGTAATGGTTTGATTGTGCCACTGATAGCGGTTCACCTGTTTGTATTTTACTTTGGCATATTGGCGGACGATACACCCCCGGTGGGGCTGGCGGCTTATGCGGCCGCGGCAATATCAGGCGGTGACCCAATCAAGACCGGCGTGCAGGGCTTCACCTACGATATTCGTACCGGTATTTTGCCGTTTATGTTTATTTTCAACACCGAGTTATTGATGATCGGTATTACCGGCCCGATACATCTTATCTCGGTGATTGTCTCGGCCACTGTGGCGATGCTGCTTTTTGCCGCCGCGACTCAGGGCTTTTTCTTAACCTTTAATAAGAAATGGGAGACAGTTGCGTTATTGATGATTACCTTCACGCTGTTTCGACCGGGTTTTTTCATGGACATGATTTACGATCCGTTGGTTAAGGTTGAAGCCAGCCAGATTTATGAAGTTGCCGAACAACAGCCGAAAAATGGCCTGCTACGCGTGCATGTTGTCGGTGAAACCCTGGAAGGTGATGCAGTCGATAAGGTTGTGATGTTGCCGGTTGGTGATGTCGGCCCTGGTAAAGACCGGTTACAAATGGCCGCGGGGCTCGAGCTTCGTGAAGAAGACGGTAAATTATTTGTTGATAATATCGTTTTTGGTAGTGCCGCTAATAAGCAGGGACTAGATTTTGACTGGGAAATCGCCGATGTGCAGAAAAAGGCAGATACGCCCGATAAACGCTGGTTTTATATCCCGGCAATTTTACTGTTGATAGTTGTCTGGAAGGCTCAGGCCGCTCGACGCGATGAGGATGAAATTTCAGTTGAAACCGGAGCCAGCCATGTATAAGAAAATCCTATTCCCGATCGATTTACAGCATACTAAGGAAGCAAAAAAATCTCTGAAAGTAGCGATTGATGAGGCCAGGCGTTCAAAAGCGAAATTAAGAGTCATGACCGCTGCCACCGGCTTCGGCATGCCCATCGTAGCCTCATTTTTTGATGATAAAACGGTGAAAAAAGCACTCAAGGAAGTCGCTCGTCAATTGAAGGCTTACGTCGATGAAAATATACCCGATGATATTGAGTCGAGCGCTGTGGTGGTAGAGGGGAATCCTGCCGAACTGATATTAAAACAGGCGAAAAAAGATAAGATCGATTTAATTGTGATGTCCGCACACAATAGTCAGATCGAAAATATATTGCTCGGTTCCTGCGCGGCTAAAGTGGTGCGACATTCAGATTGCTCTGTCAATGTCGTAAAATAATAGAGTCGTCCGAATCGATCGGTATTGCCTCTGCTAGTTTGGGAGCAGGTAGAGAGTGACTTCGTTGCTTGTCGGCCTGGTATTATTCGCCGCGTTATTGCACGCCAGTTGGAATGCAATGGCAAAATCCGGTGGTACGCCGGAGTACAGTATCGCCGCCTATCAACTGGTCGGTGGCGTGGTTTGTTTAGGTTTGATCTTCACCGTACCGACACCACTGCCACAAAGCTGGCCGATGATTCTGGCCTCGGTAATTATTCATAACGCATATTACTTTACACTGGCGATGTCGTTTCGAACCGGCGACCTCTCGCAGGTTTATCCATTATTTCGCGGGTTGGCACCGGTACTGGTAGCCATTGGTGCCGCACTGTTTGCCGAAGAGTCGTTATCTCCTGGGTCGATGCTTGGCATCGGGTTGATCAGTTTTGGCCTAACCAGCCTCACTCTGTTCGGTGGCAAGCTGGGCAGAATTTCGCCAGCGGCGCTGCGCTGGGGTCTGGCGACTTCGGTATTGATTGCGTTTTACACGGTGGTCGACGGATTGGGTGTGCGCGTAGCGGGTAATAGTTTCAGCTATATATTCTGGACCTTTCTGTTCGAACCTATTCCTATCTGCCTGTTCCTGCTGGTTTACAAAAGAGCACAGTGGCTGGCCTATCTACGACAAAAACCCGGTAAAGTTATTATCGGTGGTGTCGCGTCGTCGACGGCCTATGGTCTGGTCATCTACGCAATGGGTTTCGGCTCGATGGCAATGGTGTCGTCGCTGCGCGAAACCAGTGTGATATTTGCGGCATTAATCGGCACACTATTGTTTCGAGAGCCCTTTGGACGGCAGAGGATTATCGCGGCGGTGCTGGTTACCATTGGGATTGTGTTGATTCGGTGGTTGGCCTGATCATGCTACAATCACCGCCTTTATTTATCATCCAATTCAAGCCATGCTAACCGACCCATTTCCCCGAGTTAACCTCAGTCACAAGCCGACTCCATTGGAGCGTCTTGATAATCTCAGTGATGATTTCCAGACCAATATCTGGATTAAGCGGGACGATTGTACCGGGCTTGCTTTTGGCGGCAATAAAAGCCGTCAACTCGAATATTACATCGGGCATGCTAAATCTAAGGGTGCCGATACCTTGCTGACGACGGGTGCGGTGCAGTCTAACCATGTGCGCATGACTGTCGCTGCGGCGCGAAAAATGAATATGGATGTCGAAGTGCAACTAGAGCATCGGGTCGAGCGCGATCAACCTGAATATCATCGTTCGGGTAACCCGTTTCTGGTTAAACTCATGGGCGCGAAGATTCATTATTATCCGGTCGGTGAAGACGAGAGTGGCGCCGATCAGGCGATGATCGACAGAGCTGAAGTACTTCGGGCAGAGGGCAAAAATCCGTACGTAATTCCGCTTTCGAATATACGGTCACCTTATGGTGCTCTGGGATATGTCGAGGCGGCTGAGGAGACTTTGCAGCAGTTGCAGATTTTGCAGGTGACGCCAAAACGTTTTTTCGTAGCGACAGGGAGCGCCTCGACGCATGCTGGATTTTTGCTGGGATTGCGTGCCAGTAATTGTTCGATTCCTGTGCAGGGAGTTTGTGTGCGGCGCGAAGGTAAGAGTCAGAAAGAACGCGTACTCGCCAAAATTCAATCTGTCGTTGAAATTATGGAGCTTGATATTAATATCGAATCCGATGACGTGATCTGTGATGATCGTTTTCTCGCGCCGGGGTATGGGCAGCCCAATCCTCCTACCCGGGCCGCCATCGAAAAGTTAGCGAGGCGAGAGGGTATTTTGCTGGATCCGACCTATTCCGGTAAGGCGTTTGCGGCCGTTTTAGATGCGCTCGAAAGTGGCGAATTTGGCAGTGATGACCATATCGTTTTTTTACATACCGGTGGTACGCCCTCGTTATTTGCCTATCCTGAGTTAGTCGACCAGGAGGAGTCCGGGTTTTGACCGATAGTTTGCAGTGGAATATCGACACGATCGCGCATGTCATCGAAATTTCGGTTGCGCCGGTTTTTTTGCTCGCTGGTATATCGGGGCTTTTGATGGTGCTGACCAATAGACTAGCTCGCACCATCGACCGTTCGCGTTCGTTACAGGCTGCCACCAATTACTCGGTAATACCGGAACATAAATCAGCCATTGAACGAGAAATGGTCAATCTGTTAACGCGCAGTCGATTTATTAATTTGTCCATCAACTTCGCCACCCTGAGTGCGCTGATGGTTTGTTTCGTTATCATCGCGCTTTTTTCGGGCAGTCTCGTTAACTCCAACGTGGCCATTGTGGTTGCCAGCCTGTTTATTGCCTGCATGATTATGCTGGCAGCCGCATTTTCCTGTTTTCTTATGGAAGTGTTTGTCGCCAGTCGTTCGTTACGTTCCTCTCTTATCAGTACGGAAAGTTTCAAAAACCTTAAATAACAGGGGCGGCGATTTTTTAATAGTTTCAGCGGACGCTTATGGTTATGATGCCCGGCTGTTTTATTTGTATTCGATTAAATTAAACCGGAGAGAGGAGGTTTTGAATGTCTAAACCCAAAATTATTGTTACTCGCCGCTGGCACGAAGCGGTCGAAAAAGAACTGCTGGCGCGTTTTGATACCCAGTTAAATGAAGATGACCATCCGATGTCGGTGGCCGAATTACAGGCTGCACTGCGTAATGCAGATGCTGTATTGCCGACCGTTTGCGACAAGATCACAGCAGAAGTCCTCGGCGCCGATAATATTCAAGCCAAAATTATGGGTAGCAACGGCGTCGGCTTTAATCATATCGACCTCGATGCCGCTAAGGCTGCCGGGCTCACAGTCACCAATACGCCTGAAGTACTTACCGATTGCACCGCAGACCTGGCGATGACGTTGCTGCTATCAGTCGCGCGCCGAGCAGGCGAGGGTGAGCGTCACTTGCGTAGCAAGTCCTGGACTGGCTGGCGTCCCACGCACATGATGGGCACCAGTGTTACCGGTAAGACGCTAGGTTTAATTGGCATGGGTCGAATCGCCCGTGCGGTTGCTGCTCGCGCCGCGCATGGCTTTAATATGAAAATTATCTTTCATGATCCATTCCCGCCGAGTGCTGATGATTTGGAGGGATTGAACGCGACGCAATGTAGCTCGCCGGAAGAAGTTTTTGCCAAAGCCGATTTCGTATCGCTGCATTGTCCAGGTGGCGAAGCTACCTATCATCTCATTAGCGACGATGCCTTTGCTGCGATGAAATCGGGTGCTTTTTTGATCAATACTGCGCGCGGCGACGTTGTCGAAGAAGCGGCTCTGGTGAGAGCGTTGCAGTCGGGCGCTATCGCCGGTGCTGGCCTCGATGTGTTCGAGAAAGAACCAAAGGTATCAGACGAATTGATGGCGATGGAAAACGTGGTGTTATTGCCTCATCTGGGTAGTGCGACTTCCGAAACTCGCTATGCGATGGGCATGCGCGTGGTAGAAAATCTCGAAGCTTTCTTTGCAGGTGATACGCCCCGCGACAAATTGGTTTAATCACTAACGGGTTTAGTTCTAAGTGGCAGTGGAATTCTGTTTCCGCTGCCCTAACTTAATTCAATTATCTAAAATCATTTGCGCACCTTTTTCGGCGATCATCATAGTCGGTGACGAGGTATTACCACTAATAAGTTTCGGCATAATCGATGCGTCGATGACGCGTAAATTATCCATGCCTTTTACTTTTAGCGTCAGCGGGTCGACCACCGCCATATCGTCTACACCCATCTTGCAGGTACCCACGGGGTGATAAACCGTGGATGTTGTCGCCTTTAGATAAGCCAGTATTTGTTTATCGGTTTGTACTTCTTTGCCAGGCGCCATTTCTTCACCACGAATATTATCAAACTGAGGAGAGGCGAGAATTTCCCGTGCTTTCTTCACGCCCTCGATGAGTATTTTCTGGTCTAGTTCGTCGGCAAAAAAGTTGTGATCTATCAATACATTTTTGCGACTACCATCGTTAGCTAATTTTACCGAACCGCTACTACGCGGGCGAAGTACGCAGGTGAATAGCGAATAGCCGTGACCGAATTCGAAACGCTTGCCGCGATGGCTGCGATAAAGCGGAGTGAAGTGAAACTGGATGTCTGGGTCGTCCTCGGCATAGCGAGTTTTGGCGAAGCCACCAGCTTCGGTGTAATTGGTGGTCCACCAGCCCATGCGTTGAAAGATATATTCAAACGGCGCGATTAGCATTTTTGGAATACGACGCCAGGAAACTCCTATCGATAATGGTCTGTCCGATCGTACCGTTACCATGCTGTCGATATGATCCTGTAAATTCTCGCCGACCCCAGGCAAGTGTTGATGGCAGGGAATATTCAAATCTTCAAGTGCCTGGCGGTCGCCAATACCCGAGGCAAGCAGGATACGCGGTGAGGCTATCGCACCAGCGCTGAGAATAACTTCACGATAGGCGGTGATGGTTTCTTGCTTGCCGCTTCTTTCTATCATAATACCCGTGATTCGATTGCCCTCGATATCTAGCGAAAGGACTTCGCTATTTTTTAAAATGGTGAGATTGGCTCGGTTTAAAATCGGTTTAACAAAAGCAGTATAGCTGCTAACACGTTCCCCTCTGTCTTGCTTAACGTTATAAATGCCCAGTCCAAGCTGACTGTCGGCATTGAAGTCTGTATTTTCAGGTAGGCCAGTAGACTTCCCGGCGGAGGCAAAAATGCGTGTTACCTGGTTTGGATCCTGTTGCGCGACGACTTTCAGCTCGCCATCAAAACCATGATATCGAGGATCTTGTTGCAACCGATTGTTTTCCAGTTTTTTGAAGGCTGGCAAGACATCTTTGTAAGCCCAGCCCTGGCAACCCAAAGCTGCCCAGTTGTCGTAATCATTCGCATTGCCGCGTATATAGACCATGCCGTTGATAGCACTGGATCCACCGAGACCCTTGCCACGATTGACTGCGATGATGCGGTTATTCAGGTGCTTTTGCGGAACACCGAGGTATCTGTAATCGTATCGACGATTACCATAGAGTCCAAAAACACCTGCTGGAATTCTAACTAAAGGGCTATCGGTGCTACCGCCGGCTTCTATCAGGCAAACACGGTGGTTGGGATTGGCACTGAGGCGGTTGGCTAGTACGCAACCGGCTGCTCCGGCGCCGATTATGATGTAGTCGTAGGCTTTCATGGGTGATGATTATATCTTGAAAGCCCATAACAAGGAGTTGTGGAGCGGGGGTTTGGAGTTAGGGATATTTTGCCAGTGCAGTAGGTGAAGTACGGGCTGCTTAAATTCTAAAGCGTATCACCACAGTTGGCTGATACTCCATAAGGGCTCGACGCGAAAGGATGAAATACACCTAGTTCTTCGGTCTCTGGTTTTGAGACCCCCAATAGAAATGTCTGTATCGCACGATTCTCAGGGAGACCGCCAGATACCGATGCAGTAAACTGGACTTCAACCCAGGAACCTTCTGCTTTTGGGTAGGTGATAGTGAAATACCCAAAACCATTGTCGTCGGTTACCAATCTTTGCGTACCCGAAATTAATGTAGCTGTTTCTGTCGGATGGGAAGTAATTGATGGGATATGAGGTTCTAACAATCCGTTACCATTGAAGTCTTCGCCCGCATCAAGTACACCGTTATTATTAGCATCTTCCACTGCACAGACAGCCATTCGAGTTTTCACTAATTCATCAAGCGTACCATCAAGTGGGATCGATGTGTCTGTTTCCAGGTAAAAACCCTTCTCAAATTCGGTCGTTTTAAGGCTAAGGGATACAGTTGCGTTGGGGATCGATGCTCAATCCAGCTCCGCGACCTGGACTACCGCAGTTAATCTATATTGTGTTTCATTCAACGCTGTTATTTCGTCGCCAATCGAGAGAACAACTTTGGAAGTGCTCGATTCATCATCGTCTGAGGCGCATCCGGTTAGAACAACAATTATTCCGACGACAAATGACAAACGGTGTAACGCTTTGAAATTCATAGCTTATCTAGCCCTTAAATTGAACATTTGATTTCCTTGACACCCGAAGTGTACGAACTCTTTTTTTAAAAGTCCAGAGAAGCAAGGGAATCGAAAAAGTTTCCCTTTAATATAATGCCAGAAGCCCTTATCAAGCAAACAGACTAAACAGACAGTTGCTATATACATTCGTGTTGCATACTATAACGGCGCTTGTATACAGAATACCTAAAATATAATTAATCAATATTAACGGCGGAGGATTCAAATGAAAAAAACAACTCTTTTAACTGGCCTGCTTGCGGGCAGTGCGATGCTAATCTCGCAAGGCGCGCTGGCAGCAAGCTGTGGTGAAATAGTAATAGGATCGGCTATATCGCTAACCGGTAAATACGCGACTAATGGTGTCCATGCGCAGAAAGGATACGAATACGCGATTACAAAAATCAGAGAGAATGGTGGCGTTAAAGTCGGTGGCAAATGCTATAACTTTAAAGTTATCTACTACGATGACGAGTCCAAAGGCGACCGTGGCGCGACTCTGGCAGAGCGTTTGATCAGTCAGGACAAAGTGCAATACATGCTCGGACCCTATTCTTCGGGTCTGACCAAGGCAATCGCGCCGATCACCGAAAAGTACCAGATCCCGATGGTTGAAGCCGAGGGCGCGTCTCGCTCGCTGTTTAACAAGGGCTATAAATACCTGTTCGCGGTATTGTCGACTTCGGAGCAATATCTTGCTTCCGCAGTATCGCTGGCCGCCGAAAAAGCGAAGGAACAGGGCAAGTCCCCGTCTTCGGTTAAAGTGGCCATCGCGGTTGAAAACGATCCATTCTCGCTGGATATTCGGGCTGGAGTATCTGAAGACGCGGCAAAATTCGGCATGAAAGTGGTAGTCGATGAAAAACTGCCGCGCGACCTGTCGGATATGAGCGCGATCCTGACCAAGGTAAAATTGCTCAAACCCGATCTACTCATCGTCAGCGGTCACTCGAAAGGTGCGGCAACCGCAGTACGCCAGATCAAGGAGCAAAATATCAAGGTGCCGATGATTGCGATCACGCACTGTGAAGCAGCGGATGTTACCGGCAAGTTTGGCGACGCGGCCAATGACTTCTTGTGTTCGACCCAGTGGTCCGAAACTCTGGCCTACAAGGATTCGTTATTCGGTACCGCTGCTGAATATGAAATAGGCTTCAAAAATGCCTACCCCGAGTATAAAGCCAAGAAAGTGCCCTACCAGACCGCTCAGGCAACGGCTGCGGTTTACGTCTATAAGGATGCGTTTGAAAGAGCCAATTCGCTGGACAAGGAAAAGGTTCGCGACGCGCTTACAAAAACCGACATGCAGACCTTCTACGGTGGCATCAAGTTCTCGAAAGCGGGTAATAATATCGCCAAACCAATGGTATTGCGCCAGATTCAGAACGGCGAATATAATGTGGTGGCACCCTCGGCTTTTGCTTCGCATAAGTTGAACTGGCCACGTAACTAGTGTTGGAACGATAAACTCGAACTGAGCAGGGTGTCGGCGTTGCTGACATCCTGTTTTTTTCGCATTGATAGCAAAGCTGTATTCCCATGGATCAAGTCCTGAGTAATCTTTCCCTGCTGCTTGAATTTCCGATCGTGAATCTGAAAATTATTCTCGATGGGATAATGATCGGTGCCCTGTTTGCGCTCGCCGCCTACGGTCTCGCGTTGGTATGGGGCGTGATGAATGTCAAGAATCTGGCCCAGGGCGATTTCGTCATTGCCGGGGGCTATGTGTCCTGGTGGCTGGTGCAGCATGGATTTCCGGCGCTGCTCGGGGTTCCAGCGGCATTCATCGTGATGTGGGGAATCGGCTGGGTGGCCTATAAACTGGTTATTTCGCGGGTGATCGAGCGCGATCTGTTTACCTCTTTACTGGCGACATTCGGCCTTGCGATCATGCTCGCGCAAATCATGAATCTGTTGTTCGGTTCGGATACCCAAAGCGTCGATCTCGGTTATAAAACGCTTTATTTTTTCGACGGAATTGTCAATATACCGATAGCCAAGCTAATCGGCGTACTGATGGCTGCGGCATTGGCGACGGGCGTCATCATTTTCATGAAAACGAGCCGTATGGGCCAGGCGATTCGGGCAACCGCACAGGATGCGCGCGCGGCGCGCGTGATGGGCATCGACACCGAGAAGGTTTACGCCTTTACCTTTTCCCTGAATTCGGCCATTTGCGGCGCGGCCGGGGCGATTATCGTCATGGTCTGGGTGATTCAGCCGTTTTATGGCATTTCCTATGCCATTCGCGCCTTTGTTATCGTCACTGCGGCGGGCCTCGGTAATCTGCCGGGTGTCATCGCGGCGGGCCTCGGTATCGGGGTGTTCGAACAGTACGGTGCACACATTTTCGGCATTAGCTATCAGCAGGCCATTGCGGTGTTGTTGTTACTGCTCGTGCTGATTTTTCGTCTGATCCAGCAGCGGCGTAACCGGCAAGTATTGAAGTAGGCGAAAACAATGGCTAAAAAGAAAATTATCCTGTATGCGTTGATTCTGGCTTTCACCTTTATCGCGCCGTTTGCCTTCCCGAATTTTGGCACCCAGCTGGCAACCCTGTGGCTAATGATCATAGTCGCCTTGACCTGGGATATGACCGGCGGGCAAATGGGGTATAACTCGCTCGGTAATATTTTCTTTTACGGCACCGGTATGTATGTCGCGGCGTTGATTTCGATTGGTCGGGTATACGATATCGGCGACTATACCAGCGCCGCGGGTGGTGGTATTTACGAATTTACCGATGTTCAGTATTTTAGTGGAGTATTTCTTGGTGTGCTCGGAGCTGGGGTCTTCTGTTCGATAAGCGCAGTAATAATTGGCTACGTGACGTTTGGTTTGAGAGGGCCGTATTTCGCCATTGGCACGCTGGGCGTGGCCATCGCCGCCGGTGAACTGGTTTCCAACTGGGATTGGGTTGGCGGTGGACAGGGCATCTCCTTGCCTGGGTACCCGGGCGATCCCGATACCGGCAAGGTCTTCTTTTACTTTTTATTTGCCGCCGTGGGTGTAAGCGTTTTTGTTTTCGTAAAGTGGCTTTATGAGACCCGATTCGGCGCGGCGATCAATGCGATTCGCGACGATGAGGAAAAAGCGGAAGCGATGGGTATACATACGCTACGTTATAAACTCATCACATGGTCGATGGCGGCATTTTTCGTGGGCATGGCCGGTGGCATATCTGCCTTTCAATTACTTCATTTCGAACCGCTGGAAACCGCATACCAGACCATTTTTCTGGGTATTTTCATGGTGGTCTGCGTCTTGCTCGGCGGCAAGGGTACGCTCTGGGGACCTGTCATCGGGGCGATCTTATTCCATCTGTTCAAGGAGGTGACCTGGAATTACTTCCTCGGCTGGCAGTGGGTTGCGCTCGGTGCGTTGATTGTCGTTACCGTGGTTTATTTCCAGGACGGTGTCATGGGCTGGTTAGTACATAAACGCCCCGAATGGTTTGGTATCCAGGTCGAAGATAAAATTGCGGGGGAAACAGAATGACCGCAATTATAAACGTCCAGAACGTGTCGAAGTCCTTCGGCGGCGTGGTTGCGAATCATGACGTATCGCTCACCGTCAAACCAGGAACCATTACCGGATTGATCGGGCCGAACGGCTCGGGCAAAACAACCCTGTTTAATTCCATCGTCGGTTATCATCCGATTGATTCGGGATCGATCCAGTTTGAAGATGAGGAAATATCGCGCTTGCCGGTGCAACAGATCGCAAGACGGGGAATGTTGCGTACCTTCCAGCAAACCCGAATCTACGGCGAGATGAACGGTGTCGAGAATATGCTGATATCACTGCCGCATCGCAAGATGAGCATCTGGGATGCGCTTAAAAGAAATACTAGTGAAGATTACGAGCGCGCCGATCATCTACTCGAGTTTGTCGGGCTTTACGAAAAAAGAAAGCTGAAAAGCGGGGACCTGTCCTTTGGCCAGCAAAAGCTGCTCGAATTTGCTATGGCGTTAATGAATGAACCGACCTGCTTGCTGCTCGATGAGCCCACGGCCGGGATCAACCCGACATTGATCAATGGTTTGATCGATCGCTTGAAGCTCGCTAACTCCGAGTTTGGTATTACTCTTTTTGTCATCGAGCATAACATGCGCGTGATCATGAATCTGGCCGAATCGATTTATTGCCTTGCGCACGGCGAATTGCTGGCGCAGGGCACGCCCGACGAAATTCAAAACGACCAGAATGTCATCGACGCTTACCTCGGAGCGCATTAAATGACCGATAACGACAAGGTACGCGGTTACCACGGGGGTAATGTCGATTCGGTCATTTCGGTCGAAGAGGTTACTCGCCAGGCAGCGGCGATTGCCGAAGATATAACGCTCGAACAGCTCGATGAGCTGGCAGGTAATGAACCGTATTTGTCGATCAATAATCTGGTTGCCGGCTACGGTCAGATGGAGATTCTGCATAACCTGGATTTGCGAGTCGGTAAGGGGCAGTCTTTGTGTCTGATTGGCCCTAATGGAGCAGGAAAATCGACGATACTTCACGCTATTTTCGGCTTTAATAGAATATTTTCCGGTTCTATCGAAATTGGTAGCGGTGACGACAAAATGGATGTCACGAGTTTGACGCCGAATCAAAAGTTATCGCAGGCCGGCATCGCTTATATCCTTCAGGATAAGTCTATTTTTCCCGGTATGACGGTTGAAGAGAATCTATGGATGGGCGGTTTTCTGAAGGACAAACCACAGGAAGCCAAGGTCGCTGCTGAAGCGGTATTCGATAAGTATTCACGCCTTGCCGATCGGCGTAAACACAAGGCCGGTGTGCTATCCGGTGGCGAAAGACGCTTGCTTGAAATTTCCCGAGCACTGGTAATGAATCCCGAGATACTGCTTGTCGATGAACCTTCGATTGGTCTCGAACCACGCTTCATCGATATGGTTTTCGATATTCTCGATGACCTGCAAAATAATGAAGGCAAGACCATTATCATGGTCGAGCAAAATGCCAAGAAGGGACTCGAGTTTGCCGATATCGGTTATGTGCTGGTTTCTGGCCAACTGGCGATTGCCGGTAAGGGTGATGATTTATTGAAGAACCCTAAGGTCGGTGAGTTGTTTTTGGGTGGTTAAGCGTAGTTAGTCAAGAATGGCGCTAAGTTAAGCCGCTTTAATCACTTACAATTTTATTTCTGCGCCATATTTATTATGTGTGGGTTTTCCGACAATGACTTTGACTTTATTCTCAGCTGGCATTGGGAAAAATAAAAACGGGAAGGTCCATCATGAGGAAAGCTCCTTAATATCGACTTAAATTCTTCGGAAGCCTTTTTCCATTCCGCCCGCATAAACATATCAAAGCCTTTAGCAAATCGCTCGCAAAGTTCATTTTGTTGTGTGCTAGCTTCATTTGACAAACTAAGTATTTCGATGATGGGCAAGGGTTCGGTTTTCCCCACAAAAACAAAATGCCCTATGGGGCGAGTCAGTAAATAATCGATGCCTTCAATTTGGGGTTCAGTGGCGAGTATTTGCGTACCCACATGTTTATTTAACCCTTCAATGCGCGATGCGGTATTAGCACAGTCGCCTACGATACTGTAAACAAAGTGACCGCCACCGCCGGAGTGTCCGACATAAACTTCACCGGTTTCCATACCGATGCGCAAAGACGCATCAAAAGCATCGTGCCGGGCCTTGAAGTCCTCGATCGCATCAGCAGCTTGCAATGACGCGAGGATAGGCTTTTCACGTACGTCGATATCAGATTCATCGCCGGTCCAGGCACACATAATGGCATCCGCGCGGAATTCGGTAACCGTGACATCATGATTACGCAAAGGTTGTGCCAGCGTGTCAAAATAATCATTTAAAAATTCAGCCAGTTCTCCGGGGGCCATGTTTTCGGCAATAGTCGAAAACCCTGCCATGTCGGTGGCCAGGCAGGTGCTAAAGATGACCTGATTAATGTTTTCAGGAATAAGGTCGTTGCCGGTTAAGGCTTTTGATACTTCTTCGGGTACATAAAGACTAATCGCTTCGCTGATGTGTTTTACCTTGTGGCGCTGTTGTAAATACTGGGCTATCAAGCCGACAAACAACGCCAGAGGGAACTGAACTAGTAAGGGTATCGACAGGGGTAGCCATAGATAATCATTATTGAACAGGGTTTGCGCATAAATCACATACCCACTAACAGCCAGAACCGAGACAGGCACGCCTATAATGGCGGGTGCCAGGTAAATTAACAGGCTGATCATGAGCCCGAAACTGAATATAAAAATCAGATAGTTTTCAATTTTTGGGACTCTCAGGGACTGATTGTGTCGTAAGTTTCCGTATGCAGTTGCAGCTATCTCGACACCGCTAAGATCAACACCATTTTCGTTGGTAAAAACAGT
Organism: Gammaproteobacteria bacterium; assembly: GCA_030595795.1. Lineage (GTDB taxonomy): Bacteria > Pseudomonadota > Gammaproteobacteria. The sequence goes on from JAUVCH010000002.1 coordinate 25,457, forward strand.
ATAAAAGCGATCAGGCTGGCCAGGGTCATACAGATCCGAGAAGCCTACGAATACTACCTTGTTGGTCATATCCAGATCTTTGGCTGAGGTATTAGCGTCGGGGCCATTGATAACCGCGTAGTAGGGAACGCTTTTGATCGATCCGGGCGTTCCATAAAAATTTAGATAACGTTCGTTCCTTCCAAGGTACATAGAAGTCAGCGAATGGAGTAATTGCTGAATTTCCTCGGATTCTTGCCCGACCCAGGGTTGTTGTAGTTCTCGTATCAAATTGTTTGCCAGGGTCGGAGATCGAGAAAGAGTACTCCGGATTCCAGTCATGAACCCATGCAGAGATTCTGCATCAGATATTTCGGCTGCAGATTGAGGGATTTTAAACTCCTGAGTCAATCGACTGTTCTTGAGTAAACGGTAAAATTGATTGTAGGCCTTTAGCGCTTGTACCTGTAATGCCACGGCGGGCATCGTAGGTGCTCCATACGCGCTATCTTTAAAGACCCAAGATTCGTAAACGGCCGCCTCTTGCTTGGGTAAGGGAAAAGGCCCCAGGCCTCGAGCGGCTTCCGACAGGACCGGCACAGGTGACAGAAGCTGTTCTACCCACACACTGCCACTGATTTTCCCCGATTTATCTTCAATCGGATTACCTTTGCCGGTCAGATACTGAAAAAGCACGACTCGTTCCGAGCGCTTTACTGAATCAGCAAAAATCTTTTCGTCACCTGGCGAACGTGGTTTGTGGAAATTAATATCAAAAACAATAGTGGATGCGCCCAGTTTCACCAGAGCATCGACCAGCTTTCCGTGAATTGATCGGGGCCAGTCCCGGGGTAGCGGGGGGATATTCAGTTTCTTGCTGGTTAAACCATTGATTGCAATTACAACAGTTTCCGGCGGGGAGGGGATTTCACCGCGAATGGAAAATAACCAGCCCAGTCCAATGCTTCTTTCAAAAACTGTTCCGTAGGGTGACAGAGCTAACAGGCTACCAATCAAACCTATCGTCATGCCAAGGAGCAGACCTTTAATACCGCGTCGCATAAGTTTAGTGTCTATAGTTTTTAAATATTATTTTAGTCGCATCACTCACCGATGCGAAATCTACCTTACATGAAATTTTTTTTCAGCGTTAAGGTTTTAGCGAAAAGAAATTGCTATCAGTCCGCTGAATCCGGATTTTATATTTATCACTTATTACGAATAATAAATCAGTTAACATTATTATTTAGGTAGGTTGTCTATGACAATCGCTATCCGTTGTATAATCCTTTAGGGGTAGAGCACTGCTCCAATATTCGTCATATGATTTAGTTATAAAAATATAATCAAAAAAAACAAATAAGAATGCCATGCAAATGCAGGCATCGAAGTTTATTGGAGGGGGACGCGTTGTTTACTTTATCGGTTCGATTTTATTCGAAATTAATCACTATATTCTTCATAACTCTGGTCGGTATATCTGTCAGCAGACCAGCTATGGCCGCATGCGCCGAACTAGCAGGGAAATTCGTCTCCATCCAGGGCCAGGTAGATGTTCAGGCTCAGAATGGAAGTGCCTGGGATCTCGCCAAACTTGATGACGCTCTATGCGAAGGGGACAGTGTAAGGGTTGGTAAAGAAAGTCGAGCGGCTCTTTCTCTTGCAAATGATGCCGTACTGCGAATCGATGAAAACACAACCGTTCGGCTGGTTGATATAAATCAGGAGAAAAAAGAAAAATCACTTCTCGAACTGATATCGGGAGCAATCCAGTCTTTCAGCCGTAAACCTCGTGAGTTAGTAGTCAATACGCCATATCTCAATGGTTCTATCGAGGGTACTGAATTTATTATTAAAGTCGCTGACAACCAGACCCAGATTACCGTATTTGAAGGTTTTGTCGTCGCGGCTAATGACCAGGGGGAAGTTCGGCTGGAGAGCGGACAGTCGGCTTCGGCCAGCGAGGGTAGCGCACCGGTATCTCGAACCGTGATCAATCCCCGGGATCAGGTGCAGTGGGGATTATATTATCCGCCAATACTGTCGGCGGAAGGCGGCGCCAACGAACAGCGAGCCGCCGAATTACTGGCTTTAGGACAGATTAACGAAGCCAGTCAGATACTTGAAAGTGGTGCGGATTCACCGGTTGGGTTAGCCCTGCAGTCGGTAATTGCAATCACTCTGAATGACCTGGAGGGGGCTCAGAATTACGCCGATAGAGCCGCTGCCCTGGACGCCAGCAGTGTCGCAGTAGCTATTGCTATGTCTTACGTGAAACAGGCACGGTTCGAACTAGAGCAGGCTCTGGCGGTCATTGACGCGGCGTTGCAGAAAGAATCTGGCAATGCATTACTGTGGGCTCGCGCTGGAGAATTGCGCCTGATGTCGGGGTTGAGCAGTGAGGCATTATCAGCAGCGAATAAAGCCAGCGAACTGGATCCGAATTCATCGCAGGCTAATCTGGTCAATGGTTTTGCTGCTTTATCGATTTTCGATACCGATCAGGCCGCGAGTAGTTTCAAAAATGCCATTGCACTCAATTCAGCTGATCCGATGGGTTACCTGGGACAGGGGTTGACTAAAATTAGCCAGGGTGATCTAGAAACCGGTCGCCATGACCTCGAAGTCGCTGTGAGCCTCGGTTCCAATAGTGCAATACTCCGCTCTTATCTGGGTAAAGCCTATTACGAAGAAAAGCGTAGTCCGCTGGAAGATCAGCAGTATAAAATTGCCCAACAACTCGATAGCAACGACCCGACCCCGTGGTTCTATCAGTCGATTTCACAGCAAACACAAAATAATCCGGTAGAGGCCTTACAGAGTCAGCAAAAAGCGTTTGAGTTGAATGATAACCGCGCAGTTTATCGTTCGCGACTGTTGCTTGATTCTGACCGCGCAGCGCGCGGTGTTAGTTTGGGTCGGGTTTATAACGATCTGGGGTTTGAGCAACAAGCATTGGCGGAAGGTTGGAAATCAGTTAATACCGATCCAACCAATTCCTCGGCGCATTTGTTTCTAGCCGACTCTTATGGAGCGTTACCGCGCCATGAAATCGCCAGAGTCAGCGAAGCGCTACAGGCTCAGATGTTGCAACCGGTTAATGCAGCTCCCGTTAGCCCAACCAAAGCGGAAGGTAAATTATTACTAGCTGCCAGTGGCCCCGCAGCAGTTGGATTCAATGAATACAATGCGCTATTTGACCGTAATCAGACCAACGCGGTGATCAGTGGTATGGCGGGTGAGCATGGAACCAGTAGTGCAGAAGCTATAGTCTCGGGCTTACACGGTAAAACGGCATTCAGTGCAGGTATTTATCACTTTGAGACTGACGGTTTTCGTGACAGTGCTTTTCAGGAAGATGATATTGGCAACCTGTTCGTCCAGCATGATTTTAGTCTGGATACTAGTGTTCAGCTCGAATTCCGCTCGAGAGAAACCGAATACGGTGATGTTCGCCAGAAATTTCATGAGCATAGTATTTATCCAGACAAGTTAATTGTCGAGGAAACCGATACGCTACGTCTGGGTGCACGGCATTCTTTTGCGCCGGGGTCGGTGCTTCTTGTGTCACTAACTGATCAGGAAGGTAGCTTTAACGAGACCGATGAACCCTTCCCTCAGCCGGGGGTTCTCTTTTCCGAACTCGATAGCCCTGATCTTGAAGCAAAAGGCAGCGAGCTCCAGTACCTGTATCGTTCGCCTAAATTCAATGTTACTGCTGGTGTAGGTAATGTTGATTCTAAGGAGGATGTAACGAATAGAGCTTTACTTGATTTAGGCTTTTTTGGTGGTCCGCCTGGACTTTTATTGCCAATAGAAAGCGTCATTGAGGCAGATATCAAGCACGATAATGCTTATGCGTATTCGAATATCAATCTGAACAACCAGATGATCATGACGCTTGGCGTTAGCTATGATGATGTTGATAGTGAATTTCTTGGAGAACCTGTAACGAAAACTAATCCAAAATTTGGCATGACATGGACACCGAATTCACAGACTACGGTGCGTTTGGCATCCTTCGAAACCATGAAACGTACCTTGTCTACGCAACAGACTCTGGAACCGACCCAGGTAGCTGGTTTTAATCAATTCTTCGATGACTATAACCTGACCGAAACAAAGCGCACAGGTATTGCGGTTGATTACAAATTTAATGCTAACCTGTCAGGTGGGCTGGAAATTTCAAAGCGGGAACTGGAGATACCCTACGTTGATTTGACCGCTTCACCACCCACGATAGAGGCTGCTGACTGGGAAGAGCGAACGAACCGAGCCTATCTCTACTGGACACCCAATAAACAATGGGCACTGCGGGCTGAATATCTGTTTGAAAAACTGGAAAGGGGAGGCGGCACCTTTGTTGATGGTGTCATTGAATCGGAGACGCATCGAGTTCCTTTTGGAGTCAGTTACTTTCACTCCGACAGGCTAAGTGCCTCTCTGACAGCGACTTATTATGATCAGGAGGGAGTATTCGGTGGTTTCTGGACCACGGATGCCATAGAGCCGGGTGAAGATGATTTCTGGATCGTCGATGCTGCGATTAATTACCTGCTACCCGGGAGGCGAGGTTTCGTCACAGTCGGTGCGACTAATTTAACCGATGAGGATTTCTCGTATTTCGACACGGACACGAATAACGCCAGCATACAACCCGCAAGCATGGTGTATGGCAAGTTGACATTATCGTTCCAATAACTATTTGAATTAGAGATTATTTTATAAATTTAATGCAAATTTACACCATATGGGTGATGAATTAAGAAGCTGTACCTAATAACATAGATGAGTTACTGGAAATGATAATTACTTTCTCAGATTTTGAGTGGTTGCAGAATATTTATGGAGTTGGTTATCAAGGAAAAGTATTTTCAGGAAATGTTTTGTTTTGCAATTTTTTTTATAGTGGGGAGTAAGTATTATGATGAAGAAAGTAATATTCTTGAGTGTTTTTCTATGCGTAGTAAGTACGGGGGCCCATGCTTGGTCTTACGGTGTGAGTTGGTATTCGGATATTGACTTCACGTTTGCCGCAAAAGGCAATAAATTAAAACTCGCGAATGGTAATTTCGTGGTCAGCGAGGTCTACGCTTTCAATTATGTGTCTATATGTATTGCTACCAATTCGAATAAAAAGACGATTCATAATGGTCAAGGTAATAATGGTGACAGCGTTGTAATCGCCGAGTTAGGTGAGGAGAATACAGACGATTCTGGTAAAAATAAAGGATCCTTCTTTGCAACGGGAACGCAATCATTGGTAAATATGTACCAGCATTATAGTCTTTTTAATGGAATAAGCGGGGATGGATCGTTGAGTTGTTATGAAGGTGATAGTCCGTTAAATGCTCCGACGGGAAATTGCACGGAGGAAGATAGAAGCCTGTCGCATTTGGAACACTTTTGTCATGCCGAAGCAGATCAAAAGGTTGAATATAAAGATAACCTGTATATGCCGGAAATCGCAGTGTATGTCCGGGTTGTAGAGGGTGATGGGGTTAATCCGGTACTAGTTGATGGTGAATATATCGTCAAAGCGCACGGCATAGCCGAATGTACATACACTGGAGCCGTATCGCTGGATAATGGCGATTTTGTTACCGAAACGAAGCCTACGGACTGCGATGTAAACGAATATCCATTGTCAGTAGAGGATCCACGCTTTGATCATATTCTCAGTTTTTAAATAAAAACAATATTAGGTCTCGAAAGAGGTATTTATTGAGTGCGAAAAGGGGGCGGCGACAAATGCGAGTTATTCGCGTTTATCGCCGACCCGTTTTAAACTCACTATAAAAATCACCAAAGTTTAATAATTCATGAGCTTCCAGAAAAGGGGGTTGTTAGCTGTTCGCTGGAACAGGATCACATGGAACAGGATCAGGTCTTTCGAGATCACATTATTCATATCGCTTTATAAACTGCCTCAGGAAACAGCCCCAGCAAACCCCTTCCGACGCTTCACATATCCCACGCTCGGTAATCAACCCGGTTTTACCAGTCGCGCTGGCGTCATATCGAATGCCGGATTCGCTGCGGGGCTATTACCAGGCGTCAATCGCACAATCACCTGTTCATTAACTAAGTAGCCGTTAATAAACGAAACCTCATCAGCTTTCCGTTGCTCGATGGGTATCTGCTCACCCAACGCCCAGGCTCGCGCCCTGATAGCGAGGGCGCGACTTAATTAATGCATAGCGCCAGAGACCATTTGCAGGCAAAAGATGGTAGTATATTCGGTTTTAACATTGGTACGAATGCCGGTAAAAGTGCAGGGCAATTCATGTTTCATGGCATATCCACCTGATTCCCCGGCGCGATAGTGATCAGGAGAACCCACAGGGTGGCGTGCGGAAAATTGTTCCCGAAAATGGTGAGCTATCGTTGGAAGTAATATGCGTCAATTCTCCTTTTAAATCGGGTCATCACTGATAGACATAAAATTTTTTTTATCTACCAATAAATATTATCAGGTTGTAACGGTTCAAGAATTCCCACAAAATCAACCTGATAAATAATACGCCTTCTACCTGGGGAGTTTAATCCATGTTCGATACCAACCCTTTTTACGATTTGTCAGGTTTCCTGACGCCGGCCATTATGCAAATGTATGTTGTAGCCATGTTCCTGGCTGTGATCGCCGGTACCATCATCGATACGATTCACAAGAAGAGCGCTCAGTACTTCTTTGAGAACGCTCAAAAGGCTCAGAAATCTGCCACGCGTACCGTAACTGGCGGCGAGAAGGTTTCATTGGCTATTTCTACCGTGGCCAGCGAGGTGCTGACTTCTTCTGAGTTTGCCAACCCAAAACGTCGCATGTCGCATTTACTGACTATGTATGGTTTCATTATTTTCCTTGTCACTACTGTGGCCATGATTTTTGCTTACCCGACACCTGCTGAAGCCGCCCCTGAAATACTCACGGTTCTGTGGCATGTCGGTGCTCTAATGGTCTGTGTCGGCGGCTACTGGTTCTGGTTCTTCATCCGTTGCGATGTAAATTCCGAGGGTAAGCCCTGGTATCAGCTGGTTCGTGCTGACCTGTTCATCCTTTCATTGTTGATGACCGCCACCTTTGCCCTGCTGTGGTCTTACTTCGGCGGTATTTTACTGTTCACCATCTTCATTCTGGCCAGTACCTTTTTGTTTACTACCGTATTGTGGTCAAAGTTTGCTCATATGTTCTTCAAGCCAATGGCGGCCTACCAGAAGAAAATCACCAAGGCAGATGGTTCGCAAGAGAATCTTCCCGATTTGGGTGAGCTTACAGATCCTGATCTTCAAGCCAGATTTCCAGATATCCCGACATATATGGGTGAAAAACCAGTCCATATGGGACTTGGAATAAAGCGTGAATCTCCAAACCATTTCTAATCAAACAATTGCTGAATTGTAATTAACCAATAATTTAAGAAAGAGGAATATTATGCCTACATTTGTATATATGACTCGTTGCGATGGTTGTGGACATTGCGTTGATATCTGTCCTTCAGACATCATGCACATCGACAAAACCACGCGTCGTGCGTACAACATCGAACCAAACATGTGCTGGGAATGCTACTCATGTGTTAAAGCCTGCCCTCACAATGCCATCGACGTTCGTGGTTACGCAGACTTTGCGCCACTAGGTCACTCGGTACGCGTTATCCGTGATGAAGAAAAAGGTGTTATTGCGTGGCGGATCAAATCCCGTAACGGCGAAACCGACATGAATCTGCTCGCACCTATCACAACAAAGCCCTGGGGTACGGCAATTCCAAAACTAGCTGATGCACCTGCACCCAGCCAGGAAATGCGTGATAGCCAATTGTTATTTAACGAGCCTAAATATATTCGTATGGATGAGGGCGATATCCATACATTGGAGTCTAACAAGCTCACGATGAAAGTTGGAGTTTACTACTAATGCCTAAAACTATCATAGAAGACAATATCGACGTCCTGGTCGCGGGCGCTGGCCTCGGTGGAACCGGTGCGGCTTTCGAAGCACGCTACTGGGGTAAAGATAAGAAGATCGTTATCGCCGAAAAAGCCAACATCGACCGTTCCGGCGCTGTGGCACAAGGGCTATACGCGATCAACTGTTACATGGGAACTCGTTTCGGTGAAAACAATCCTGAAGATCACGTGCGTTATGCACGTATGGATTTAATGGGTATGGTTCGCGAAGACCTGTTGTTTGATATGGCCAGGCACGTCGACTCAACCGTGCACCAGTTCGAAGAATGGGGTCTGCCAATCATGCGCGATCCTAAGAGTGGATCCTATCTACGCGAAGGACGCTGGCAGATCATGATTCACGGCGAGTCCTACAAGCCTATCGTGGCTGAAGCCGCAAAGAAATCGGCTGACAAGGTATTCAACCGTATTTGTGTCACCCATCTGCTAATGGATGATGCCAAAGAAAATCGGGTTGCCGGAGCTGTCGGCTTCAACGTACGTACTGGCGACTATCACGTATTCAAATCTAAAGCCGTTATCGTTGGTGCCGGTGGCGCATCCAACATCTTCAGGCCACGTTCGGTTGGTGAAGGTGCGGGTCGTGTCTGGTATGCACCCTGGTCCTCGGGCTCAGCCTATGGTTTGATGATCAATGCTGGCGCGAAAATGACCCAGATGGAAAACCGTATTGTACTGGCTCGATTCAAAGATGGTTACGGCCCGGTTGGTGCTTACTTTCTACATTTAAAAACTTACACTCAAAACTGTAATGGTGAAGAGTACGAGTCAAAGTGGTTTCCTGAACTGACGAAAATGGTGGGTAAGGAATACCTGGATACAGAAGGTCAGCATTTATCGCATAAGCCAATTCCAACCTGTCTGCGTAACCATGCATTTATCAATGAGGTGAATGCTGGTCGTGGTCCTATCCACATGGTTACCATGGAAGCCTTCCAGGATCCACATCTGGAAGAGATCGGCTGGCACAACTTCCTCGGTATGACCATTGGTCAGGCTGTATTATGGGCGGCAACTGATGTCAATCCGAAGTACGAGAACCCAGAACTGACAACCTCCGAGCCGTACGTCATGGGTTCCCACGCAACCGGTAGTGGTGCCTGGTGTTCCGGTCCTGAAGATATCTCTCCTGACGAGTATTTCTGGGGCTATAACCGTATGACTACCGTCGAAGGTCTATTCGGTGCCGGTGACGCTGTTGGCGGTACACCGCATGCATTCTCTTCAGGCTCATTTACCGAAGGTCGCCTGGCTGCCAAGGCTGCCTGTAAGTACATTGACGATGGTAAGGCCGATGGTATTCGTGTTTCTCAGGAGCAGATCGATCGTCGCAAGAAAGAGATCTTCAAGCCAATGGAGCATTACAAGGTTTACCGTAACGAAATAACAGCGGGAAGTGTTAACCCTAACTACATCAACCCGCGCCAGGGTCTTGATCGCTTGCAGAAGCTGATGGACGAGTACGCCGGTGGTGTAATAGTTAACTACATGACCAACGATAAGCTTTTGCACATCGGTCTGAAGAAATTGAAACTCCTGGAAGAGGATCTTGAGAAGGTTGCAGCAGAGGACATTCACGAACTACTTCGTGCATGGGAACTGAAGCATCGTCATCTTACCTCTGAGTCTGTCGTGCAACATACCCTGTTCCGCAAGGAAACCCGTTGGCCGGGTTACTACTACCGCGGTGATGCGATGAAACTGGATGATGAGAACTGGCATGTACTGACAGTTTCCCATCGTGATCCAAAAACTGGTGAATACACCATGGAAAAAGCACCTCTTTATCACCTTGTAGACGATAAAGAATAGGCCGCTTTGCAGGTATCAAGGGTTGAACAATCAACCCTCAGTTGAAAAGAAGATCAACACTATTGTTGGTCTTTTTTTTCCTCCGATAATCCTGTTTAATCTTAAAATTTAAAGCGAGTTTGTATGAATATTATTGACAAGACTGATGAAGAACTTCAGAAAATCGCCTTTGCTTTCTTCGATGACCTGATCAAGTATTCCAATAAAGGACAGTATGGAAAGTTCATTCTGAACTTCTCCTACGACCTGCTGCTTGGCCTGAATGAGATGGAAGTCGGAAAGCAATTTGCCAAAAGTGAATTGACTCGAAGCCTTGTGCCTGAATATAATTTTCTCGGCTTTATCCGTCGTGGCGAACATGTGACCTGCCTGTTTAGAGTACGCAGTACCAAGAAGGAAGGCGAATGGCTGGGACGTATGGTCATTGGTTACGAAAGAGGCGAAGTCAAAATTTTTGCAGCTTCAATTTTTTAGGATATACCGGATATGGCTAAGGAAATTATCGAGGACGGCAAATATGTTGAGCTCACCTATAAAGTAATCGACCAGAATTCGGGCGCTGTACTAACAATGGTCGAGTATCCGATAGGATATGTTCACGGCACCAACGAGATACTGGCGCCAGCGGTAATGGCAGAACTCAAGGGTAAATCTGTCAATGAAGTTATAGAAGTACCAATTGATTGCAATGAGTTATACGGCCCTCGTGACGAATCGCTGGTAATTACCTCTAGTAGACAAGATGTCCCTAAAGAATACCAGGAAGTCGGTATGGCCATTCTGATGGAAAATGACCAGGGACAGAGTAAAAGTTTCCTGGTTACCCGTGTTGATGCAAAATCTGTCACTATCGATGGCAACAATCCGCTGTGTGGTCGAGAAGTTATTTTTCGATTGGAGATATCGCTGGTTCGCGATGCGTCCGATGAAGAAATCGAGTATGGCGGCAAGATAGAAGAAGGCCCGGATCTTGATGGTGTAGAGGGCGTTACTCCCGTGTCCCTTAACTAATCGACCCAGTTGCCCTAAAAAGTAATGATCGAACAAACAGTACTTGCCGAAGACGAAGAATGTCGTTTCTGCCTATCCTATTCCGGTCGTCGCATCATAACCGAAGGAAAATTTGGCTTTGCTGCCTGGGATCGGCATCCGGCCAGCGAGGGACACTTTCTTGTCATCCCTTATCGTCATTTTTCCGACTATTTTGACATCACCGACGAGGAACTGGTAGAACTTTGGGGGCTGGTCGCCGAAGGAAAGAGAATAGCCGACGAAAAGTTTAACCCTGATGGTTACAATATCGGCATCAACGTCGGTAAATGGGCCGGACAGTCAATTCCTCATCTGCATATTCATGTTATTCCCCGATACAAGGGAGACGTCGAGAATCCGAAAGGGGGGGTTCGCGGGGTTATTCCTCAGAATAAGCTTTATGCGTTTAAGCCGGATTAAACGGCGCGCAAAAAAAGCCGTCAAAGACTAAAATCCTCGACGGCTTTCGCGATACGCTTACTTTAACTTACAGGATTTCACTCAGCCTGGCAGTTGAGCGCACCCGAATAAAATCATGGACGTTTAGGCGTCTCGTATTTAACTTCTTTTTGAAACGATTCCCAGATTGTGTCATAACCAATGTAACCTTTATCATTGGCTTCTTTCTGGCGAGTAATTAAATACCGCGACTTGCCATCGGGAACCTTTATTCTGGTTTTCTTTGCTTCGCTCATAAATCACCTTATGTTGTTCAATTTATCGGTGGATTATATCAATAACAGTCTGGAAGTCCCATCACTCCTTTTTATGGGCTGAACACTATATTGAATGGGATTTGAGAATTGTTCATTATGTTTTAAACTACTCTAACCGTTAGAATTAGCAATATTTTCAAATAGATATTTTGGTGACCATGAAACTCATACAAAAACAGTTTTTAAAAGGAAGCAGTCAATTCGAGATCACTGACGATGTGGTTGAGATTCGAATTAAAACCCTGATTAAAGAAGAAAAACTGACCGTCATGTTGTCGATGCTGGATCCCGACCCTGTCGTCAATAAACCTTTCCTCGAGTTTCATAGCCGCGTTAAATGTGGCCCATTACTTTCACTTGTTCTGGATAAACCCGATAGAAAAACATTTAATACCTTTGTCGATCAATTAAAAATACGTGCCCGCGACGAATACAATGCTTTTGCCGGCCTGAAGCCAGGCTCTTTGTCTGAAGGACTTGTAGGGAATGTTAATACAGCGCCAGCAAAATTTGACAAGTCAGGTAAGAATTCAACGACTAAAAACCGCAAACCGGTCGATATCGCCAATATTGAAATTGCAATACAGATGCTTGAACAGTATCTGGATGCTAAAGAGGTCGAGCCCCTGCTCTCTGCCTTAAAAGCGATAAAGTCAGAGCCGAAAAAAGAATCGCATTTTTCTCAATTGGTGGACGCATTCGATAGTCTGGGGCCTCAGCAAGGTGCTGTTTTAACCTACGCACCCTATGTTGGCACACTGCTGTCTGAAGATCCGTTTGGGTATTTATGATGGCTAATCATCGCATCGCGGTTATTCCTGGCGACGGTATCGGTAACGAAGTGGTTCCGGAAGGCCTCAAAGTGCTACAGGCGGTCGCCTCTCGGTTCGACATAGATTTCGAATTCCAACACTTTGACTGGAGTTGCGAGCGTTACCTGGAAACGGGTGCGATGATGCCCGATGACGGAATCGAACAACTGGCTAAGTTCGACGCCATATTTCTCGGGGCGGTTGGCTTCCCAACCGTGCTCGATCATGTTTCGCTGTGGGGATTGCTGATTCCGATTCGACGTGAATTTCAACAGTATATAAATCTGCGCCCGGTTCGCCTGTTCGAGGGTATGCACTGTCCACTGGCAGGTAAAAAACCAGGCGACATCGACTTTTATGTGGTGCGTGAAAACTGCGAAGGCGAGTATTCCAATATCGGCGGCAGGTTATACGAAGGCACTGATAACGAAATGGCTATGCAGCAATCGATTTTCACCCGAAAGGGCGTGGATCGAGTATTGAAATATGCCTTCGAACTGGCAAGCCAAAGTGAGCGCAAGATGCTGACTTCTGCGACCAAGTCGAATGGTATTATTCATACTATGCCCTACTGGGACGAACGTGTCGTAGCCATGGCTGAGCATTACCCCAACATAGCCGTTGATAAATACCATATCGATATTCTGGTTGCGCATTTTGTCAATCGACCGGAAATATTCAATGTGGTTGTCGGCTCCAACCTGTTTGGAGACATATTGTCAGACCTGGGGCCAGGCATTACGGGTACGATTGCTATCGCACCTTCAGCCAATATCAATCCCGAAAAAGACTTCCCGTCGATGTTCGAGCCAGTGCACGGTTCAGCACCCGACATTGCCGGGCAGGGTATTGCCAACCCGATTGGTCAGATATGGTCGGGAGCGATGATGCTCGAGCACCTGGGTCATAAAGAGGCGCACGATGCGGTGATACGTGCCATCGAAGATACGATTCGCGAACGCGATCATTTAACTGCCGATATGGGTGGAAGTGCCAATTGCGAGCAATGCGGTGATGCGATTATTGGGCGTCTACTAGCCAAGTAAATCTAACCTAGTAAAATTAAAACAATACTTGCGGTTATCAGCGCGATGCCCAGCAGTTCGCCGGCTATGATTTTCTCCCGAAAGAAAAAAACCGTCGCCATAAAAGTAAACAGCAATTCGATCTGCCCAAGCGCGCGCACATAGGTTGCGTTTTGCAGGGTGAATGCGGTAAACCAGCCTATCGAAGTCAGGCCACCGCTGACGCCTACTGCCACCGCTGGCCGCCAGTGGATAAAGACCTTCGCCAGATTATCTCTGTCCCGAGTCCACATCCCAACGCCCATGATGAGTGTTTGCAGAATCAACACGACAAACAGCGTAAACGAAGCCGACAGTAAATAGTCATCGAGCTCCAGCGACAGCGAAGCTGCTCGGAAAAAGACCACACTCGCACCCAGAAAGGTAGCGCAAAATAGTCCGATTAAAGTCGTTTTCTGCCATAAGCCAGAGAGTAGGCCGCGTAAGGTCAACATCGATTGGGCGGCACTTAGAACAATCAGTCCGACGGTACTCATGGCAATCGCAAAGACGACGATACTAGTCAATTCATCGCCTAGCAAGATCAGGCCAAAAATTGCCACCATGACGGTTTCAAGCTTGGAAAAAGTGGTGCCGACCGCGAAATTATGGAAGGAAAATAGCCACAGCAGAAACACCGTGAATGCGATCTGGAAGAGTCCACCGAGCAGGCTGTAAAGCAGAAATGGAGGGGAGAGATTAGGTATCAGCTGTCCGCTGTAAAAATATACTCCGACCAGGTAAACAAAGGCGACGGGCAGGGCATATATAAATCGAACGTAAGCGGCCCCCAGCGTTGACAACCGGCCTTTTAAATTCTTTTGCAATGCCGAACGAATGTTCTGGAAAAATGCGGCGGCGATGGTTAGGGGGATCCAGAGTTCCAATGGCTATAGTGCTTATTATTTTTGACAGGATAGATTACCATGATTTTATTACCTGGCTGGCTCTAAACTGTGATTAAGATTAGGCAATTTACTATTGAAGACAAAGATGCAGTAATGCAGCTCTGGCACAGTTCTAATCTCGTCGTACCCTGGAATGACCCAGAAAAAGATATCCAGCGAAAAATCAATGTCAGTACGGATTTATTCCTGGTAGGCGAGCTAGATGGTGGAATAATCGCGTCGGTAATGGGTGGTTACGAGGGGCATCGAGGTTGGGCTAACTATCTGGCGATATCACCCGGTTACCAGCACAGGGGTTTTGCGAAAACGATGATGGCTGAACTTGAAAGTCGTCTAAAAGCGCTGGGCTGTCCGAAAATCAACTTGCTGGTTCGTAATACTAATACCGAGGTAATCGAGTTTTATCAATCCCTTGGTTATACCGTCGATGCCTCGGTAAGTCTGGGTAAGCGTCTTATTCCCGATAACTAACTCAGAGATTAAACATGAAGCAATACCACCTGGCACAGCTCAATATTGCCAAAATGAAATTCGCGATCGACGATCCAGGGATGGTCGAATTTGTTAATCAGCTCGACAAAATTAACGCCCTGGCCGACTCCACAGCTGGTTTTGTCTGGCGTCTACAAACAGAAGAGGGTAATGCCACTGCGCTGGATTTCTTTGGTAGTGATATTCTGGTCAACATGAGTGTCTGGCAGGATATGCAGTCGTTACATGAGTATGTTTATCGGAGTGCCCATACTCAGGTGATGAGTCGGCGCAAGCAATGGTTCGACCGCATGGACGAGTTTTACGCGGTTTTGTGGTGGGTGCCAGCGGGCCATGTACCAACACTCGAAGAGGCCGATGACAGATTGCAGAATTTGAATCAGCATGGTTCGAGTGAAAGGGCGTTCACCTTCAAAAAAAGTTTCCCAGCCCTGGCCCCGACTCCGGTTACTGAAGACTAAACCATTGATCTTTTCCCGCAATTTATTAATCGCATTATGTGCGACGGTAGTATCGTTTAGCACTTTGTATATTCCACAGCCGATGTTGCCTTTGCTGGCGAATCTATTTTCTATTTCATCCAGCCAGGTGGGATTGTTGATAACAGTAACTTTTTTGCCTTTGGGTCTGGCGCCTGTGGTCTATGGTTATTTCCTGCAGGCGATACCAGCTCGGTTGATGTTAATCGTCGCGATGACCTTGTTAATGCTCGATCAACTGGCGTTTTATTTTGCCAGTGAATTTTGGCATCTGCTTATCCTTCGCGGCATCCAGGGATTGATACTGCCAGCTGTATTTACCGCTCTAATGACTTACTGTGCGAGCATGGCTTCGCCAGGCACTGTTCGTCGTACCATGGGTCTTTATATCGGCGCTACCATACTCGGTGGTTTTATCGGGCGCGCAATAGGTGGTTTTTTTGCGACCGGGTTTGCCTGGTATACGGCCTATGTTGTGATGGGTTTCGCAATGCTACTGCCACTATTTTTAATGCGCTTCGCCAGTGCAGATGCCGAGATTAGTTTTCAGCGTCTGGATATCCGTAGCATTTCGCGCGTCATGGCTAATCGTGATTTTCGTTATGTATATCTGGTTTTGTCGGCGGTCTTTTTCGTCTATGCGAGTATTTTGAATTTAATCCCCTTCCGATTACTCGAAATCGATGCTTCGGTGTCACCTGCATTCATATCCAGTCTTTACATTGGCTATCTTGTCGGCATTCCAATAGCGCTTTACTCTGAATCTCTGTCAAAGTTTTTAGGCGATGAACGGCGTGGTTTGATGCTGGGTGTGATGATGAATGGTATAGGGCTGGTGTCCTATTTGCTCACCGACTTCTCAATAATGTTCGTTATGATGTTTTGCTTTGCCGGGGGGTTCTTTTTCATCCACTCGACTCTCTCCGGTTTGGTCAACCATTTGGCTACCGAGCACAAGGGTGTGGTGAACGGCTTGTACGTATCGATTTACTATCTCAGTGGTGCGCTGGCTTCATGGCTACCGGGAATTGTTTATGATGAATTCGGCTGGTATGCCGTTATGACTGGGTTGATAGTTATGCTGATGATCGGTGGCTGGTTTGTTTCACGATTGAAATTCGACAGTTAGAGCAGGGCGTTCTGATCTTATGTTCCGGCCTTATTCATCTCCCCAGAGTAGTTTTCCACATTGTTCGATTTTGTAACCGCCCAATTCGTTAGCTATCTGTAGGCCTTCTTCAGAACCGATTTTTTCGATTAGATTATGAAATAAATGCCTGAACCAGATATCGCGGGGTATCGCAAAATCGAAATGTTCCCAGCCTAGGCTGAGAAAGTCGAGGCCAAATTCGTTGGCGGTTGCACGTGAACCCAGTGCGATATCGCATTGTTGCAGGTTAATGGCTGCTGCGGCTTCGCGGTCTGAATGCGAGTGTGATTTTACGTTTAAACTATCGATGTTAAGACCGTGCTTGCTCAATATTTCTAATAAAAAGCGCTGCGAACCCGAACCCATGCGGTGAATATCCCAACTGAATTTTTGATCGAACATTTCGGGAATATCGAGACTTCGCTTCTGCGCATTAGCATCGAATAGCAAACCCTGCTCGCGTCGGTAAGCGCGGATCAGTATCCAGTTATGGCTGGCCGTATATTGCTGCAGCAGCGAGGGATGACGGGTAGCACTTTCTTTGGCGGGGCCCCAGTGTATACAACAGGCATCGACCCGATTAGCATTTAATAGTTCGAGCCCGGCGCGAGTGCTGGTATTGGTATAGGTGATGATAGCCTTGTTGCCAAGCGATTCCGAAAAGTCATTGATAATACGGTAGAGGAAAGGGTCATCACTACCGGCGATGATGAGTCGGTCACGTAGCAGACCATTGTGCGTTGAATCGAGCATCCACTTGTCGATCAACTCCTTGGGGAACATCCATTTACCGGTGATCTTGGTCGCGGGGATAATACCCCGATTGACCATGTCGTAAATTTTCTTCTCGTTTAAATGCAAATATCCCGAGACTTGTTTGACGTTCATGAATACGTCGATAGATTGATTTGTGATCAAGACCATAAGCATTGTTGAAGCAATAAATATACCTGAATGAATTTTTGGGAAATAAATCTACAAGGACGGTAAGGTCTCTAGGGAAAAACGCTTTTAATGAGTTTAGATCTATTACATGTGGGTCGAATTGTCTCAACTTCACTGAGTGCCTGAGTCATTTTGTTCCAGGTTTCTGGTGGACGATGCAAATATAAAAGCTTTAATAACCCCTGGTGGCAGTGGTACGACTATTGCAATTATGTATTGTATGAATCAGCGACTAAACAGATTGACCTATGGGTGATATTCATTTGGAGGATTTTAATCAAACCCTGCCGCGGCAGAAAACTGTGTCAGCGGTAATTGAAAAGCGTGCCTCTGATAATGTCTGGTTAGACTTTACTTACAAAGCTATCGGTGTGGTGGTTGGTGAAGCTGGGCAGGAAAAGCAGGTTAAGCGGATATATCAGGACGGTAAGGTAGAGCATTTCCTGGTCACCGGGCTGGAGCTCAGGCTTCACGAAGATGAATGCGAGAGCTACTATCATAATTTAATGTCACCGAAACCGGGTTGTTTTATCGTAGCTGAGGCCGTAGATGACCCGGATGAAATGCCGGTGCCCTACCTGGTGAGTTTGAGTTTTGATGAAGTCCATGCCTATCTCGAAGGCGACGAACAGGTTTACGCAGTAGAGATTCCCGCCGAGCTATATCAGTGGGCTGAAGCCTATGTGTTAACGCATTATGTCGCGATCAAAAAGACCAAACGAAAATTGAGGAACTGGACAGAGGAAGCCTCGGTAGCTGGAAAAGGCGCGCAAAAAACATCATGAGCCAGAAGGAAGAGGAAGGCCTGTTATCGCGCTGGTCACGACGTAAATTACAAACACAGGAAGAGAGCCTCAAGGAAGAAGCAGTTTTGGCCACAGAACACCCGGATGTCGTCAATGCGATCAGTGTTGATGCGCCGCAGGCCGAAGTGCCCGACCAACCAGTTCTATCTGACGAAGATATGCCACCCATCGAATCGCTTACCGAAGACTCGGATTTTAGCGGATTCATGTCCTCAGGAGTGAGCGATAAATTACGCAATTTGGCTTTGCGAAAAATGTTTCATGCGCCGGTTTTCAATATACGTGATGGCCTCGATGAATACGACGAAGACTATACATTTTTCGAACCGCTGGGTGATATTGTCACTTGTGATATGAAGCATCAAGTCGAAATGCTGGAGAAGAAGCGACTTGAAGAAGCGGAGCTGGAGGCGGCTGAAGAGCCAGTCGAAGCCGAGCTTGAGCCAGTCGAAGCTGAGCTTGAGCAGGCCGACGATGAGGATGATGAGCCCGAGCTTATCGACGACGAACCCGAACAACCCGAACAACCCGATCAAAGTGATATAACAGTAGAAAAATTATGAGCCAGTCTAATCTTGATGCACGCGAATCGGCGCTTTCCGTACTCGATAGCTTTCAGACCACTGCGACCAGTCTGGTTAGCTATCAGTCTAACGGGCGAGCCATTGCCATCGGGGACGATGAGGCACTAGCCTGTTGTCGGCAATGGTCAGATCAATCCATTTTGACTCTGGTGTCTGCATCCGAGAAGGAGATTGTTGTGCAGGGTTATCTGGGTTCTTTTATTGTCAGGCTAATTGACTCGAATGGTAACCCGCAAAATCTGGAAGCCGATATCGTGCTTGATCTAAATCCAGATCCGATAAATCAGAATGAAATATTGCCGCCAGGTTATCTACATACCTCGATAAACGAAGAAAATCAGCGCGAGGTCGAGGCACAGGTATTAGATCTGGTGGGTGAGTTCGAAAAGCCGAAATACTTTATCTATGATCCATCGATTTGCGCGCACTCGGTGAATGGGGTCACTGTTTGCAGTCGGTGCATCGATGCCTGTCCAGCGGGTGCAATCCAAAGTGGCGGCAGTGAGATCGAAGTCGTGCCGTTTCTCTGTCAGGGTGGTGGAACCTGCGCCACGGTTTGTCCATCGGGAGCGATTCAGTACGCCTATCCGAATCTGTCGGATAGTGGTAATCAGATCCGCAAAATGTTGCAGGCTTACCGTGAAGCACAGGGAGAACGGGCTGCTGTACTATTTCATGGGGAAGCTTTTTCACCGCAGGCGTTAATGCGGCAACACGATAATCTATTACCAGTCCGGGTTGAGGAGCTTGCCAGCGTAGGAGTCGAGTTATGTATGTCGGCACTCGCCTATGGTGCCTCTCAGGTGGTATTGATGCTCGACGAAACAGTACCAGGGCTGTCTATAGAAAATCTTAAGCGGCAAGTCGACTGGATGCAGGTTTTGCTAAAAAGTATTGGCATTAATCCCCAGCAGATTAGCCTTCAGTCCGATTTGATGGCGTTGTCCATGATCGATTCCGCTATCGCTATTGATCCTGCTATACACAGCATGGCGGATGGTAAACGTAATGCTTTTTATCAGGCACTGGATCACCTGGTCACACAGTTCGGTTGTGCTGACGTGGTTGCTGACCTGCCCGCGGGTGCGCCATTTGGCACGGTGGTCATCGACGAAAATAAATGCACGCTGTGCATGGCCTGTATTGGTGCTTGTCCGGGTCGAGCCTTGCAGGATGGTTCTAATCGGGAAGTGCCCGAAGTGTTTTTCATCGAGAATCATTGCATTCAATGCGGTGCCTGCACTCAGACTTGCCCGGAGCAGGCGATTACCCTGGCGCCTCGCCTCATATTTGATCGGGAAAGCAGAAATAAATCGCAGGCGCTCAATCGTGATGAACCGTTTGGTTGTATCGAATGCGGGAAACCTTTCGCGCCGACTTCGGTGATTGAAAAAATGCTGACACAACTAGAAGACCATCATATGTTTAATACGCCTCGCGCGCTGGATCGACTGAAGATGTGCGAAGACTGTCGAGTGGTGGATATTGTCCAGGATCCAGAAGCGATGAAGGGTGATTTTGACGCACTTAATTAGTATGTAAGTTATTTATTACCCATTATGGTTATAAATAGTTATTATTCCCCTATATATTTTGGAATGCAGGTTGCTATATATTTTGGATAAAAACAATGAAACCGAAGACATGACATCAATCGCCACTGCCCTGCCTATAGAAAGTGGTTCTATAGAGGCAACCGACTTGCTGGGTGAGTGCCCAGATAGCGAGACTATTAGCGAGGAGCAGCGTTACCGTGCGTCCGCCTATGGTTTGCTGGCCGCGTTGCTACGTAGCTCTCCCGATCAGGTTATGCTCAGTCAATTGTGTGATCTTTGTGAAACTACCAGCGAAGGCGACGAGCTTATGCTGTCGATGTCGATGCTTGCGCTGGCGGCAAAGGTGCATAACGCTGAAGATGTTGAGGATGAATTTCATCAATTGTTTATCGGTTTGGGTAAGGGTGAAGTTGTCCCGTATGGATCGTGGTATTTGACCGGGTTTCTCATGGAGAAGCCGCTGAGCGATCTACGAGAAGATTTGGCGAGACTCGGTTTTGAGCGAAGTGACGATGTCGCCGAGCCGGAAGATCACGCCGCTGCGTTGTGCGAAGTGATTTCGATCATGATCGGCGATGCGAGCGAGCTTTCGGAGCAGGATCAATTTTTTCAAACCCATATGGCCAACTGGCTGGATCGATTTTTTAATGACCTGGGTAATGCCGGTTCTGCCGTTTTTTATAAATCTGTTGCACGTTTTGGTGCCGCATTTATCGCATTGGAAAAACAGTATTTTTCCATGCAAGTATGAGTTGTTGATAGCAATCTAATCGACCTTTCGAGGGGAGTATCTGGTGAAAAAGACAAATGAGACGTTAAACAATAATAGACGGGATTTCATAAAGAAATCAGCTCTGGTTGGTGTGGGTGTCGCTGCCAGTACGGTCGCAAGTGGCGAGGCCATGGCGGCAGTGACGACTGACACTGTCGAAACCGGGAAAAATAAAGGCTATCAACTAACACAACATGTTGCTGATTATTACAAATCAGCAGCAAGCTAAACGCGAGGAGATTGAAATATGAGTAAATTAACCAAAAAATCGAATCGCCCGGCCCAGGTCGCTTTGAAGAAGAGTCCAGGCGAAGCGATTAGTCGTCGTTCCTTTTTAAAGAATTCCAGTCTGATGGCCGGCGGCGCAGCATTAACTTCCACTGTTGCACCCGTCATGATGAAAAAAGTCCAGGCCGCTTCGGTAACCGGTGGCGATGCGGAGCAGATCAAAACCATATGCACGCACTGTTCGGTGGGTTGTGGCATTATTGCCGAGGTGCAAAACGGAGTGTGGACGGGTCAGGAGCCTGCTTTCGACCACCCTTTTAACAAGGGCGCGCATTGTGCTAAAGGTGCTTCGATTCGCGAGCACGGCCACGGCGAGCGCCGTCTCAAATACCCAACTAAACTGGTTGGTGGCAAATGGAAGAGGGTTTCCTGGGAAGAAGCGATCAATGAGATTGGCGACAAGCTACTCGATATTCGTGAAAAATCCGGCCCCGATTCGGTTTACTGGCTAGGTTCGGCTAAACACAGTAATGAGCAGGCCTATCTGTTCCGTAAGATGGCGGCGATGTGGGGAACCAATAATGTCGATCACCAGGCGCGAATCTGTCACTCCACTACGGTTGCCGGGGTAGCCAATACCTGGGGTTATGGTGCGATGACCAATTCCTACAACGATATCCACTTCTCCAAATCGGTATTGTTGATCGGTTCTAATCCGGCCGAAGCGCATCCGGTGGCTTTACAGCATATTTTTAAAGCCAAGGAAGAAAATAATGCACCGATTATTGTTATCGACCCGCGTTACACTCGTACTGCCGCGCATGCCGATCATTACCTGAAAATCCGCCCTGGTACCGACGTACCGATCATCTGGGGCATGCTCTGGCACATATTCGAAAACGGTTGGGAAGATAAGGAATTTATCCGTCAGCGTGTTTACGGCCTTGACGATGTTATGGCCGAAGTGAAGAACTGGACGCCCGATGAAGTTGAACGCGTCACTGACGTACCTGGACATCTGGTTAAGGCTGCGGCTAAGGCCATGGCCGACAATCGTCCCGGTACCTTTATCTGGTGCATGGGTGGTACTCAGCACACGGTCGGTAATAATAATACACGTGCTTATTGTGCCTTCCAGCTGGCACTTGGCAATATGGGTGTGTCTGGTGGTGGTGCGAATATTTTCCGTGGACACGATAACGTACAGGGCGCTACCGATCTGGGTGTATTGTCGAACACCTTGCCCGGTTATTACGGTCTGAGTTCGGGGTCATGGAAGCATTGGTCTCGGGTCTGGGATCTGGATTACGAATGGGTTAAAGGCCAGTTCGATGGCGGTAGCTATGAGCAGAGTAAAGGCAAGGATGTCCATGTCATGAACACCAAGGGTATTCCGGTTTCGCGCTGGATTGATGGTGTACTCGAAGAGAAATCAAATATCGCTCAGAAAGACAATGTTAAGGCGATGATCCTCTGGGGCCATGCACCTAACAGTCAGACCCGTGGTGTGGAACAGAAAAAGGCGATGGAAAAGCTTGATTTAATGGTAGTCGTCGATCCTTATCCAACCGTATCGGCAGTTATGCATGACCGTACCGACGGAGTGTATTTATTACCGGCCGCCACGCAAATGGAAACTTATGGATCGGTTACCGCTTCAAACCGTTCTTTCCAATGGCGTTCGAAGGTTATCGATCCATTGTTCGAGTCACTGCCAGACCATACCATCATGTATAAGCTCACCAGGAAGCTTGGTTTATCTGACCAGTTGTTTAAAAACATTAAGATTAATGGCGAGGAGCCGCTGGTCGAAGACGTGTTGCGAGAAATCAATAGTGGTATGTGGACTATCGGTTACACAGGACAAAGTCCTGAGCGGCTGAAGAAGCATCAGGAAAACTGGGGTACCTTCGATTACGATACATTACAGGCTGAGGGCGGCCCTGCTGATGGTGATTACTACGGGTTACCATGGCCATCCTGGGGAACACCGGAGATGAACCATCCGGGCACGCCGAATCTGTATGATACCTCTAAGTCAGTCGCTGAGGGTGGTTTGACCTTCCGTGCTCGATTCGGTGTAGAACGCGATGGCGTTAATTTGCTGGCCGAAGGTTCTTACGGTAAGGACTCGGAAATCAAAGATGGTTACCCGGAATTCAGTGATAAGATGCTGAAAAAACTGGGTTGGTGGGATGACCTGACCGCTGAAGAAAAAGCAGCAGCAGAAGGCAGAAACTGGAAAACCGATCTCTCCGGTGGCATACAACGTGTTGCGATTAAACACGGTTGTTCGCCATTTGGTAATGCCAAGGCGCGAGCGATGGTCTGGACCTTCCCGGATCCGGTACCGATTCATCGAGAGCCGCTTTATACCTCGCGGCGCGATCTGGTGGACAAGTATCCGACTTATGAAGATCGAAAATCATTCTGGAGACTGCCAACTCGGTATAAGTCTATCCAGGAGCAGGATTTCTCCAAAGACTATCCTCTTATTCTAACTTCCGGGCGACTGGTCGAGTACGAGGGTGGTGGTGATGAGACTCGCTCTAATGCCTGGCTTGCCGAGTTACAGCAGGACATGTTTGTCGAAATCCATCCGCGCGATGCCAACAACGCGGGTATTAAAGACGGCGACGACGTTTGGGTCGAAGGTGCTGAATCCGCAAAGGTTAAAGTTAAGGCACAGGTTACTCGAAGGGTCGGTTCCGGCGTGGCATTTATGCCATTCCACTTCGCTGGTCATATGCAGGGTGAAGACAGGAGCTCTAAATATCCAGAGGGTGCCGCACCGTATGTTTCGGGTGAAGCAGCCAATACTGCGATGACCTACGGTTACGACTCAGTGACACAAATGCAAGAATCAAAATGCAGCTTGTGCCGCATTACCAAAGCTTAACTAGCGAGGAACTATAAAATGGCTAGAATGAAATTTTATTGCGATGCGGAACGCTGTATTGAGTGTAATGCCTGTGTCACCGCCTGTAAGAATGAGCACGAAATCCCCTGGGGTGTTAATCGTCGCCGTGTGGTAACGATTAAAGATGGTCAGCAGGGTGAGCGATCACTCTCGGTGGCCTGTATGCATTGTTCCGATGCACCCTGTGCGGCTGTTTGCCCTGTCGATTGTTTTTACACGACGGACGATGGTGTGGTTTTGCACGACAAGGATATCTGTATCGGTTGTGGCTACTGTTTTTACGCCTGTCCTTTTGGCGCACCACAGTTCCCCGAAAATGCTGCATTTTCGTCGCGTGGCAAAATGGATAAGTGTACTTTCTGTGCTGGTGGCCCAGAAGATGACCATAGTTCCGACGAGTACAAGAAATACGGTCGCAACCGTCTTGCCGAAGGTAAGTTGCCGCTTTGTGCTGAAATGTGTTCGACTAAGGCGCTACTGGCTGGTGATGCCAATATGCTGTCCGATATCTATCGGAAACGCATTATCAACCGTGGAGCCAGCGTACTCAATTGGGGTGTCAACTATGACAAGGTCAAGTTGAATACCTAAAGGGTAATCAATAATAAAATAGTTTGGCCGGGTTTTGATAATAAAAGATATCAGAACTCGGCTTGATTTTTGGCTAAGAGACAATAACGAGAGGTTGTCGCATGCTTAAACAGAATATGGTCAGCCCTGTGGGAGATATCTTGAAATTTTTATCGATATTGATGCTGCTGGTTATCACCGTCATTTCACAGCCGACATTTGCTGCTGTAGAAGGTGAACCCGAAGGTGTCATCATGAAGAATCCCGGTGCGGATTTATGGCGTGAGGTTCGGCAAAGAAATATAGCCATAGAAGGCATTAGCCAGATCAAGAGTGTCGATAGCGGAATTTTGATTAACCCAGAAGCTGACCGTTGGACCAGATTTCGAGTTGACCAGTTAGTAAACTATGCTGCAATCATATTGGCTGGATTGGCGCTATTGCTGCTAGTATTCTATTTGTTGCGCGGAAAAATAAAAGTTGAGGGTGGGCTGTCGAGACAGATGTTGCACCGATTTAGTGACTACGAGAGAGTATTACACTGGACCCTGGCGATTGTCTTCCTCTTTCTAGCTATAACGGGATTAACCCTGTTGTTAGGAAGAACTTTCCTGATCCCCCTGTTTGGACAGGAATTTTTCTCCTTACTGGCTTCGTCGAGTAAAGAAGGTCATAACTTATTCGGGCCAATTTTCTTTGCATCCCTGATAATGATGATACTTCGATTTGTGAAAAGGAATATTTATGAAAAAGGAGACCTTACCTGGCTGGTAAAAGGAGGTGGGATTATCGGCAAGTCTCATGTTTCTGGTGGATTTTTTAACATGGGTGAGAAGACCTGGTACTGGATAGTTATACTGATCGGGCTGCTTATTTCCGTCAGTGGGTTGATTCTGGTTTCCCCTAACTTTGGTCAGGGGCGAGTGATCATGGAGTTGTCACACATCGTGCATGTGATTAGTGCAATTATTCTGATCGCGGTTTCTTTCGGACATATGTATTTGGGTTCGGTGGGTACAGAGGGCGCCCTTGAAAGCATGAAAACTGGCTACGTTGATGTTAATTGGGCAGAGTCACATCATGACCGCTGGGCAAAGGAGTGCCGCGACAATAATAGAGTGATCTCGGCCGATAAATTTAACAGGTTGCAGGGTAAGATTAACAGTGGAACGGAAGAGTCCGGCTCGGTAGCAGTGGAGGGTAATAAATAATGGCAACTTTCATTGATGGGTTCTTGTGGTATTTTGCGCTGGCTGTTTTTGTAATTGGGGTAAGCGGAAACCTGGTCACGATCATTCTGGCCAGTCGGAAAGTAGATTTATCGGTACCGCGCGATTCAGCTTTTTCGGGCGCCTTAAGAACCTTATTTTCTCGCTTCCTGCCAGATCAACATATGTTGTCTCGCATCGGTATACAGGTTGTGGCGGGTTATATGTTTCATCTGGGATTATTCATCTTATTGTTTTTCGCCGCGCCGCATGTTGCTTTTCTCGAAGAAAATATTCTTGGGTTTGGCTGGACAGCGGCACCTCACTGGCTCTTTATAGTAGCGTCCCAATTTGCCTTTCTCGGCATAATCATGCTGTGGCTGTATCGTATGACGAATTCGGTATCACGGTTAATTTCAAAACTGGACGATCATGTTGCAACCATATTGACATTTCTAGTGATGCTTAGCGGTTGCCTGGCATTGCTGGAGTCGTTCGAAACATTGCGCCTACTACACCGGTTTCTAGTTGAGTTACTGTTAATTTATTTCCCCTTTAGCCGTTTAATGCATGCATTTACTTTTGTTCCTAGTCGGCTTTTCACCGGTGCATGGTTTGGCCGAAGAGGTGTTGATTCATGATAACCGGAGGTCAACTATGAGTGAGAGACTGGAACGAGGCCTTAGTAAGCTAAGGTCTCAAATTGATCCAAAGGTTAAATCGTTTTTCTCGAGCTGTGTGCACTGTGGAATTTGTGCAGAATCCTGTTTGTTTTTTACTGAAACCCGTGATCCTCGCTATACACCTATTTATAAAACCGAGCCATTGCGTAAGGTCTGGCAACAGGAATATACGTTCTGGGGAAAGTTAGCCAGTAAGTTGGGGATAGCAGCGCCGATAGCAGAGCAGGATTTAGCCGACTGGGAGGAACTGGTTTACGATGGTTGCTCGATGTGCGGTCGCTGTAGCATGGTTTGCCCAATGGGTATAGATATTGCGCAGATTATCTTCAAGGTCAAAACTGGTCTGTCGGCGGCAGGATTCTCGCCACCAGATCTTGCCGAAACCACTCAACGTGCAGTCGATATTGGTAGCCCGATGGGTGTGAAGCTCCCCGCATTGCAAGCTCAAATAGGCCATATCGAAGAAGAAATAAATTTAAAAATCCCGGTCGATGTCGAAGGGTCAGAGTATATGGCGCTGCTGTCGTCGATGGAAATTATGTATTTCCCGGAGTATATTTCGGCCCTTGCAAAAATATTCCATCAGGCTGGCGTTAGCTGGACACTTTGCTCCGATGCGTTTGAGGCAACAAACTCCGGTCTGCAAATTGGTAATACCGAGGTAGCCGGGGTTTTGGTCGAAAGGATTGTTGCCGGTGCCGAGAAGCTGAAGGTGAAAAACGTGATTAGCCCGGAATGCGGTCACGCTTATACAGCGATTCGATGGGAGGGGCCTAATTTCATCGGCAGACCTTATTCCTTTAAAGTCGTGCATATCCTGGAACTACTCGACGAACTACTCCAGTCAGGCCGTCTGAAAACAACGGGTAAGGAATCTTCTCGACTCACTTTTCACGATCCGTGTTCTATCGTGCGTAGGGGTGGGGTTGAGACGCAACCACGTCATATATTAAATGCTATAGCAGAAAATGCGGTTGAAATGACCGAGCACGGTGCTATGAACTGGTGCTGTGGCGGTGGTGGTGGCGTCAGTGGCAATGAAAGAGCAGAGCCGCTAAAACTAAAAGTCTTTAACCGAAAAAAATCACAGCTCGAGGAGCTTGATGTTGAAACTATTGTAACTTCCTGTTCCAATTGCCGATTGGTCATCGAAGATGGTCTGGAAGCAAATGATATGGAAATTAATATAGTCGGTTTAACCGAAATGCTTGCTGACCACCTGGTTGTAGATAATTCTCAATAGGTTCAGATTATAGTATATGAATGATCAGGAAATGGGTGACGAAGAGCTAGATGTACAATACCGTGCGATGATCGACCAGTTTATCGATCAATCCAATCAATTTGCTGAAACTAATAGCCCGGAGAATGTCGGTATGGCGCTCTTATTTGCGGCTTCTCGGTTTAATGCTTTTGTGGTTTCGCAGCACGCGGAATCATTAGCAGATTATGAAAAAGACCTTGGTAAAGCGAAGTCGTTTTTCTCGACACAATACGGGGAAATGCTCGACGAAAATCTGGATGATTACAAAAAAACATACGATAAGTATCACCAGTTTATGAAACAGTAGGCCAGATTTCCCTGATTTTCCGTGGACATGCTACTACGAGAAATATCTACATAGGGTAATTGGGAACTATTTAGCTTAAAAAACAGCAATTTCAGGCTACAATATATAGTGATATATAATGTTAATAGGAATTGCGTACTAGCGATATAGGATCTCAAGGCTCAAAGTTATGAAAAAAAAATATATCAATAAAATATCTCTCGTAATCGTGCTGATCGCCTTAAGCGTTGTGCCGTTCCTTGCGAAGGCGGCTGAAGTTACACAAGAGCAGATAAAAGGACTGGATGAACAGGTTCAGGATATCAAGGAAGATGTACTCGATCTAACAACCGAGCTAAGCCTGCTCGAAGAGAAGCTGTTATTTCCCTCCAATACTCAGGTCTCGCTGTTTGTTTCTCTCGATAGCGGTAAGAAGTTTGTACTTGATGCCATGCAGATTAAGCTTGACGACAAGGTTGTCGCCAAGCATTTATATACTTTCAAGGAGCTAGAGGCTTTAAGGTTAGGTGGTGTTCAGCGCATTTATACAGGTAATATCAACACTGGGGATCATTCGATGATAGCCAGTTTCTTAGGTCGCGATGCTTCGGGCGAGCAATTCAAAGGCGTGGCTGATTTTACGGTTAACAAAGCGGTTGGGCCAAAATTTGTCGAAATCAAAATTACCGGCGGCGACTCGGCTGATCAGACGATCAGTTTCCAAGACTGGTAAGTAATCTTGAAGCGGAATGTAATATTTATCGCCGCTTTTTTCTGCAGCCTGTCAAGCTATGCGGCAAGTGGGCTAAAAGATGTCGAGCTGCGTGACCTGTATTTCGGCGAGGTGCTTTTTTATGCCTATCAGGATAAGTATTTTGAGGCGCTGGAACGGCTCGATAGCGAACTAATACAATATTACAGGGTAGACGAATCCAATCTTGACCCGTTATCCCAGAATCTGGGACAGGCCGAGTTTTCGGTCGGCGATATAGAATTGCAATATCGTATGGATAAGCGCGCTGGAAAAGCCATACAGGCGGTGCTCGGCAGCGGTATCAACCTGGCAATGCGGAATCAGGCTGCGTTGCAGCTGGCGCGAATGTATTTTCGTAAGAATGATGCGGAAAGAGCGCTATATGCGCTCGATCTGATACACAATAGAGTCGATATGACGAAGTACCCGGATAAGTCAGTCGACGATCTTCGGGGTGTAGAACCGGAAAACTTCAAGATAGATGTTCTTTATCTGCGTGCTCTGGCCTATATTAGCACCGGGCAGTTTACCAATGCTGTCGAAATTCTCGATTCCCTGCGTAATGAAAAATCAATAAAAGGCTATGTATTGTATAACCTGGGTATTGCGCTGATTCAGGCTCAACAGGAACTACAAGGATTAGAAGTACTCGATGAGCTGGGCATGCTGGAAACCCAGGATAAAAATCTGCAGGCACTCAAGGATAAAGCCAATTTAAAGATCGCCTATCGATTGCTCGATTCCGGCAATGCGGAGCAGGCTCGGATCTATTTTCAACGAATTCGTCTCGATGGGCCATACTCAAATCAGGCGCTGCTGGGCGCAGGCTGGGCTGAAGCTGCACTGGATCGCTATGAGCGAGCTCTGGTACCCTGGACAATTCTGCACAAAAGAGAAAAAACCAATCATTCGGTACAGGAATCGTTAATGTCGGTGCCTTATGCCTATGGGAAATTACAGGCCTACGGCAAATCGGCCAATATGTATGCCGAGGCAATGGATATGTTTGCCTATGAAATATCCCGGCTCGACGACTCAATAAAGGCCATTCGAGGTGGAAAATTTCTCGAAGCATTAGTCGATGAGAAATCCAGACAGGATGAAAACTGGGTAGTAAATTTGCGAGAATTGCCCGATGCGCCGGAAACCCGTTATATCCTCGATCTGTTGGCATCGAGTGATTTTCAGACTTCGTATAATAACTACCGAGATTTGGCGGATTTGAAAGTACGAATCGAAACCTGGTTGGCTAACCTTAAGGTTTTCGAGGAAATTATTGATATTCGTCGAGCCTATCAAGAGCCTTTGCTACCCATAGTCGGGGAGCGTTTCGAGAAGATCGATGCCAGGGCAAAACTACGCCTGGAACAACGAAACAGTCTGGCTGATAAAATTAAGAATATATTGATTGCGCCGCGACCAGATTTTCTGGCGACGGCTGACGAACGCCTGGCGTCGGATCGGGTAACGGCATTCGAGCAATACATAGCCGAGCACCCTGGAAAAGTCACTGGTGAACAGATCTATCGCGTTAAACGCCTGCGCGGTTTGTTGTCGTGGCGCTTGCAAAGCGAATATGACCAACGCCTAACCGAAGCTTATGATCATTTGTTGTCGCTGGATGAGACTACCGAGGCATTCAAAAAACGATATGGTTCTTTTATTCGTACCCGCCAGGCTGCGACGCAAAGTTATGAAGGATATCAATCAGTCATTAGACAGCTCCGCACCGGATTGTTTTCTGCGCAACGAAAGTTGAAAGGTGTTATGGCCAAACAGGGCAGGTTCCTCGAAACTATGGCGGAGAATGAGCTTGATCGTCGCCGCAAGCGCCTCGAAGATTATCAGATTAAGGCGCGATTTGCGTTGGCAGAAAACTATGACCGAGTAACCAAGGCGGATCAGGATAAGTTAATCGAGGAACAGAATCAGCTTCGGGAGGAAAAGCAAAAGCAACTTGAGCTTGAAAAAGAAGCCCAGAAGGCCGAGGAGTCGGCGCCATCAGCGGAAGATAG
Source organism: Gammaproteobacteria bacterium (assembly GCA_030595795.1). Taxonomy (GTDB): domain Bacteria; phylum Pseudomonadota; class Gammaproteobacteria. Next base: position 56,460 of record JAUVCH010000002.1, read on the forward strand.
CTTAGATAAGGGTTCTTCAATTTTGAATAATGTACCCGCCAACTGATGTCTGTCAAAAATCACAAATGTATCAATTTCTGTAAAGCGGCATTAGTCCTGGCGCTAGTTTGGATGCTGGCGTCTTGCGCCACAGGAACCGACGGTACAACCCTGGCCAGTCTGGAAAATGTCGAATTCGAAGTAATTGACGAAAAGGTTACGGACAGTCTCGAAAAAGCACTGGCAAGCTATCAGGACTTTTTGGAGAATACCCCCGATACCGAAATGACGCCGGAAGCCTTGCGTCGCCTGGCTGATCTGAAAATTCAGAAAGAGCAATTCAACGAGAATACTCAAATTATCGAGTCGGAGGCGCTCGCAACTACAAGCACCCAAAGAAACGTTACTGGTACAGAGACAAGCACTGTGCAGTCCATCACCGAGATAGAGATGCCGGAAACTGTGTCCGTGCCTGATAATGGCAATACCTCAGAACAACAAAGCATTACCGATCAGGCGAGCCCTATTGCGGCAATCGACGAAAGTGATAAAGCTTTCGACGAAAGGGCGGGTGAGAAAATCGAAATCAGCGACTCTAGTCAACAGCTAGAACTGCCTGAAGACGAGAGTGCTGAGGTAGGACAGGACTTACAAACCGTCGGTGCAATGGAAGCCATCGAGATATATAAGAACCTACTGAAAAACCATCCGTTATTTGAACGTAATGATCAGGTGGTTTACCAATTGTCGCGCGCTTATGAGGATACCGGGCAGATAGATATCGCCATGGATACGATCATATTGCTGCTTTCGAAATACCCGAACTCGCGTCATGTCGATGAATCGCAGTTTCGACTGGCTGAATTCTATTTCTCCCGTAAAAAATATCTCGATGCCGAAGAGTCATACCAGGCTGTGGCGGCGCGTGGAGAAGACACGGAGTTTTATGAGTTATCACTTTATAAACTCGGGTGGTCTTATTTCAAACAGGAATTATATGAAGAAGCATTACAGGCTTTTATCAAAATGCTGGACTATAAAATCGAGAATGGTTTTGAACTGGATAATATTGAAAGCCAGATAGATGGAAAAAGGGTTGAAGATACTTATCGAGTTATCAGTTTAAGTTTCTCCTACCTCGAAGGGCCTCAGTCCATTGTCGAATTTTTTAACCAAAATGGCCCTAGATCTTATGAGTCGAGTATCTATAGCCACCTGGGAGAATACTACTTTTCTAAGAGGCGTTTTGCCGATGCAAGCAATACCTATAAGACTTTTATTGAGCGTAATCCTCTATCCGCCGAATCGGCTTATTTCAGTATTCGTATTATCGAAATTTACGACAAAGGTGGTTTTCCCAAGCTGGTTATAGATACCAAAAAGGCCTTCGCCAAAACATATAGCCCCGATTCCACCTACTGGACATATTTCGACATTAATGAACATCCAGATATCCGCTTCTATGTGAAGACTAATCTGACTGATTTGGCGAATCACTATCATGCTTTGTATCAGAATAAGAAGTTGGAGAAGGCAAAGGGTGAAAATTATGAGGAGGCGATATACTGGTATCGGGAATTTCTGGCCTCTTTCTTTGATGACTCCGAAGCTCCGGGTCTCAATAACCAACTGGCCGGTTTGATGCTAGAGCAAAAGGACTTTTTCCAGGCGGCGGGTGAATACGAGCGCACTGCGTACGAATATCCACCCCATGATGGATCGTCCGGTGCGGGCTATGCGGCTGTCTATGCGTATCGAGAGTACTATAAAGTTGTTGAACAATCACAGAGATACAATATCAGCCGGGAAATTGTGCGCAGTTCGATACGATTTTTTGAGGTATTTCCCGATCATAAACATGCCCCGGTGGTACTTGTTGCCGCTGTAGAAGACCTATATGGACTCGAAGATTTTGAACGTGCCATCGTCTATGGTCAGCGTGCAATCGAAACTTACCCCCGAGCCGACCGGAAATTGCTGCGTTCTGCCTGGATGGCTGTGGCGCATTCTTCATTTAATATCGCTAATTACCAGGGGGCTGAAATTGCCTATAGCGAAACACTGATTCTTACCGATATAAATGACAAGAGTTACGAATCACTTAACGAAAACCTGGCTGCCTCTATTTATAAACAGGGTGAACAGGCGCTCAAGCTGGAAGACCATCAGTTAGCCGCCGATCATTTCCTGCGGGTCGCTAAAGTCGTGCCCAAATCTAAAATTCGTCCGACAGCCGAATACGACGCCGCCACTTCGTTGTTAATACTGAAACAGTGGAAGAATGTTGCCAACTTGCTTGAAGGCTTCAGAAAACGTTTTCCTCAGCATAAACTGCTACCGGATATCACCAAAAAACTGGCAATTGTTTATAAGGAGGATGGTCGTTATTTGCTATCGGCAGCAGAATTTGAGCGTATAGAAAGAGAAAATCCAGAAAACGAAGCCTTGCGCCGCGAAGCCTTATACCAGGCTGCTGAACTGTATGACCGGGCTGACGCTAAAGGTAGAGTTTTATTGACCTATCAAAAACTGGTTAACTATTTTCCCGATCCAATCGAAGAGGCGCTAGAAACACGCCAGAAAATGGCCGATATTTATCAGCAGCAGGGTAATCAAATTGAATATCTGGCTCAGCTCGAAAGAATTGTCGAGATCGACGCCACCGGTGGCAGTGGACGTACAGACAGAACCCAATATCTTGCCGCGCATGCCGCGTTGGTATTAGCAGTTCCCAAATGGGAAGCATTTACGCGAGTGGCCCTTGTGGAGCCTTTCAAGGCCAATTTGGCTAAAAAGAAAAAGCGAATGAGTATTGCTATCGATTCGTTTGCAAAGCTGGTTGATTATCAGGTTGGCGACGTTACTGCTGCGGCAACTTTTTACCTTGCCGAAATATATTTTGACTTTAATGTGTCTCTGGTCGAATCAGAAAGACCGACTAACCTGAATGATGAAGAACTGGAAGAATATGAGCTGATTATCGAAGATCAGGCTTATCCTTTTGAGGCAAAGGCTATCGATGTTCATGAAAAAAATATGGAATTACTGGATATTGGGGTCTATAACGAATGGATCGATAAGAGTATCGCAAAACTATCGGTGTTGTTGCCCGCGCGATACGCTAAAACTGAGCAAGACAGTACTGTTATCACTTTGATACAGCCTCCGAATATCGTCAATGCAGCGGTTAATGAAACCGAGGACTCGACAGTAATCGAATCCTTACCGGAACCGGTGGAGCAATAGGGTTATGATAAAAACATTTCATACTGGGGTGGTGATATTAGGCTGTTTGATCTTAATTTCCTGTGCCGGGGGTCAGGCACCGCGTGTTGAAAAAGCTGCGGCAGTAAAGTTATCCCCACCGCCAGAAGATTCGGCATATATTAATCTGGACGCAGATATTGAGTCGGATTTCCTCGATGCAGTAGACAGGATGGAAAATAGTGACTATGTATCGGCAATAGAAAAGCTGGAATCGGTTATAGGTCGCGAAAAACGGTTGATTGCACCGTTTGTCAATATTGCGATTGCGTATCGCAAAACAGGTGAAGTTGAGCAGGCAGAAAAAAATCTGGCCAAAGCCCTGGAGTTGGACCCTGTGCATCCCGTTGCGAATAACGAGCTGGGTTTAATTTACCGTCAGGCCGGAAAATTTGAGGAAGCCAGAGCGGTCTATGAGCTGGTGATCAAAAACCATCCAGATTCCACTGCGGCAATGATTAATCTAGGCGTATTATGTGATTTGTATATGCACGATTATGAATGTGCCCTCGAACAATTTGAGCGTTATCTGGCGCTAAATCCGGATGATAAGAAAATTTTCATCTGGGTAGCTGATGTAAAACAAAGAGTAAAATAATAGCGGAGGTACTAATATTATGTTAATTAGAATTCTATTTAGTTTAGTAATTGCCGGAGTAACCTTGCAAGCGCCCGTCATGGCCCAGGAAAAAAAAATTGATTCCGACGTTAAGGAACTATCTGGCATCTCGATCATAGGTAATCAGGAAGCGCCCAAATCGCTTTACATTATACCCTGGCAAAACTCCGAAGTTGGGGTGGCCAGCAGTTTACAATCAGGTCTGTTTGACGACAGTATGAAACCTTTGTCCAAAGAAGTGTTTCTGAGAGAGCTTAATTTTTACGAATTAAGTCATAATTGATAATCGATATAATATGAATAGTGACACATTGAGGGTTTCGTAATGAGTGAACACAATACCAATCAGAGTGAGCTGGATACTTCAGTAGACACAGAGGCTCCGAGCGGTCAGGAAAATTTGAGCGAGCCGAGCACTACGGACGGTAATGAGATTACCGAATCTCCAGATGTAGCAGAAATTCTGGAGTCTTCTGGAGTCGTGGATGCGGCTGGTGGCTTCGACCCCCTAAGCTATGTTGAAACCATCGTGTCGTTTTTCCAGACTGGTGGTGCGTTTATGTATCCAATACTGATCGTCTTATCGGTGGGGTTAGCGATATCAATCGAGCGTTACATCAAACTCACTTACGAGCGCGGGATTAATCGCAAAATGTGGAATAAGCTGCAGCCAGTTCTGGCTGAAGCAGATTTTGACACGGCTCGAGAATTAGTTGCCCTCGACGATAAATCGACCATCAGTAAATTAATGTCTATGGGCCTGGCAAGAGAAGGGCTGGTCAGGCGAAGGGACGATATCGAAATCGCCATGGAAGAAAGTATGATGGAAATTATTCCTCAACTCGAAAAACGCACACCTTACATCGCGTTGTTTTCAAATATTTGCACCCTGCTTGGACTGCTTGGTACGATTATGGGCCTGATCGAGGCTTTCACCGCTGTCGCGAATGCCAATCCTGCAGAAAAAGCGGATTTGCTATCAGCAAGTATATCGGTTGCGATGAATACTACCGCTTTTGGTTTGATGGCGGGTATCCCTCTTTTGATAATCCATGCATTTTTGACTTCGCGAACCGGAGAAATAATAGACAGCCTGGAAATGGCGTCGGTTAAAACACTGAATGTCATCACCTCTGCCAGTAAGCGTAGGGGTGATAAGAATCTATCTCCCCCAGAAGTAACAATGAGTGATTTTACGGATACGGGTACTTTTATGGCTAATGTTGAAAAAGATGTTACCCGGGTTAGTGAATCGACCGCAACACCAGGTGTTGAAGGTTCAGCATCAGAGCCAGGCGTAGCTGCTGATACAGATGTGCCTAAAAAGCCCGATTAAGCGACCAGCGCAATAGATAATAATCATGAACAGAAGGAAACACGGTAAATCCAGGGAAGCTCCGGAGCTTGATATCACGGCATTCCTGAATTTAATGGTTGTGCTGGTGCCTTTTCTTCTTGTCTCGGCAGTATTTTCTCGTATCACGATACTGGAGCTCAATATGCCTCCGGGCGCTGGTGCGGCAGCAGCTATCCCTCCCAAGATTAGTATTGAAGTTGTAATTCGTGACGAGGTCATGGAAATTAGTGACGGGCGAAAGGTAATCGTTCGTTTTCCGAAAATTGGAAATACTGACCCCAAAACACTCGAGGAGGATCCCAGAGTCTATGACCTGATTCAGCTCACTAATTATCTGTTAAAGATTAAGGCGAACTATCCCGACAAGACCGATTCCATTATTTTAATGGAACCTGGCATTGAATACAGGCATCTGGTCACTGTTATGGATGCGATGAGAAATGCTGAAATTCCTTTGAATGAGGCTTCCGCCGGTGGCACGGAAGGGGCTGGCGAAGTTCAACCCGAATTTCAGAAAATCGAATTGTTCCCCGATATATCGATAGGCGATGCACCATGAGAAACAGTAATCGTCGTATCGCGCGTATGGGGCGAAGCCGAAAAAAATTACCTGGCATGAATCTGACATCGCTGATGGATGTATTTACTATTCTGGTATTTTTTCTGCTGACAAATTCGGCAACTAACGAAGCACTGGAGGCGCCTAAATCGATTTCCTTGCCCGCATCGGTGGTAGAGACCAAGCCACAGGAAACGGTAGTGATACTGGTGACGCCTGAAAATATACTGGTTCAGGGTAAAATAGTTTCGAGCACAGTAGATGTTAATAATAGCCCGGCAGTTGTGGTGGAAGCGATAAAGAAAGCGTTGTTAGTACAGCGAAGCAGGGCAATCGGTATCGATGTAAGCAAAGAACCTGAAGTAAACATATTGGCCGACAGGAAAATACCTTTCAGTCTGCTGAAAAAAATTATGTCCAGTTGTACCAGTGCAGGATATAGCAAGATCTCGTTGGCTGTAATTCAGAAAGCATCGCAGAGTTCGTAGCTCACCATGGACGATATCAGTAAAAGAAAGAAAAAAGTCAGGGCCAAGCAAAAGCGAGCCTGGCGACTCCTTTTGGAATGCAAAAGTCAACAGCGGGATATTGAGGCTGAACATGTCAGGTTACTAAAGAAAAGAGTGCGTTACGACGCGCTTATTGAGGTATCGACAAATCTGGCCAGATTAGACGCGTTAGGCGCGTCAGATCTTTTCTGGGGTGGGTTGGGTGAAGAGAGGCGTGGGCGAGATCACCTCGCTCGCGTGCATAATCTGGTTACTGAATACGAGAGTCGACTCGAAGCCTCAATACAGGCTCGCCAGGATATCTGGAATAAAATTCAGGTACTCAACGATAAAACTAGTGAATACAAAGAGCAGGGCCAGGTACTACTCGAAGTAGAGGAAGAATCTCGTGATGAGTTTGTTATTGATCGGGAACCAGGGGGGTCGTTATATCGTACCTCAGTCATGCCCTGGACGGTTCATGGAGAGGATGAGAAGCGCTTTCGAAAAATATTACTGCTGATATTGTTTTTAACTATTTTGCTGGGTTACCTGGTTCCTTCGTGGAATATAACGGTAGTCGAAAGAGAGGTAAAAATAGAAGTGCCTGAGCGCCTCGCCAGGCTATTGCTTGAGAAGGCGCCACCACCACCTCCACCGAAGAAAGAAGAAGTCGAGGAAGAGAAAGAGGAAGAGGAAGAGCCAAAACCGGAGAAAAAAGAGGAGAAGAAGGAAGAAATTGAGAAGAAGCCTGAACCCGAGCAAAAGCCGAAGCCGACCAAGGAGAAAAAGCCGGTCAAGAAAAAGGCCCAAAGTGCCGGTGTGCTGGCCTTCAAGAATGACTTTGCTGGGTTGCTGGATCTCGATAGTGATGTAGATAGCAAGCTGGGAGCTAAAGCCAGTCTTACCAATCTTGGGGCCACTGCAAAGAAAAGCACCAGATCAATAATTACTTCTCAGTCAACATCGGGCTCAGGTGGAATCAATACTGCGGCGATTAGTAAAAATGTCGGCGGCACGGGCAGTGGCCTTGAAGGAGTTGGCTTCTCTCGTGTCGAAAGTACAATCGGCACAGAATATGCGACTGACGATCGACCTTTAAGTGAAGGGCCAGGACCTTCCCGTACAGACGAAGAAATCCAGATCGTATTTGATAAATACAAATCTGCGCTATACCGAATTTATAATCGGGAACTACGTAAGAATCCCACCCTACAGGGCAAAATGGTGCTACGTTTGACTATTGAGCCCGATGGTAAGGTATCCGCTGCTAGTGTGGAATCTAGCGATATGGATGCCCCGGATCTGGATAAAAAGATTGTCGCCAGGGTAAAGAAGTTTAAGTTCGGAGCGAAGGAGGGAGTGCCTACCATAACGATTCTCTTCCCCATTGACTTTCTACCCGCAAACTAGGGCGGAATCATCTGCCTATTCTTCCCGCTTCGCAAATAAACGTAAATTTTCGGTTCTGCTGGCATGTATAATGAAAAATTTAACATTATTAGTTAAACTATTGAAAATAATAAGGAAAGCGTAACTATTTTTATTGTTGTTCAGACCTCATCGTCTATACTAAATTGTGCAATATGCCCCAGTGGCCCGCGTTGCTAAATGAAAGGCCTTTTCTATTGAATTAAAGATCCGATAACCAGAACTGACACTGTTGTGAAAAAAATATTATCAGCACTTCTGAGTTGGTTCGCCCTTAAAGCTGAGGGCGAAATGCTCTCAGATGCCCGGGAATCCAATACCAGAACTACAGGCAGATCGAAGTCTGGGTTATGGCTGCTACTTTTGTTGATGCTGTTTGGGGTGGCATCACCGGCGCTTGCGGGTGAGTTTTGCGTACAAAACCCCAGCTTTTTTGGCGTCGACGATACTGGTGACGGCATTAACGATTTTGGTATTGTTGATGGTGAAGATCCTGCCACTGTGCAATTCATTAACGACAACAATGTTACTCAGATCACTATCGATGGTGATTGTACTTTTCGCAACTGGACGGCTAGCAACCCGTTAACTGTCACCCTCAATTTTCAGACTAGCGACCCGTCGATTTATCTCATCACGTTTGATAATGTGGTTTTTACCGGCAACATGGCCTGCGCCAGCATCGACCATCGTATCTGGTTTGTTAATGGCGACCCAGCTGATTTTAATAGCTCCTGTCAGGATTTGTTTATACCGGTCGAATCTATCAATAAAGCTGTTCCTGCCGGCAAAACCACGGTTGGTATTGGTGAAGTCTTTACCTACACGCTGAAGGTACCCGTTTTATACGACCCGGCGAATGACGTGGTGATTAGTGATTCGGGTTCGTTGAACGAGTTGCATAGCATTGTCGTTACCGATGATATCAACGAAATTGGCGCTAACCTGACCCTGGTAGGGGCACCTACCGTAGTGTGGGCGGCCGGTAGTTCTCAAAGCGGATCTGTATCGCACAATTTTACTAATAGTGCAGGGCTACTTACTTTTGAAATTCTGCCAACTGGTATAGCACAGGTGTCAATAGGCGACCAGTTCGAAATCAAAATTACGCTTTCGGTCGACGATACTAATGTTATCGGTACGCAGTTTTTTAATACGGCAAGGTGGGTATTCGGGCGGTTAATCGAGTTAGACCCGAATGATGATAATGGTGATGGCGATCTCGAACTGACTTTCTTCGACCCCTTACCCGGTGAAAATGGTGTCTCCGAACTATTAACTATCGGTGCCCCGGATCTGACTGTTACCAAGTCGAGTCCTGACACCGCGTTAAATATCGGTATACAGGGGACATTTTTTATCGATGTGCAGAATACGGGTAATACCGATGCCTGGGATTTCACTATCATCGATGAAATTCCGGGTGCCGCGGATAATCCGGCTCTACCGTTAGTCGCGGGTATGTGTCAATTCGATCCGAGTGCCACGGTCACCGCACAGATTTTTGAAGCCGATGGTACGACGGCTGTCAGCCCTGTGTTAACAGCTGGTGCCGATTATTCGATTAGTTTCAATAATGCAATACCCCTGCCCTGTGAGTTGACGCTAGTCTTTGACAGTTCCGGCCCCAATGCGGCTGTGCTCGCGCCCGGCGAACGTCTGATCATTAGCTATCAGTCAGAACTCGACAGTGCTCCACCGATGGATCAGGATGGTGCCTTACTAACCAATGTCGCGGGTGCGACCCAATGGTATAGCTCGGATCCCAACGGTACGCCAATAGCTACTGTTACTAATGAAACGCTAACTGATGGTACGCCTGGTGACACCACCGATCACGAATCCAGCTATACCATTACCGCTGGTTTATCGGGTTACTTTTTTACCAAGTCCGTGCAAAACATTACTACCGGGGCGAACCCAGCAAGCACCGCAGCGGCCGGTGATACCCTGCGGTACCAATTGCGCGTATTTAATATCGACCAGACGATCTCTTCTATCAACATTGTCGACAATGACTTAATCGCTGCTAATTTTGATACAGGTTCTTTTTCGATTGTCTCTTCGAATGCGGTTTCAGAAAATTACGACCCAGGCACCGGAACATTAACCATCGATGGTGGCAGCGTGTCAGCGCTGAATTTTCTGCTGGTCGAATACGATATTAATCTCGCGGCAGGCCTGACTAATGGCGCAGTCGTATCCAACCAGGCGTCAATGACAGCGACCGGCACGATATCGCCTACCACGTTAAGTGACGATCCCAATATTAACGGTGTCGATGACCCAACCACTCTACCCAATCCAGACCCAACCGTCATTACCATACTGCAGCCCGGCCCTCTGCTGAAAACCGGCGGCCCTGCAACAGCAACCATTGGTAATGAAATCACCTACAGAATCACGGTGCCAGAAGTTCCGCTTGCAACGCCGTTATACGATGTACGCATGCTGGATAATTTGACGACCTCGAGTGCCGATCTGGAATTTGTTAGCGCGACGGTTGTTTCCGGTGGTAGCTGGACTCTGACCAATACCGGAACCAGTAATAACCTGGTCATCGAAGATACCGGAGCAGGTATCGATATACCGACCAGCGGACAGGCGGTGATCGATGTCACGGTACGCGTATCGAACACCGTGAATAATCAAATTGGAGATAGCTTCAACAATACGGCAACCTATACCTACAACCGCACCAACAATCTACTTGCGTCGCAGACACTGGGTAGTGGTGATACCACCCCTGTAACTACAGTAATCACTGAACCCGATATCTCGACAATTACCAAAATAGCTGACAATACGACACCGACCGCCGGCAGCACCATTCGCTATAGCGTGACGTTGACAGCAACTAGTGGCGCTAATATTTCGGACGTATTCGATGTCACTCTCAGTGATTCTTTGGATCTGGGGCTGGCATACGCAGGTAGCCCGACTGTTACAATCGGCAGTGGTGTCGGGAGTGATAATATCATTACCGACCCGGATGTCACCGGTGATGGTATCACCATACCGCAGTCGCTGGTGTGGAGCACGGTAGAAGCGGATATCGACATCGATGCTGGCGAAACCATTATCATCGCCTACGATGTGCTTGTGCTGAACAATGTTTTGGCGAACCAGTCTCTAAGCAACAGTGTCATCGCGCAATGGACCGGCATCGACGGTGTCAACACCTTCGAGCGCACCGGCATAGACGGTGTTGGCGGCGTGCTTAACGATTACGCGGTCGCACCTGTCGTGGAAACTGTAACCACTGCGGATATCGTTACTACGATTAATAAAATTCGTAGCTCCGACACTTTTGTTGCGGGTGACGATAATGTCCGTATCGGCGATGTGATCGATTACACACTCACCATTCCGGTACCGGAAGGCACGCTTGGTAATTTGCAACTGGTCGATACCCTGAGCCAGGGTCTGGACTTCCTTGGTGTCGTCAGCATCAACGGTAATATCGGCCCGGCACCTTATTCTGCAATAGCACCATTTACCCATACCGATATTGCGGCTCCGGTCGAAGCGGGGGACCCTGCAACAGGCCCGAGCACGGTGACCTGGAATATTGGCAATTTATCGAATGCAGTCAATGATGGTCTTAGCGACAACTTCGTCATCGTTTATCAGGCGCAGGTACTTAACAACGATGTACTGGTGCAGGTCAACAGCACGGCGCTTAGCAACGGCATCACCATGACCTACGATACGGCAACGGGTACTGTTATTAGTACAGACAATGACACCGTCATCAACGTGCTGCAGCCGAATGTGGCAGTGAACAAATCGGCTACACCCGCCAATGGTGATGTCTTCATTGATACCGGAGAAGTCATCACTTACAGCGTTGATCTGGTCAACACCGGTGCAGCGCCTGCCTATGACCTGGTACTCGAAGATATTATTCCGGTTGGCTTGCGGGCCGCAGTCCCGACTACCACCAGCATTACCCGGCACACGACATCGACCGATGCCCTGGTCGCCACTCTGGCAGTTCTCGCCCCGACCTATAGCGTTGCTACCGGCCTCGCCACCTGGAATTTCGATACGGGCGTGGCTGATACCTATACCATCCCGGTCGGTGAAACTCTGCGTATCGTCTATACCGTGACCGCCGATGCCGGTATCGCTCAGGGCCTGATTCTGACTAATGCGGCCACTGCTACGCTTTACTATTCCTTCGATGATGAGGCGATACCAGCGGGTGCAGCTTCCACTGATCGCGAAATCTATGGCCCCAGCAATACCGCCAGCACTACTTTGTTTACCTCTGCTCCACCGAGCAAGACTCTGATCACGCCAGCGGAAGCGACTATCGGTGAAGAGGTTGTCTATCAGGTTACCGTTCCCGGCGTAGCAAGTTCGAGTGCGCTATTCGATGTCAGTATTACCGATACGCTCGATACGAATCTGGAAATCACCAGTGTCACCGTCGCTGGCGTAGCTGGTGCTGTGGACGCTAGCACCGCCAGCCAGATGAATATTGCTATCCCGACAATTCCGGCCGGACAACAGGCAACCATAGAACTGCGTACGCGACTACTCAATGTGCTTAGTGCGCAACAGGGCGTCGATATCAATAATACGGTTAGTTACAGCTACGCGTTTACTCCGGGTGGGACAGTGCAACCTACTCTGGCCAGTACCGACATAGTCACGGTTAATATTGTCGAGCCGAACATTAGCGCGATCAGCAAGACCGTAGATATTCCTGCGCCAACATCGGGTGAAACGATTCGTTATAGCGTGCAGTTAGCCGCCAGTGGTGGTGTTGACTCATCCGATGTATTCGATGTGACGCTCACTGATAATCTCGATCTCGGTTTGATTTACGTCGGCAACCCGACGGTTACCGGGGCGTTGAACACCATTGGTGTGCCAGTGATTACTGGTAATGGAATCACGATTGCACAGACGCTGGTGTGGAGTTCGGCTGCTGTCGATACGAACATAGATATTGTCGAGGGCACGCCGATAACCATCGATTACGATGTGCGTCTCGACAACAGTGTCCTGGCTGGGCAAATTCTGAATAACAGCGCCGTCGCGCAGTGGACCGGCATCGATGGTGCCAATGGCTTCGAACGCGATGGCTCCGATGGTATCGGCGGGTTAAATGACTACATCACCGTACCTGCCACGGTCGCACTCAATTTACCCGGCATCAACACCACTATTAGCAAGCTACGTAGTAGCGATACCTTCGGTGCTGCCGATGACGATGTGCGAATTGGGGATATCGTCGAATATACGCTAACAATTCCGATGCCAGAAGGTTCAATAAGCAATTTGCAACTGGTCGACACGCTGCCGCAGGGGCTCGATTTTGAAGGTATCGTCAGTATCAATGGCAATATCGGTCCGGCACCTTATACGGCGGTCGCACCGTTCAGTCATGGCAATATCGATGCCACAGATGTAGTGGAATCTGGCGACCCGGCGTTAGGCGCTACGACAATCACCTGGACTATTGGCACGCTCTCCAATCTACCGGTGGATAATCTGGCAAATGACTTTGTCATCGTGTACCGCGCACGGGTGATGAATCTCGTATTTGCGCACTCGCTCCTCAGTTTCTCGCTGAATAATATCGTTACCATGAGCTACGATACGGCTAGCGGCACGATCATCACTTCAGATCTGGGCACCGTCATTACCGCTGGGCAGCCACTGTTGACGGTTAGCAAGACTGCGGCTCCTGCTGGCGGAGACACTATTATCGATGCGAGTGAGCTGATTGAATATACGATAGAGGTGGTCAACGGCGGCACGGCGCCAGCCTATGATTTGCTGTTACAGGATATTATTCCGCTGGGTATGCGCAATGGCGCGGCAACCGTAACCATGGTTAGCACCGAGTTACTGGTGGCGGGAGCTCTGGCCAATCCACCGCTGGTTTACAACGCCGCAACCGGATTGATACTCTGGGATCTGGATACTGGTGTCGCGGATACCTACACGATTCCACCAGGAGACACCCTGAGATTAGTATACCGGGTGCAGGCAGATGCCGATCTGGGGCCGGGTCAAACCATGACCAATGCGGCGACCGCGAATCTCTACTACTCCTTCGATGACGATGCGGTGCCAACACTCGGTTCAGTGAGCGGTATACGCGAGATTTACGGGCCGAGTAATACCGCCACGACCACGTTGACTACTGCTGCCCCTGCGGCGCTACTAAAAGAGACTACACAAACGACGGCTTTCATTGGCGAACAGTTTACCTATCGCATTACCGTGCCTGCGACACCGCAGACCACGTCGCTGGAAGATGTCCGCATCCTCGATGACCTCTCTACTTCGTTGGCCGACCTGAGTTTTGTCAGCGTGACCAAAATTTCGGGATCCGAGCCATGGACACCCGTGAATACCAGCGGTGATTCGACCAATTTGGTGATCGAAGATACTAGTATTGGCATCGATATTCCCGCAGGCGATCAGGCGGTAATCGAGATTACCGTGGTAGTGAATGATAGCGTCGATAATTTTGCTGGTCTGGTGTTCAACAATACTGCCGATTATACCTACACGGTAGCTCAGACTCCCGGTTTACCAGGTACCAGCGGCGATATGACGATCATTGGCGCAGATACGCTAGTGCTACAGAAAACCGGCCCAGTCACCATGCGCATCGGTCTTCCTGAAACCTTTACCATCGATATTCAAAACACTGCCACGGCTACAGCCTGGGATATCACCATTGAGGATGTATTACCCGATCCGTCACCGGGTGGTATGTGCGATACCGCGCCAACTATTCTCAGTGCCCAGGTTTTCGAGGCCGATGGTGTTACAGCCGTGTCGGGCCTCCTGTCCGAAGGCAGTGATTTTACCAGCAGTTTCATCGGCGTTCCTGTTTGTAGCTTAACCATCGTCATGCAATCTCCGAGTACCGCAATCGCACCCACGCAAAAATTAATCATTACCTACGAAGCCTTTATCAATAACGACAGTATCGGCGGCACCAGCCTGACTAATATTGCCGCCGCAACGCAATGGTTTAGCGACGATACCGCTGGTGGTGGCGCAACTGGTGAAATACGAACCTATACCGGTATTTTGAGCACTGGTACAGTGGGTACCGATGACGAACAGGATGCGCATACGCTGATTACCGAGTCACCTGTTTTGCTATTTTATAAAAGCGTTATCAACACCACGACCGGTCAGGATCCGGGGGTAGATGCCGCGCCAGGGGATACGTTGCAATACACCATCCACCTGGAAAATATCAGCGCTATAAATCTCCCCAATTTCTCCCTGATCGACGATCTCGATGCATTGAATTCTCCCGCGTTATTCGAATCCGGTAGCCTCAATATACTATCGGCGCTGCCATCTGGTGCGATTGACAACAGCGATGTCAATGGCGGTATACAGGGTACTGGCCTGATCGATATCAGTAACCTAAGTCTGGATATTCAAGGTGGTGCCAACGATACGATCGATATCGTATTCGAAGTGACGTTAGTCCCTGTAATCGACAGTGGCACCGTGATATTGAACCAGGTCAATCTGGATACTTTTGGTGTGATTATCGCCAACTCCGACGACCCGAATGTGAATGGTGTCGATGATCCCAATGTTGCAGGCGATGAAGATCCGACTGAAACCCTGATTGCATCCGCACCAATCATGCAGGTGCTCAAAACCTCCACCGATGTCAGCGGTGACCCTAATATACTGCTCGCCGGTGATACGCTCAGATATACCATAACAATCAAAAATATCGGCACTGAAAACTCGATCAACACGATATTGAGCGATCAGATTCCAGCGAATACAACCTATGTCCCCAACAGTACGACATTGAATGGTGTGACTGCCCTCGATCCGTCGGCGGATGAATCGGCTCTCGAGACCGGCATGCTAATCAATGCACCGGAAAATACCACGCCCGGATTCATGCGCGCGGATACCGATCCGGGAGCGAATAATGTCGCCACCATTACCTTTGACGTGGTGATCAGCCCGACGCTATTCGATGGCGCAGTAATTTCTAACCAGGGATTTGTCAGCGGTGATGGCGTTGGTAGCGGTGTCTTTCCGGTGCAGCCTTCCGATGACCCGGATACCAGCTTAGTCGATGATCCCACGCTGGATGTGGTGGGAAATTCGCCGCTCATCGATGTGCTTAAAACTGTGGCCATTGTGGGTGATATCGGCACCATCGGCGTTGTCGATCCAGGTGAGCAGTTGCGTTATACCATCACCATCACCAATATCGGCTCCATCCCGGCAACCGGTGTGGTGCTCACGGATGCCATTCCGGCTGATACCAGTTATGTTGCTGATTCGGCATTTCTCAATACCCTGCCAGTTGCGCAACCCGATGGTGGTATTTCGCCCTTAATTGCTGGTATCGATATCAGCTCGTCTGATTTAACGCCACCGCTACCCACTGCTGGCAATGGTGTGATATCACCGGGTGAATCGGCCATAGTCATCTTTGACGTGCTGGTCGATGGCACTGTAGTCGTGGGCACCGTCATCAGCAATCAGGGATTCGTCAGCAGTAATGAGCTACCGATCGAGCCCTCCGATTTTGATGGTATTGACAGTAATGGCGATCAGCCTACCGACGTTATCGTCGGTAGTGTCCAGCAACTTGCGATTACCAAAGAAGTGCTCCTGGTAGATGGTGTCGCCACACCTGGCAGCCAACTCGAATACCTGATCCGTGTTACCAATATCGGCGGTATCGATGCCACTAACGTCGTCGTAACCGATAACCTCGATCTACCTGTCGCTGGTCAAATGACTTATGTGGCCGATTCCGGCAGGCTGAATGGCCTCAGTACCGGGGTTAGCTTTGCTGCCCCGATATTGACCGGTAATTATTCTGCGGTTTATGGCGCACTGCCGCCGGGTGAAGTTGCCGAGCTACGCTTTCGTGTGGTGCTCGATCTGGCGCTGATAGAGGGAACAACCATCACCAATATTGGTGAAGTCACCTGGACTTCGGGTAGCGACAGCGCGTCGGTGGATATCGATGTTGGCGGTATACTGGGCTCAGCCGGGTTGAATGGACTGGCATGGCAGGATACCGATTTTGATAATATCGTCGATGCGGGTGAAAACTTGCTGACGGGCTGGACTGTCCAGCTCTACCAAAACAACGTGTTGATATCGACTACGCTGACCGATACCAGTGGCGCCTTTGGTTTTATCGGGCTCGGTCCCAATACGGCGCTCGGCAGTTTCGGTTATGAGTTGAGATATATCACTCCGGGCGCCATCGCCACCAGCGCCACAACAGGTAATGCCAACTCGGTTTTTACCGATGGGCCGCAACGTATCACCGATATCCTTGCCGCCTCCGGCGCTAGCCTGCAAAACCTGAATCTACCCAGGCAGCCTAACGGTATTGTCTACGACTCGGTGTTGCGTACCCCGGTCGCTGGTGTACGCCTGAGCATGATTAACCAGACGCGCAGTAACCAGCTGGTGCCTGCGACCTGTTTCGACGATCCAAACCATCAAAATCAGGTCACGATTGCAGACGGTTATTATAAGTTCGATCTTAATTTCAGTGATCCGGCACGCTGTGGCGTAGGCGATGAGTATGAAATTCAAATCCAGCCGCCAACTACAGGTTTTCTAGGTACGACATCTTTAATTATTCCACCGGTGAATCCAGTGACTGGTGCCGCCGAGGATGTGCCCGTATGTCCAGCAACAGCACAGGATCGAGTACCCACTACGACGCAACATTGTGAAAACAGCTCGAGTCCGTTGCAATCGGATACCTCTATCGCGCCAAGGACCACTGGCACGGATTACTATCTGAAGTTTATATTCGATAATGCGCCTGCTACTGACCAGATTTATAACAATCATATTCCAGTAGATTCTCAGTTAATCGGTGCGGTGTCGCTGACAAAACTGGCCGGAATGTCTAGCGTCACTCGCAGTCAGTTAGTGCCTTATACCATTGCCCTGAGTAGCGCCGTAGGCATCCCACTATTCGATCTGAATATCGTCGATAACTTCCCTGCAGGCTTTAAATATGTCAGTGGTTCATCCAGAGTTGATGGAGTGGCTACGGAGCCGCTGGTCAACGGACTTCAACTGACCTGGACGGACATGGATCTCGATGCCAACGAAACCCGGGTCATAGATTTACTGCTGGTTGTCGGTTCTGGGGTAGGTGAAGGGGAATACATTAATACCGCACGCGGGGTCAATTCTATTACTGGTGGCGATGCATCGGGTATCGCGTCGGCGACGGTCATAGTCGTTCCCGATCCGACTTTCGATTGCACAGATATCATCGGTAAGGTATTCGACGATAAAAACCTCAATGGCAACCAGGATGACGAAGAGCTCGGCCTCGCTGGTGTACAGGTTGCGACCGCCAGGGGACTGCGAGTAACCACCGACTTTGCGGGCCGATTCCATCTTACCTGTGCGTTGATCGCGAATGAAATTCGTGGCTCCAATTTCATCATGAAGGTCGATGATCGCACGTTGCCGAGCGGCTATCGGATCACCACCGAAAACCCCAGAGTGCAACGAGCTACTCGCGGTAAAATGATGAAGTTCAATTTTGGTGCCACCATACATCGTGTTGTCAGGCTGGATCTGGCAGATGGTGTCTTCGAGCCAGATTCAGTTGAATTGCGGCCACAATGGGTGTCCCGCCTCGATATGTTGATCGAAGAATTAGAAAAAGCGCCATCGGTTTTACGACTGTCTTATCTAGCCGAAAACGAAACCGAATCCGAAGTCGAGGGTCGACTGGATAGTATGAGCGATTTGCTTAGTGATCGCTGGCGAACGCTGAACTGCTGCTACAAACTCACCATCGAAAAAGAAGTGTTCTGGCGTAAGGGCCATCCTTCGGATCAGTTGAGGTTCGATTGATGCTAGGACAATCTTTTAAATACGGATTAGTCGGGGCCATAATTACAGTCACGCAAACAGTCTATGCCGAGAGCTGGTACGACCTGGGCGAGAACCCAGAAGGGAAAACCAGGCAGGCACCAGTACAAATCGAGGATTACCCGCTGGGCCAGGCCACCGAGAAGCACTACCCTCCTAATCTTGAATTTACCCTGTGGGTACTGGATGAAACACTATTTAAGCCGAAACAGGAAGACAGGATTGAGATCCAGAAGGTATTAGAAAAAGATGTCGATACCATTAAGCTGAAAGACGCCGTTCCTGCTATTGGTTTCAGATCCGGTCAGGTAGATATCCCAGAAAGTTATATCGAGCAACTGAGGACGATTTTAAATGAAATGAAAAATCGTCAGAACGTCCGTCTGCATTTTATCGGGCACAGCGATGCCGATAAGTTGAGTGGGGAGCTTAGAACCCAATACGTCGATAATGTCGGCCTTTCAAGGTATCGCTCGCAAACCACTGCCGAGTACTTCCAGCGCCAACTTAATCTGGCTCCCGATGCAGTTTCTTTCGATGGCGTCGGTGCATCACAACCGATTGCCAGTAACGACACGGAAGCGGGCAAGCGCAGAAACCGGCGAGTAGAAGTACAGGTTTGGTACGATGAAATAGCTGAAAAAGTTGTCGAAAAACAGGTGGTAGTTCCGGGTGAAAAGCTTAATCGAATTAAAGTTTGCCGAGCCGAAACTGTCTGTAAATTATCCTATAAAGACGGTAGCGCACGGCGGGTACGCTTGCAAAATCTGGTAAGGCCTTATCGTATCGACGTCGGTCAAAGCGGTGTCTCGGAACAATTTATTCGTCAAATTCGTGAAACCCTCGGTAATCTGAGCAACAAAAGAAAACTCGAAATCCGTTTCGTCGGGCATACCGACAACATGCCTCTGGCGAATGCGGAAAAACGTATTTACGGTAATCATGAAAACTTCTCCAAGGCCCGGGCACGCTACGTCATGCTCGAAGTTCAGGACAGACTGTCGCTACCTAACGAAGCGGTTAGTAGTAGTGGCAAGGGCCAGAAATTTCCTGTGGCATCGAATAACTCTGAAAAAGGTCGCTCGCTAAACCGCCGTGTTGAGGTTGAATTCTGGTATGACGACCCCTTTGGTGAAGTGAGTGATGGGCTGCAAGCTTGCCCCGAATCAGCCGGATCAGAGATCATAACCCGCACTTATGATCCACCGTCTGGTCCGATTAGAGCGATTCGTTACAAAGAAGGCGATCCCATCATTCCCCATGGCTATGGCGAGCGCTTATCGCAAATTATGCAAGAGCTCGAAGAGAAAACAAATGTACGTCTCAGCTTTATCGGTTATACCAACAATGAACGACTAGACCGACGTCTGGCTGCCGTCTATGGAGACGATATCGGGCTATCACGTTCTCGCGCAAGACGAGCGATGGAAATAATACAAAAGGAAATAGGGTTGACCGATCAGCAGGTGGAGTACGATGGTCGCGGCTTTGTACACTCTGAGGATGTCATCAATACCGGGTTTATTCAGCTTGAAGGTTCCCGGGTAGAAGTTAAGGTGTTATACGATGAGTTGGCGCTGCTCGAAGACCAGGAAAATTTGCTGGTAGAGCGAATAGAAAGGGAATCGCAAACACAAAATCCTTATGCATTAAATCTGATGCGTATCACCGTCGATGGTGAACCGCTGTTTGATCCTTACCGTCACTCGGAAGACATACAACGTTGTACCGACGTCGCACTTGAGGCGGCAGATGTACAGTTCAAATTCAACCGAATGCAAATCAAGCCGCGGCTAAATATCACCGCATGGCCGAATACCATACGCTATCGGGATATCGAAGAGACAGCGAAACAGGAAAATATCGTACATTTTAAAATGTACAGTAACTACGGCAATTTTATCGAGAAGGCCGAAGTCAGACTGTTTAACTTTGACCAACCGTTGCGCTCTGAGCCACTGGCTATTGCCACGCTGGATGATAATAACCGAGCGAGTTGGGCAGCTAATTTTGCCGACGTAGATGGTGCAGTAAGGAAGCTGGTCTATCTATTACGGGTCTATGATAATGAAGGCCGTTACGACGAATCGACGGCTTTGCCACTGTGGGTAGTCAATGAGCTTGACGAAACAGCGGATGCTAGTACGCGGTCGGAGATTAACGAGGGTGACGAGGTCGATCGACAATTGTTGGCCGGCTATGGTGAAAACCATTTGTCCACTCAACAAATAGAAATCGAGGGTGGCACAATCACTGTGATCGGTAAAAGTATCCCCGAAAACCATAACGTATGGCTGGCCGGTAAAAAGGTTCCTGTTAACGATAACGGCGAATTTGTGACTGAAGAAATGTTCCCTGAAGGCGTGCACACTGTTGAAGTAGCAGTGCTCGATAACGAAGGTAATGGTGAACTGTATTTGAGAGACCTGAGCTTTATTGGCGGTGACTGGTTTTATGTCGGAATAGGAGACCTCACGCTTAAACAGGACGATACCTCAGGTCCGGCTAGCCTGGTTACGCTGGACGCAAATGAATTTAATAATGACGTCAGTGTCAGTGGTCGCTTCGCTTATTACGTTGAAGGTAAATTCGGCGACGATTGGCAACTCACCAGTAGCGCCGACACCCAGGAAGGGCCAGTTGACGAACTGTTTAGTAATTTTCTGGATAAGGATCCACAAGCGCTATTAAGAAGACTAGACCCGGATTTGTATTATCCGACATTCGGCGATGACTCGACGCTGGAAGAACGCGCACCAACTTCAGGCAAGTTGTATATGAAATTACAACGGCATAAAGATTATGGCATCCTCGGTAATTTCACCATCGATTATCTGGACACCACCTTGGCGCAAGTTGATCGTGGGTTGTACGGCCTGAATATTCATTATGAAGCGGAAGACTATACCACATTCGGTGAGCAGCGCTTTCAGTTAGACGGCTTTGCCGCTGATCCGGGCACTATCGCGGGAAGAGGTGAATTTAGGGGCACTGGAGGCTCTTTGTATTTCCTGCGCGATCAGGACGTATTGACTGGGTCGGATCGCCTGAGAATTGAAGTTAGAGACCAGAATTCTGGTATCGTCATCGATTCTAAAGACCTGGTGCCGGTGATAGATTATGACTTCGACTATATACAGGGTCGTATTTTACTAGCACAACCACTGGCCTCGACAGCGGATGACGATTTGCTGGTATCCGAGAGCTCGATCAGCGGTAACCCGGTTTATTTAGTGGCTCAATACGAATACACCCCAGGGTTTGACGAGATTGATACACTAGCTACCGGTGGGCGAGCGCAGTTCTGGGTGAACGATCAGATAAAACTGGGTACGACCTTGAGTGCTCAAGAGCAGGATGAGCAAGACAGTAAGCTACAGGGCATCGATTTTACTTATCGACATAGCATTGATAGTTGGGCGCGGCTGGAAGTGGTCGGCACTGAAGGTGCTGGTGCAGATGCGCTGAATTCAATCGACGGGGGGTTTAGTTTCGATGAACTTGCGGCCGATCGAGATCCAGATGCCAAAAGCAATGCCTATCGATTGGAAGGGAGCTTCCTGGTCAACGACGTTATTGCTGCCGGAAAAGGACGAGCCAATTTTTATTTGCAGGAAAGTGATGCGGGTTTTTCGGCCCCAGGCCATTTAACCGAAACCGATTT
The DNA here is from genome assembly GCA_030595795.1 of Gammaproteobacteria bacterium. Classification (GTDB taxonomy): domain Bacteria; phylum Pseudomonadota; class Gammaproteobacteria. Next base: position 78,711 of record JAUVCH010000002.1, read on the forward strand.
GTCGTTGTTCGGTACTAACTATAATACCGATTTGAACGAACAATGGGATCTGGATGTAAAGCTCGACAGAAGCGATCAGGATCAGGGCCTGAAGACCGAGTCGCTCGATGTATCAACTTCTTATCAGGCCACAGAAAACTGGCGATTTAGCGGCGGTGGACGCTTCGATACCCGCGAGGACAATTCCGTCCTGATTCCTGATACACAAAATCAGGGTGATCGTCTGGATCTGGCCGCTGAGGCGTACTACGATTCAAAAACTAACTGGACCGCTTATGGGTTTACTCAGGCTACTGCTTCAAAAGATGGTAATCGGGAAGATAACCATCGTATTGGTTCTGGTGGCAGCCTGCGCTATTCGGACCGCTTGACGTTAAATGGCGAGCTGTCGGTCGGTAGCCTGGGTAATGGCATCCTGGTGGGTACGGAGTATCTGGTATCCGATCTAACCAATGTCTATAGCGCCTATACGCTAGAAAATAGCCGCACTGACAATGGATTGCGCTCCAGACAGGGTAACTGGAATACCGGTATGCGCAGCCGTTTCAGCGATACCACCAGTGTTTATGCCGAGGAACGATACAGCCACGGGGATGTCCCAACCGGTCTGACGCATGCTTTCGGTGTCGATTATATTGCCGATGAACGCTGGAATTATGGTGCTAGCCTGGAAGCCGGAACCCTTGAAGACAACATCACCGGTGCGGAAACAAAGCGCAGCGCCTTTGGCATCAACGCGAGTTATAATTTTGGTGATACGGTGTTCAGTTCGGCCTTGGAATACCGGGTAGACGAGAGTGAGGACCTGGATGCTACGGTTTCAAAGCTCGAAACTCATCTACTGAAAAATGACCTGAAATACCAGATGGATCCAGACTGGCGTTTCATTGCTAAAGCCGATTTTTCAGTCAGTAAGAGCTCATCGGGCAATTTATTTGACGGTGATTTTACCGAAATTGTACTCGGCTATGGTTATCGTCCGATTGACAATGATCGCCTGAATACATTATTCAAATATACTTACTTTTATAATGTACCGTTCGGGGAGCTGATTACCGATCCTTTAACAGGACAGTTAACGGGCAGTAGCAGCTCATCTGATTTTATTCAAAAAAGCCAGATACTGTCGTTTGATCTGATTTACGACCTGACCGAGAATTGGAGCCTGGGTGGTAAGTATGCTCATCGATCTGGGGAAGTGGCACTCGACAGTGAAGACATTGATTTTATTCAAAGCCGTGCCAACCTCTATATATTACGCGCCGACTGGCATTACACGCATCGTTGGGATGCACTGATCGAAGCCCGATTGCTGGAGTTGCCCGATGCAGAGGACCAACGATCCGGGGCCTTGCTAGGTATATATCGCCATATCGGTAATAACATAAAATTTGGCCTTGGCTATAACTTCACCGATTTTTCCGATGACCTGACCGATCTCGATTTTGACAGCCAGGGGCTGTTCATTAATTTGGTGGGTAAAATATAGTCGGACTCTCGTTAAACCACCTCAAACTAGGTCACCATGCCTGACGCTTGATGCTCGATCATGTGGCAATGGATTAGCCATTTTCCGGGGTTATCTGCGATAAACTTTAACGACCCCTTTTCCTGGCGGGTTAATAATGCCGTGTCTCTCAGTTCTGCCGGATTTTTATCATCGATAAAATGGTGTCCGTGGATATGCATGGCATGCGGCCAGACGTTATCGTTATCGATATTCAGGCTGATTGCGGTACCACGTTTGACGCTAAATAACGGTTTCTCTGGCAAACCGGCAATACCATTGAATGCCCAAATCTGTTTGTTCTGGATGAGATCCTTGATCCCCATTTCCTTGCCCTGGAAAATAGCCTTATTCATTCTTCCCATAGCACCGCCACCGATGTGTAATGGGACTTGTTTCATTTCGTTCGGTAAAACCATTTGATTGGCTGGATTATCTGGCAGTGAAATTGGGCTGTCGAGTAGTTGCTCTCGTTGGACTTTGTTATCGATCTCAAAGTTGGCAATCGGGAATACCTGATCTTTTATCAACAGCTCAATAGGGGAGTTGCTGCCAGGGTCGGATGTAATGTCGATGATTAAATCGCTACGTTGGCCGGGCGCCAGGGTAATGACTCCTGAATCTACCAGGTAGGGTTTTACGGGTTGGCCATCGACCGATATGATAGAAGTTTGTGGATGATTAAACCGTAATGTCATGATGCGCGAGTTGGCTATATTGAGCATCCTGAATCGGATTCGTTGGCCTATGGAAACCGTATAAGTTTTACCTATCTGTCCGTTGACGGTAATCATGTTGCCCATGCGCCCACCATGCGACCAGTCGCGCATGGCTCCCAGGCTGCTAGTATCGATTTGCCTATCTTCACCGAAGCGCCAGTCATCGATCGCAAAAATCAGGTTCTGGTCGACTAGCGGAGGATGACTTTCCTCTACGATTAATACGCCGGCCAGACCCAGCGCAAGCTGGGCCCAGGCGCGTTGGTGCGTGTGGTACCAATAGGTACCGGCATCGGGCGGTGTGAAGCGATAATTAAAAGTCTCGCCTGGCTGGACTAACGCCTGCGTCATGCCGGGTACGCCATCCATTGCGTTATTGATTCGTAATCCATGCCAATGGATCGAGCTTGGTTCCTCAAGCGCATTATGAAATTGAATAACCGACTCCTCACCCTGAGGAATTTTTATAACAGGCCCCGGTATGGACTGGTTATAGTACATAACCCTGGTTGGTACCGGTTGTGCCTGATCGAAGCTAAAGGCGCCCTCTGACGCTTTTAATACATACCCTGAAGGCTTTACATTTGAAAGCCCTGGTAAGGATTTAAACAGGCTCCCGCTCGTCAGCGTGATGCAGCTTGCTTTTACAAAACTTCTTCTATCCACGTTGATACCTCCTGGCTAGACAGCGACTAGTTCAATACCATCGGTATCAGTTTCTGATAGGGTACGTATCCGGTGATTTTTTCCCCGTCTTCCTTAAACGAAGAAGGAGTGCCGGTAATCCCTATCTGACCACCGGTTATATAACCACGATCAACCAGTTTTGCCGCCTCGCAGTCTCCACTGGGTAAATTGTCGGTAATTTCATTTTTGGCATCGGTCATCGCCTGTTTTCTGTCTTTGGCGCACCAGACAGACTTAAGCGTTTGATATCCGGGACCTTTTTCTCCGCCTCTAGGATAAGGGAAGTAGCGTACTTTTATACCAGCCGCATTTAGTTTAGGTACCTCCTTATGCATTTTCCTACAGTAAGGGCAGGAGGTATCGGTGAATACATTTAAAGTGGCTTTGACCTGGTCTTCAGGTTCAAAAACAATTAAATCCTTCTCCTGGTATTTAGATATAGCATCAATGGTCAGGTCTCTCCTTGCTAAATCGGTCAGGTTTTGTCCATTTTCAAGATTAATTAAATCCCCGATTATTGCAAATTTTCCGTCTTCGATCAGGTATAGGAATCGGTTTTGAAATTTCACCTGCCAGACATCATCGGCGGCAGTTTCCGTAGGTTCTCCCAGTTTATATTGCCCTAGCCGTTTCCTTAGGTGCCTGGTGAGCGAGCTATCACTATTTGCCTTAATTACATCGTCAATTGATGGCAATTCAGAGACTTCGAAACGCCCAGCCCATTTCGAATATATGTCCTCTGGCCATTTTGACTGGAAGTAGGCGACAAGCTGATCGATATCACTATCAGATAATTTTCCTTCGAAAGGAGGCATAACACCGCCTAGCTTCTTACCACCTTCCTTGATCGTGGATTTCAATAATTCCAGACTATGATGCCAGGCGTGACCACTGCCATTTAATGGTGGCGGCGGGTATTTACCATCGGCATCGGTTGTTTTCCATTCGCTAGTCGCCTCGGCGTCCTGTCCATGGCAAGAGGCACAGTTTTGTTTAAACAAAACTGCACCGCGCTTTACCTGGTCGGGAGAAAACCAACGGGTATCGGATTCAGCAAAGGATGCGGTTGCCGTAAAATACAGTACGGCTAAAAATATAGCATTTTTCATTACTAATATATTCCTCTAGTAGAGTTTTTTCTGTTTCTGAAAATAACGCACATACGGGATAATGCTTTTCATTTTCTCTTTGGTCATGCCTTTTACGGCTGGCATATCGCCAAACTTCCAGTGATGCGCTCTTGCGCCTTTCAATGCTGCCTTATAAAAAGCCTTATCACCATGATGAGAGGGTTTATAGTATGGATGTAGCAACGGAGGGCCCATATCGCTACCGTTTAAATCTACGCCGTGGCAGGAGCTGCAATTTTTGTCAAAAAGCATCTGCCCCTTGGCATAAGTGAATGGAATTTTGATATCGACCTGTGCTTGGGCAGATGAGAAACCAAAGATAAATAACAATGTACTAACTAACAAAAATATCTGACTAATTTTCATGGGTATACCTGAATATGGATGTACTAAAGAACGTGCAAGCACGCAGCAAAAAAGAGCTATTCAGGCAATAGGAGGGCGGTACAGTGATCCAGGAGATTGAGATTGGAATCCGGGTGGGTTATCGTTTCCGAGGTTGAGAATAAGCCTGGCGTTTAGAATAGCCTCATTTGAAGCAATAAATACCGCTCCATAAACCGAGAACGAGCTAAAGCAACTGTTCGCGAGGCAGTTATTTTCGAGGCCACAGTTTCTGTCACTTTTATTAGGCTGGCCAAAGTCGCAACCTGGGCAGATTTCGCTCATAGAGTCCATGCCTCCCATTTCTGAAGTAATGTTTTGACCCACGGGCAGATAAGCAATGCAGAGTATGAGAGCTATTAATAAGAGTTTTGGACGTAATCGCGTGATCATTACGGGCTATTATATAGAATTAATGAGGGGTTTGGTAGGTTCCGCTGGACTGATGGGTTAACATTTTGTGAGCCGCATCACATTATTTTTCAAGATTGAAAAACAAAAAATGTGAAGCTCTTCACAATGATTAATCTATGTCTCTGGCCCTAAAAATATAATTTAATTAATCTGAAATATTTACTATTTGAAACCAATAATTCGATGATTTTTAGGGTGAAACATGGCATTTTAGCCAGTAAATACATGTTGTCAGGCTTCTACAGCTAGCCTGGATAATACTTCGATTCGATTTTCAGTAAAAGACGTGAAAAAAGAAGTTATGCGTGTAACTTGCTGTATTTAAACAACAATAAATTAAAAAAAAGATAGCCGTAGTCAATTAATAATGACTTTCCGTAGAGACCTGTATTGGTAGAAATGATGATATAGGCTCTATTTGGACTAATGTTTTGAAAATCAAATATTACTAATGCGAGCCGGGATAAACGGTAGTTTAAACTGGATTAGCGGTATGATGTGCCTGGGCTATATAGTTGTAGAGTCACCGCCCTATAGACTTTTATCCGATTGCCTACTATCTTTATTGGCAGTCGTTAAAAGGCGATACAGTTCAGAAACTAAATAGGTGACTTATGAAAAACGAAATGAATTTAGATACCGCAATCGATCGTAGAAGCATGTTTTCACGTTTAGGCCTGATGGCTTCAATTGCAGTAACTGCTCCTTTGCTGGTAGCTTTGAGCACATCGGTGCAGGCCAATCATAAAGCAAATAGTAACGATAACTCGGCTGCAAAGGCTGCTGAAATGATGATTAAAAATGCTGCTCAAGAGACTGATGATGGCGATGATTCGAGTTCTGAAGAGCCCGCTCCAAGCGAAACATGTATTGGAGATGTGTGCATTTAAGCATAACTAAACCAACAGAGATAGCATGTAGTTAACAAGCCGCCGAACGGCTAATACCGTTCGGTGGCTTTTTTATTTCTGGCAAGGTTTTTTAGTGAAAATATCGTAAAAATGCGAATTATAATTCAGCTACAAAAAATCTTTCATACTGCTCTGCAATACCGACATTTCATCACGAGAACCAATAGTAATCCGTAAACAATCCGAAAGGCCATATGAATCCATTGGTCGCACGATAATACCAACCTGCAGTAATTTCTCGCATATAGTATTTGCCTGTTCCGTACTGGTGAAGCGAACCAATAAAAAGTTACCACCACTCGGGTAGACCTGTAATCCTATAGATTGTAGGGTTGCACGAGAATTCTCACGTAATTCGATAATCTCATCGACCACTTTCGACAAATAGGACTGATCTCGCACAGCCGCCTCAGCCGCCGCCAGTCCCTGCGTGGTAACGCTATTCGGTGCTCGCACGTTAGCAATTGCCTGAATTACATCAGCAGGACCATACAGCCAACCGACTCGTAAACCTGCCAGTCCGTAAGCCTTGGAAAAAGTACGCAACACTACGATGTTCGCGCCGGCGTCTACCAGGTCGAAACCGTTATCGTAATTCCCTGGGTCGGCAAATTCTGCGTAAGCTCCATCGAGTATGATTAATATATTGTCGGGGATGGCATCGCGTAACCTCCTTAAACTAACTCGGGCTAGTGTTGTACCAGTTGGGTTATTCGGGTTAACTACGAATACTAGCCGTGTGGCGTCCGTCACTGCGGCGGCGATAGCGTCTATGTCGGCACACATGTCAGGCTCGGGGACGATAATCATATCCGCACCAGCAACCGCACATTGTATTTGAAAAAACTTGTAACCAAACTGACTGACAATGACTTCGACACCTTTTTCACAATAAATGGTTGCCAATAATCCCATGAGTTCCATTGAGCCGGCGCCACAGGCGATGTTCTCAACATTCAAACCATGCACGTCGGCGATGGCTCTGCGTAAAGAGCTGTGTTCCATATCGGGATAGCGTGGCAACTCTCCAGCTAGTCGCTTGACCACCTCGACTGCCGCTGGGCTAGGGGCGATACCCAGTTCGTTTTGGCCTAGCTGGATGATCCTATTTACTCCAGGTACGGACATCGGAGCCATGGTATAGCTGGGTAGCCGGCTGATTGACTCTCTAGGTGTTGTGGGCATGGTTTACTCCTGTTGATCGATCCAGTGGCGGGACAATAGATGCTCTGCGATAGCGGAATCTCGGTGCGATATCGACAGGCGTTTTAATGCTGCATGCATCATTGCCTGGTTGCTAGTTATTACTGGTTTACCGAGTTTTTGTTCGATCGCTTTAATGGCTTCGGTCGAACGCATATCGGTGCAAGACAGGACGATAGCTTCTGCATCATCGTTATTAACAGCTACCGCCATTTCCAGCACCTGTTCGGGTGTTATCTCGGCCATAGCACTATTGGATAAAGCTGTCGGTGTATCGAGGCGACCGACGCAGGTCATTCCGTATGATTCAATAAATGACACCGCATAGTCATTTAGCGATGCCACATAGGGGGAAGTGAAGGCGAATGCTTTAATATCGAGGTCAGCTAAGGCCTCTATGAGTGAAGAGGCAGCGGTCACTGTTGGTATAGACGTACGCGCTTGGATGAGTGTCCGAAACTTCTCATCGAATGCTGGGCCCTGTGCCAGTGTCGCCGAGGTACAGCCGTATAAAATTATATCGGAACGGCAGTTCTTCAGACTATCAACGACTTCTTCGTAGGGTGCGTCCGAGTAGTTTTGCATTTGCTTTTCATCGGGAATAGCGTCCACATCGTACCCGCCTGAACGAGCGAAATGTATCGATACGCCCTTAGGTCGCATCATTGTCATATCGGGCTCCAGATTGGTGTTGGTCACGGGGACTACCACACCAATTCGGGCGCGACCGCGACTGTCGGTATAATTGGTATTCATGCAGGTCTCCTCAGTAACACAGATTGTCGTAAAGCTTCGGTGGCTGGCATATCGGTCTGGTTTAGTTCATCAATTACGACACCATATAGCACCTCCGCCTTTTTGCGGCTGATCAGCCCAGCGACAAAATCCTCATTAACTTTGCGGATATCGCGCTGCATGGGATTGCCGTATCCACCGCCGCCAGGGGTTTCGAAAATGAGGAGATCATTTTTTGGAATAATCTGCTCACCCTTGCCGGCGAGTTGTGTGCC
>JAUVCH010000010.1 GCA_030595795.1 Gammaproteobacteria bacterium
CAGGCCGCGCCAACTGTCTTCTGACTGCTCTAGCGAACTCACCTCAGACCAGAATATAGCTACGATTCCACTGATACCAATTAGCGCACCGATCACCACTCGCGGATGAACCGACTGACGCAGGAAAATCGCAGCATTAACGATATTCATCAAAATGACAGTGGAAAACAATAATGCGACTATGCCTGAAGTGAGCAATTCGGTAGCCCAGTAAAATATCAGATAGTTGGTAGAAAATAGAAATAATCCCTGCGAGGCAATAAAGACATGCTGGCTGAAACTGAATCGCAGTGTTCGTTTTGTTAACAGGCAAAACAATAACAATATCGCCGATGCTAAAGCAAAGCGATAAACCAGCGAAACTTCGGGATCAACGATACCGAGCTGAAATTTAATCGCAAACCAGGTTGAACCCCAGATTAAAACGGTCGCCAGATAAAGACTGGCGGAATGCATGATCACCGGCGGGTAACTCATAGAAAAGACGCCGCAGTGTATCGTTAAATGTTCGGTAGGGGGAGACTGTAGTAAACTTAGTACAGATAATTAAAAGGAACCCACGAATGTCAGACTCCATCAAGCTCCTCGGCAGTCGCCGTTTCCTACCATTTTTTCTAACCCAGTTACTCGGCGCCTTTAACGACAACCTTTTTAAAAATGGCCTTACCATACTCATCGCCTTCCAGGCGGCCAGCATTAGCCAGGAGTCGAGTAATACACTGGTGAATATCGCAGCGGGTTTATTTATTTTACCTTTCTTTCTTTTTTCGCCTATCGCTGGTCAACTAGCGGATAAGTTTGAAAAGGCGATGTTGATTAGAAATATAAAAATACTCGAAATTCTAATCATGCTATTGGGTGCTTTTGCTTTCGTATTTGAGAGCACGACACTGCTAGTCGGTATTTTGTTTTTAATGGGTACCCAATCTGCCTTATTCGGCCCAGTTAAATATAGCTTGCTACCACAGGCCTTAAAAGACGAGGAACTGGTCGGCGGTAATGCACTGGTAGAATTCGGCACCTTCCTCGCTATTTTGCTCGGCTTGATTGCCAGTGTTTTTATCATCGGATTAGGCGTCGGCAGCATGGCCGTCGCTGTCGTGCTCTTTGCCTGTATTGGTTACTGGGCCAGTCGCTCTATCCCGACTCTACCTGCTGCCGCACCCGAATTAAAAATCAGTTTCAACCTGTTTACGCAAACCGCTAGTATCATTCGTGACGCGCATAAAAATACCACGGTATTCTATTCGGTGATGGGTATCTCCTGGTTCTGGTTTATTGGCATAACCTATGTCACGCAATTACCCAATTTTGTGCGTTACGATCTCGGTGGTAACGAACAGGTCTATATTTTATTACTGGCAATGTTTTCTATTGGTATTGGCATCGGCTCGTTTCTCTGTGAAAGGCTTTCCGGTCGCATGGTAGAAATAGGCCTGGTACCGATCGGTGCATTAGGACTAACTTTGTTCGGCGTCGACATTTATTTCAATCAGTCTCCTGGTGCTGGCGAAGCTTTAATCGGGCCTTTGGTTTTCATTGCCGATTCGGCTAACTATAGAGTCATGCTCGACATAGTCATGCTTGGTGTATCCGGTGGTATTTACATCGTGCCCCTTTACGCGCTCGTGCAACAACGTAGCGATGAGAAGAGACGCTCCCGAATTATTGCGGCGAATAATGTGCTCAACGCGCTATTTATGGTAGTCGCTTCGCTATATGGTTTACTCGCATTGAAATCCGGCATTAGCATTCCGACCCTGTTTTTGATCATGGCGTTGATGAATGCGGCCGTGGCTTTGTTTATTTTTATGCTGGTGCCAGAATTCATCATGCGTTTATTGGTATGGCTACTGATTCATACCATATATCGAGTCAACAAAATTGATCTTGAGAAAATCCCTGACAGTGGCCCTTTAGTGCTGGTTTGTAATCATGTCAGCTTTGTCGATGCACTAGTTCTCATCGGCAGCATCCGACGGCCCATTCGGTTCATCATGTATTATAAAATATTTCAGATTCCAGTCTTGTCGTTTATTTTTAAAACAGCCAATGCCATTCCAATCGCAGGCGCGAAGGAAGACCCGAAATTAATGAAACTAGCTTTCGATAAAGTCAGCATCGCGCTAAACAACGATGAAATCGTGTGTATATTCCCCGAAGGAAAAATTACCGATGACGGCGAAATGAATGAATTTAAGGCCGGTGTTAGTCGTATCATTAAACGTGATCCGGTGCCCGTAGTGCCTCTGGCATTACGGGGGTTATGGGGTAGTTTCTTCAGCCGCAAATATGGTAACGCAATGACGCGTTTCTTCCCACGGGGCTTGTTTAGCCGCATCGATTTAATTGCAGATGATGCAATTGCGGCGAGTGATGTTAGTTTGGATGTCCTAACCGACAGCGTGTTGAAATTGCGTGGGGATAATAAATAACACTAATTTATTTTTTCTCTTTAAGCATCGAAGCAAGATCGGCAAACGGATTATACGTATCGTCTTTTACTTCTGTTTTTTGTTCCATATCCCCATAACCGGCATCGGTCAATCGTGAGTGTTCATTATCGTGGCAATAAACACAGAGTAATTCCCAGTTACTGCCGTCCTGTGGATTATTGTCGTGGTTATGGTCGCGGTGGTGAACCGTTAACTCCTGCAAGTTTGCTCGATTAAATTCTCGCGCGCACCGCCCGCATACCCAGGGGTACATTTTTAATGATATAGCGCGATAGCCTTTTTCTCGTTCAGTCGCAGCCTGCTGAGCCCTGGCTACAATTTGATCTAGTTTTTCATTTGAAGATGTCATTATTTATTTCCTGTTCTATTCACCCATCATTAAGCCACGCTCGTCCCGTAAAACCCGCGTGACAAAATCACATACCGCGTCCACTCGTGCGACGTGCCGCAAGTCTTCATGCACCGACAGCCAATAACTACGATCAACCGAAATTTCGTTGGTCAGGACAATCTGTAAGCTTTGTTGATTTTGTGCCATAAAGCAATGCACCAGCCCAAGACCGGTACCATTTAGAATAGCATTAAATTGGGCAGTGACATTGCTGCTACGAAACACCACATGGGCATTCTTGATGGTTGATTCAAAAAATCGAAGTTCCGGCATTTCGATCAAATCGTCGATGTAGCTAACAAATGAATGCGGAGCAAGATCATCCAGGTTGTTAATCGGCGGATGCTGGCTCAGATATTCACGCTGCCCGTACAGCTTTAATCGGTAGTCGCATAGTTTCCAGGCGATTAATCGGCCGCTTTCCGGGCGAGCGAGATTAATAGCGATATCGGCTTCGCGTTTCGACAGGCTCATGCGCCGGGTTTCGGCGACCAGCTCGATTTCGATATCAGGGTGAACTTTACGGAAATCTACGATTCTTGGTGCAATGATCAGCGAGCCTAGCGCTTCGGGCATAGAAATCCGAACCGTGCCACTTAAGCGCGCATCTTTACCAGCGATGTCCTGATACAGGCGCGTGGAGCGTGTTTCGATTTCCTCCGCCATCGGTAACAGGCGCAAGCCAGCGTCGGTTAACTGGTAACCGCGCGGAGACTTATCGAACAACCGTACATCTAACTGCTTCTCCAGAGCGGTAATGCGTCGGCTTACCGTAGTATGATCGACGTGCAGACGGGTCGCAGTGCGCACTAGCTTACCCTGCCGGGATAATTCGAGGAAAAAGCGGAGATCGTTCCAGTTGTACATTTGTGTATTTTTGCAGAATGATTGTGAATATTCCACTATAGAAATGCATAAATATGTTTCTTATACTACTTTCGTATCCTAAAAACTCATAAGGAGTCCGTCATGAATTCAGAATTTACCCAACTCAAGCATTTTGTTAATGGTGAGCGTATCGCCGGTACCAGCGGCCGATTTGGCGATATCTATAATCCGAGCAAAGGCGCTAAGGCCAGCGAAGTACCGCTAGCTTCTAAATCAGAAGTAGAAGCGGCTATCGCTGTCGCACAGGAAGCCTTCCCCGCCTGGGCTGCGACCTCGGTACTCGCACGTTCACGCATCATGACCAAATACGTCCATTTGTTATACGAGCATCAGCACGAAATCGCGACTTTAGTCTGTAACGAACACGGCAAGGTGATCGAGGATGCCATGGGGTCGGTTTTGCGCGGCATCGAAGTCGCCGAATTCGCCTGCGGTGCACCGCATCAGCAAAAGGGTGAGTTCTCCGATGGTGTCTCCAGCGGTATCGATATCTACTCGATGCGTAAACCGCTTGGCGTAGTCGCAGGTATTACTCCGTTCAACTTTCCAGCGATGATTCCATTATGGATGGCTGGCATGGCTCTGGTCACAGGTAATACGGTGGTGATGAAGCCATCTGAGAAAGATCCATCCTGCCCATTACGCCTGGCCGAACTCTTCGTCGAAGCAGGTGGTCCTCCGGGCGTTTTCAATGTCATCAATGGTGACAAAGAAGCCGTCGACACACTGCTCAATGACGAGCGCGTCAAGGCTGTTAGTTTCGTTGGCTCTACACCAATCGCGCAATATGTTTACGCTACTGCAACTGCCAATGGCAAGCGATGTCAGGCCATGGGTGGAGCCAAAAATCACATGTTGATTTTGCCCGATGCCGATCTTAACGACGTCGCCAACGCTCTAATGGGTGCGGCATACGGCTCGGCTGGCGAGCGTTGCATGGCAATCTCGGTTGGTGTTTGCGTGGGTGACGAAGTCGCCGATAAGCTGATCGAGATTCTCAAGCCGCGTGTGGAAGCATTACGTATCGGCAGCAGTACGGATACCGGTCTCGAGATGGGCCCACTGGTCACCAAAGAACACCGCGAAAAAGTTATGGGCTATATTCAAATGGCCAAAGACGAGGGTTCCGAGCTGGTCGTCGATGGTCGAGGCTTTGTTTGCGAAGGTCACGAGGATGGTTACTTCCTCGGCGGCTCGCTAATCGACCAGGTGAAGCCCGAAATGACTTCTTATCAGGAAGAAATTTTTGGCCCGGTTCTGCAAATTATGCGCGTCGGTTCATTCGACGAGGGAATGGCGCTGGCCACCGACCACCCCTACGGTAACGGTACTTCGATCTTCACGAAAAATGGCGCTGCGGCACGCACTTTCGCCGACAAGGTTGAAGTGGGTATGGTGGGTATTAACGTACCGATTCCTGTGCCACTGGCTTTCCACAGTTTTGGTGGCTGGAAATCGTCATCATTCGGCGATCACAATCAATACGGCATGGAAGGTTTGCGTTTTTACACCAAGGTAAAAACCGTCACCGCGCGCTGGCAGGAATCAGGCCTTGCTGCTGAGTTTTCAATGCCGGTATTAAAGTAATCCCACTTAATCTTTTTAACAGTACAGAGGACGTTACAGGGAAGTAACGTCAGTTACCGAAACTATAGTTGTACTTTAACCCCTTGGCATTGTGTACTTGCGCGTGGAAAGAGACAATAACACGGTCTTTTTCGCCGTTATAGGGGTAGACCATATGTTTCAGATGCGAAGGGAAAATGCATAGCTTGCCATCCTGGGGGTAAGAATCCCAGCTACTGTCCTGTACGTAATAATTACCGTAGTCGCCATGACCACCGGCCATATATTCCATATGCGGACCATAAAACCGGGTTATACCGTTGGGTCTGCCATCACCAAGCGAATCGGCTGAAGTAGATGAATCCCCTGCCTGTACATAGTAAACACCAGACCAGGAACAATTGCCGTGAACGTGGGTTTCGTGAAAAGCATAGCCGTTCGATATTTGAAACCACAGCCCGGTTAAATAGATATTGATTTCGGCTTTATCTTCCCAGTATTGCGCATTCGTCTCCTTTGCAATTTCAAAGATACCATCGCGGATAAAAGTAGCAAGATCCTGAAGATCGTGGTTGACCGGATATTGGTCGAGTAAGTCATCCCGACTGGCGTAGGCCTGTTGCGGCGCACGCTGCTCTCGATCGCGGTGTTCGTAAAATAATTTTAGCAACGCCGGGTTAACTTGCTGATAGTGTGAAAAGCGTCGGCTTAAAATAGATACCGGCCACAACTTCTGGATATTGGGATTGCCCTGTGTCTTATTTTTCGCCATGAGAATTTCCGTTGGAGTAAATACGTTTCAGCTGTCCATTTTGAATCAGCCTGCGCTATTTTTCTATAGCCCAGAGCAGCTAATCTTTAGTTATCGGTGAAAGCTGCCTGGTAAGCCTGGCATTTTTTGATATAGGCCTGACTGCTTAGCGGCATCGGCACACGGGCACCAGCGATATAACCGATAAGCCTTTTGCCTTCGAGCAAAAGATTTCGTCCCTGCGCGACACGTAGTTGTAGCACCTGTTCAGCGGCTTCGTCGAGCTGGGGGTTAAATTCATCTAACGCTTCAGCCAGAGCCACGTAGTTTGGCCAGATACTAAATATAACCGAATCTTTTTTCATGGTTTCCGATACCTGTTTAGCGGCTATAGCGAATTCAGAAATCTTCGACTGCAAACCGGCGAATATTCGACTGCCACAAAAAGTAGTCATCATAGTCTCTGAAATTAAATCGATATCGCGTTTACTTTGTGCAATTTTGATAAAGCGTGATTGATAGAAGTGGGCGGGGGTCATGGTAAAGGCCTTGAAAGGCTCACCCCAGATTTCGTCTATACCTTCACAACCACTGTAATGTTTAACTCGCTGACCTAGTGACAATGCTTCCTGAAAACTGTCGCTACATTCACGCATGAGTTCATTGTTACGGCTAACCTGTACACCCAGTTCACCAAGGTCAACAATCGAGGTGAATAAATCAGTTGCCCGATTAAACAAAGCACCCGCTAGCATCGCAGCATTTACTCTTTTCCGTTGGGGATCCGTTTGTGCCTCATAAGCAGCCCTGGCCTGGTCGAGACTTTGGCCCGGCGTGTTAATACCTGCTTCGGTATGGTGGAAAGCCCGGCGAGTCAGGCTATCGATTAGTCGCTTACGGTTGCTGAGAGAGTCTTCGAGTGGCGGGTAATAACGTATCCAGTAGCCATCGTAATAAATATACTCAACTTCGTTGAAAACTTGTCGTGTGCCATTTTGCGGTTGAGTTGCCATATGCTACGAAAAAAAACCTGGTTATTTCTGCTTAGCTTACGTCGAATTATGGCGCGAATAATAGAGCAATTTCACAGTTTCGGCCACTGGTTGTTTAAAGCATTAGAAATACTATTTTAGATAACCGGGCATTATCAGGCTCACGTCCTGAGCCCATAAGCGCTTATAATAAACCACCTCTATCGCTAAGCGGCACATTGACGGTAACAATGGCTTTATCCATCCATAGCTCTAATCGTGTTGAAACACTACAACAGAACCTCAGCCATCAACTGACTGAGTATCCGTTAAGCAATCCGTTCGCAGCCGAAATTATCGTCGTACCTACCTTCGCTATGGGTCGATGGTTGAACCTTCGATTCGCCCAGCAGCAGGGCATAGCTGCGAATATTCAATATCCTTTACCAGCTGGCTGGCTGTGGAATACAGCTGTTTCGATTATCGAAGGCGTCCCCGAACTCGACCCGCTTAGACAGGAATCCCTGATCTGGAAGATTTATTCGGCCTTACCCGGTCTACTCAGTGATGGTGCTTTCAAGTCGCTAAGAGATTACCTAATACACGACGCCTCGGGCGTAAAACGATGGCAACTGTCGGTAAAAATTGCCGAGCTATTTGATCGCTACCAGCTGTACCGACCACAGATGATTCGCGATTGGTCGTCAAAACCTGCCGATAACTGGCAAGCCCTGTTGTGGCAACAATTACAAGCCGATACTATCGAGCATCATCGAGTGGCGATCCTTTCCCGAATGATTTCGGTGCTCAGACGGGAGCAGAGCGTTGCTAGTCTGCCACAGCGAATCAGTTTGTTCGCAATTTCCAGCCTGCCGCCATTATTTATCGAAGTGATGCACGCTCTCGCTGAGCATACCGAAATCACGCTATACCAGCATAACCCTACCGATCAATACTGGGCCGATCTCAAAAATCGAAAATCGTTGAATCGATTACAATTATCCGAGCCGCAAAAGGCCGGATATTACGAAACCGGCAATGAATTGCTGGTGTCCTGGGGGCGGCAAAGTCAGGCCATGCAGGACAGTTTGCTGGAATACGGAAGCCTCGCATCCAGCGATTCAGAATTTAACTTTCCACCCGGCGATACTTCGCTACTACGGAGTATTCAGCAAAGTATATTCGAGCTCGAAGCAAGCCCAAAAAACCTCCAGCCCGATGAGTCTCTGGCAATACATGTTTGCCATAGCCCGTTACGCGAGTGCCAGGTTTTGCACGACCATTTATTGAATCTGCTCGACAATAATACCGAACTGGCTAGTGAGGATATCCTGGTCATGGTGCCCGAAATAAGTCTGTACGCCCCCTATATCGAGGCAGTATTTGCACACGACGAGTGTGGTGGCCGTCCCTACCTGCCGTGGAACCTGTCCGACATCAACATCGTTGACGAGCACCCGTTAATCCAGACTTTCCTGCAATTATTGAAGCTACCCAATAGTCGATTCGCTTTTTCAGAGATAACTTCTCTGCTGGAGATCGCAGAAATTCGTCAGCGTTTCGATATAGACGAACAGGGGCTGAGCGAATTACGCGATTTGTTCGATACATCAAATATTCGGTGGGCCATCGATGGAGCGCATAAAGAGTCACTGGGTTTACCAGCAATGGAAGAAAATACCTGGCATCAGGCCAGTGATCGAATTTTTGCAGGTTATGCCTTCGGCGATACCGAGTACTGGAATGGAATCGCGCCCTTAGCGCAAGTCGATGCAAATCGGGCAGTAAACGCGGGTCGCTTCTGGAAGCTATTCGAGCGATTACAATACTGGCGTTTAACACTAAGTCAGTCAGCAACTGCGGTCGAATGGCAGACTCGTTTAAATGCCTTAGTTGACGACTTATTCGTGAGTATCGATTTCAAAGACGATCGTCTACAACAGGTTCGCGACTGTACCGACCAGTTAAATCTGGCAGAAAATAGTTTAATCTCGCCGTCATTGCTACGCCACTGGTTCGAACAACAGCTGAGTGTTCAAAGCAGGCAGGGGCGCCTGTTTTCAGGTGGCGTTACATTTTGTGGTATGCACCCAATGCGTAACTTACCGTTTCCGGTGATTTGTTTAATGGGTATGAACGATGCTGCTTTTCCTCGTCGTGAATCGAGAAATGATTTTGACCTGATGGCGCAAAATCGTCAAACAGGGGATCCGCACAAAGGCGAAGAAGATCGCTACCTGATGTTGGAAACCCTGCTTTGCGCACGAGAGGCGCTATATATAAGTTATATCGGGCGCAGCCTGAAGGATAACAGTCCCTGCCAGCCATCGGTACTAGTACAGGAGTTGCTTGATTTTCTGAATTTTGAATTCGAATCTGACCCCGTTAATTATACTAGAATTAGTACCCAGATATGTACTGTGCATCCGATGCAGGCATTCGCAGAAGCCAACTATATAAATCAACCGGGTAGTTATGACAACTACTGGTGCGATGTTGCTAATCACCTGCAAACACCCAAACCTGTTGCCCCTGAAACCAGCTGGCCTTTACAGCTTAAAATTTCGGATTCCAATAATTTAGAAAGCATTGACCTCAGGCAGTTTCATCGATTCTTCCGACACCCGATTAAATATTATTTTAATTCACAGTTTAAAATTTATTTAGAAGAGAATCGTGCGAGTGACGATGAGGAAAGTTTTTCGCTAGATAGCCTCGAATCATGGGGAATAAAAACACAACTAGCTGATGATTTAATTCGAGGGGAAGCCAGTCAGAGAGAACTATTACGCGCGGAAGGGAGGTTGCCACATGGCGGTGCAGCTGAAATTCAACTGGAAAATATTTATCGCCAGAATCAGGCATGGCTCGATCAATTAAAAGCTTTTGCCAACGTGGGGACAGAATCGATTGTCATACGATGTCCGCTTAAGGACAACCAGATACTTTTTGGTGAAGTGTCTCATTATTATTCAGACATCGGATTAATGCACTACACCGCAAGTAAATTTAAGCCGGCTAACTTGTTCAGTCTGTGGCTCGATCATCTCGCTTTGTGCGCCTGTAACTTATTACCATTCGAAGAAACTAGCAAACTCATTAGCCTTGATAAGATAGTCGAGATAAAGCCTCAGGATTCATCGTCGGCTATTTTACAATTACGCGATTACGCAGAAATATTTCAACTAGGACAACATGCCATTTTACCTGTCTTTCCAAATACCAGTTATGAATTTGCCGATGATGGCAACGCCGATAAAGCCTGGCAAAGTGATGAGAGATTTAGCGGTGGTGGCGATAGCCGGGATGACTACATCATGCTGGCATTACGGAACACCAATAACAATCCGCTGCTCGACCCTGCTTTTGGCGCCTATGCTCAACGTATTTATTCGCCACTTATTGCGCAGCTAGCCGACTAATGACTATGATACCCCGAGAGCTTAACGTCGACGAAATGCTGGGATTAAAGCTTGATGGTATCAAGCTGATAGAGGCCAGTGCCGGTACCGGTAAGACCTATACGATCGCCAATCTATATCTTCGCTATATTCTCGATGGCAGGCTCAGCTCGGAGATATTGGTTGTTACCTTTACCAAAGCCGCTACCGAAGAGTTGCGCGGGCGTATCCGCTCAAGGCTTTATGAAGCACTAAATCTTTTTCAGAACCTCAAAGATAGCAAAGATCAGTTTCTCGAAAAATTATTAATTCAGTTTCAATCGCTTGACAGTGAGTTAAAAAAAGAATCGATTCTTCGGTTACAACTCGCGTTACGAAGTATGGACGAGGCGGCAATATCGACTATCCATAGTTTCTGTCAGCGCGCTTTGCGCGAGCATGCATTGGCGGGTAAGTATTATTTCGATAGTGAGGTCCTGGTGGACGACGACGAGCTTTGGCAAAGCGCAGCACGGGACTGGTGGCGAAGGCAGACCTATTTGCTTGATACGAGTGAACTCAGTTTATTGCTCGAATCTGTACAGAACTTTCCGACTTTCAATGGTTGGCTTAGTGAGATTCGTAAGAAACCAGCCGTGCACTTCATTCCAGCCGCCGTCAGTACTTTAGAAAAATGTTTCATTGAATTTAGAAGTCTCGATAAAAATCTACTCGATCTAGCAGCGCAGTGGCGAGTAGAGTCAGCTGAATTAAAAAACATTATCCGGCATAGCAAGGTATTGAGTCGTGCGAAAAAAATTCCCTACCACGCCGATAACCTGGATGTTTTTTTCCAGGATTGCGATACTTATTTCAACGCAAAGCTAGCTTTCCCTTTACCACATGATTTTAAATTCCTGGCCAGTGCAATCTTGCATGAGAATTCGATGGCATCGAAACGAGGACAAGATGCGGAGCTGGATAGAAGTTTTTTTGCCACTGCGGGAAAAATCAACGAGATCATTTCCCAACTTCAATGCCAAATAAAAACCAGTGCTCTGTTAGAGGCGTTGGATTATGTCTCGACACAGGTTAAAGGGGTCAAAGAAGAAAGTAGATTACTCGCTTATCAGGATCAGCTCGAATTATTGTTGCAAGCCTTAAACAGTAATTCTGGAAGTGAGTTAGCTCAGGTTTTAAGAGATCAATTTCCAGCAGCTATGATAGACGAGTTTCAGGATACTGATTCGATTCAATATGAAATATTCAAAACTTTGTACTATCAGCAACCGAATGTTGGCTTGACTCTAATAGGAGATCCCAAACAGTCTATTTACAGCTTTCGAGGCGGAGATATTTTCACCTACATGAAAGCTAAGAATCTGGAGAATATACAACAATATTCCCTGCAAACTAACTGGCGCTCTCAGTCTGATCTGGTCGATGCAGTTAATCGTTTTTTTAGTTACCGCGAACAAAGCTTTATTTTTTCCGATTCTATTGCCTTTACGGCCGTAGAAGCATCGCCACAAAATGCGGCTAACACCTTGGCGGTTGACGATGTGACCGAACCCGCTATGTCCCTGTGGCATATTCCGCTACAAGCAGATAACAGGCCATTAAGCAAAGCCGGGGCCAGTCAAAGTTTAAACCAGACGACCGCCTCTGAAATTGCAAGACTGCTTAAGGGCGGTCGCGAAGGTCGGACTAAAATCAATGGTCAACCGTTACGCAGTGGTGACATTGCTATTTTAGTGCGAACGGCCTATCAGGGTGAAGACCTACGCCAGGTTCTCGAATCCAGAGGAATAAATTCAGTAACAATCGGTAGAGATAAAGTTTTTGAGAGCGAAGAAGCTACCGGCATGTACTATCTGCTCGAAGCAGTTGCTCATCCTGATGACCGCCAGTTGGTTCGTCGGGCTTTGGCAAGTTCGGTGCTCTACCTGTCAGTTTCAGAAATCTCTGATCTCGCTGGTCAAAATTCAAACTGCCAGGACTGGTCAAATCAGTTCCAAAATCTCCATCATTTATGGCTGGTACGAGGATTCATTCCTATGTTTCAGCAGTTGTTGCAAATCTTTAAATTGGGTCAGAAGCTTTCGAAGCGCGAACAGGCCGAGCGTCGTCTAACCAATTTACTGCATCTCGCCGAACTATTACAGCAACAGTCCAGTAGAAGTGCCGGCATTGACGATTTACTCAACTGGTTTCTTCGCCAAATGAACGAATCTAACTCCGAGGAAGCTGAGTTACGCCTCGAGAGCGATCAGGCGCTGGTTAAGATCGTCACCATACACAAGAGCAAAGGGCTGGAATATCCCGTGGTGTTTATACCCTACCTGTGGAGTTGCAATTCAGTAGCGGGATTGAAGAACGGTATATTACATTTTCACGATGACGGTTTTATTTCGGTTTGTGATTTAGGTTCCGAAGATTTTTCGAGACACTGTCTACTTGCTGATAAAGAACGTCTGGCGGAGGACGTCCGGCTATTGTACGTCGCACTCACACGCGCGCGCAGCAAGGTTTATCTAGCCTGGGGAGTGGCTGGCTCGACAGGTCGAAGTGGCAATAGTAGTCAGACCGCTCTAGCTTATTTGTTGCATTCAAAGCAGTCAGCCGACGATTTGGATAGCGAGGCCGCTAAAGGTTTTTCGAATCCCGAGGCGTTATTCGAGGAACTGCAGTCCTTTGTTAAAACGGCTGGTAGCTCTATTGAATTAATAACACTGCCGAGCGTCGATCAGGAAATTATCTTGTCGCCTGATAAGTCCCTGGTAACCCCTTTACAGGCCCGGGATTTTCACGCCATGAAAAGTAGTGCATGGCGCATCAACAGTTTTTCCAATCTTACACGCGACGTTCACCAACAACCACATACGGGTTCGATGGCTAAAACAACAGACGCTATTCTGAACTTCCCGGCTGGTAGTCATGTCGGTTTATTATTGCATACAATTTTTGAACACCTGGATTTTAAATCGGATATCGACACTCAATGCGACAATTTAATCCCGCGTTTTGCGCCGCGATTCGGGCTCGAAGGCGGTGCCTGTCAGAGCGTATTATCCGACTGGCTTAAACAGGTGCTACAAACTGAGCTGATTCAACCGGGTCTGAGTTTATCGGTATTGTCCAGCCAGCAACGATTAAACGAAATCGCTTTCGATTTTGCGCTCGACTATGCCGACATAAACCGGCTTAATGAATTGCTCACCGAAATTAGTGGCGCTCAACTCGAAGACTTAAGCGCCCATAATTTTCGAGGGCTAATCACTGGTGTGATAGATCTAGTTTTTGAGTATCGCGGCAAATACTACCTTGCAGATTATAAAAGCAACCTGCTCGGTACTCGTCTCGAAGATTATTCCCCGGATCATTTGCGGCAGGCCATGCTTGATCGGCGTTACGATTTGCAGCTGTTAATCTACACGATCGCGTTACACCGATATCTACGCAAACGCATTCCTGGCTACGATTACGAAACACATTTTGGCGGAGCGTATTATCTATTTATACGCGCGATGCGCCCCCAAAATGGCACAAAATACGGGGTTCATTTCGAACGCCCGGTAGCGACCGAGATAGAGGCTCTCGATCAAATATTTGCCAGTACCGCTAGTATGAACGGGGAGAGGCTATGACTTCAATATTGGAGAACCTGTTAGGCCAAAATGCGATTTCCTCACTGAGCTATTATTTTGCCAGGTTTATCGCTGGACAAAGCCAGGAAAATATCGATAGCCTGACTGCGCTCAGTGCTGCGCTGGTGAGCGAGGCGAATCAGCAGGGTCATGTCTGTGTCGAACTGGAGCATTTGCAGGGCAGACCGCTATTTGACTGCGAAGGCTTAACGAGTTCGGATCAGTTAACTGGTATTGATGTTGATCAATGGTGTAAGGGTCTGCTTGAAAGTCCCTGCGTCGGTTTAGCCGGAGAAACATCACCGCTGATACTGGAAGGAAATCGACTGTATTTATTCCGGTACTGGTTTTATGAGACTCAGATTGCTGAAGCCATAAAATCACGTCTGCAAACCCTGGAAACGCTCGATGTTGATGGGCTTTCAAAGCATCTCGATAAGTTCTATCCAGCCACGATCGACCACCCGGTAAACGAACAAAAACTAGCGGTAGCACTTTCCGTAATTCGGCGGTTTGCAGTAATTTCGGGTGGACCAGGCACTGGAAAAACAACCACCGTAATCAATATTCTAGCGGTATTATTGTCGCAACAGGGCGATACGCGAATCGCGCTCGCTGCTCCCACCGGTAAGGCCGCAGCACGCATGATTGAGTCGATTAGGAGCGGCCTTGAAAATAGCTTAATCGACGACAGCATCCGCGAGCTAATCCCGACCGAAGCCAGTACCATCCACCGTCTGCTTGGTTTCGGACCAACAGGTTTTCGCTACTCGCAGCAACATTTGTTACCGCTTGATTGTGTTGTCATCGATGAAGCTTCTATGGTTGATCTCACGCTTATGTATCGTCTGCTAGACGCGCTACCCAGTCACGCGCGGATCATTTTGCTTGGGGACCGGGATCAACTCGCCGCCGTGGCCGCGGGTAACGTATTAAGTGATATCACCGGTCGGGGTCGAGCAATCCAGTATTCAACTAGTTTAACCGATAAACTCTGCGATATTCTCTCAGAGCCTCTAACCGATATTCAAAGGGCCGATATTCAAACTTCAGAGACCCCGACAGCAATCGCTGACTCGATCGCTCTGCTCAAACGAAGCTATCGTTTCTCTAACGAAAGTGACATTGGGATACTCGCTGCTATGGTCAATCAGGGTGACGAGACTCGTGTCATTAAACTATTAGAAACCGATTCTGCGCAAATAGCCTGGTTTTCGGGCCCAGTTGATCGACCTGAGCAATCGACTCTCGATCATATTTTGGATCATTATCAGGCGGTAGTTTCGAGTGATGATATCGATACTGCTTTCGATTCTTTCGACTGCTGCCGGGTATTATGCGCGGTGCATTCAGGTCCTTTTGGCGATAAAGAGATGAATCAAAGAATCGAAACGGCGATGCGTCTAAAACACTGGATTAGCAGCGAAGTGAACTTTCATGGCAGGCCTGTTCTAATTCTTTCCAATGATTACGAAATGGACCTTTTCAACGGTGATATCGGTTTAATCTGGCCCGATAAGGATGGTCTATTACAGGCAGTTTTCCGTGACTCGCGCCAGGGATTACGTCATTTCCCAATTAATAGTTTGCCCGAATACGAAAGCGCCTGGGCGATGACTGTTCATAAATCGCAGGGCTCTGAATTCAACTCTGTGGTATTAATTCTTCCTCCAAATAGCCCACCGGAAGCAGTATCTCGAGAGTTACTATATACCGGAGTAACACGCGCAAAACAAAAGCTTACCATTCACGCCACCACCACAACTATGGAAACCGCATGTAGAACAACCCGACAACGCTATTCAGGTCTCGCATCAAAGCTCGGATGGGTGTAATTTTAATCCATAAAATACCTCCGAGAATTCGGTTCAAACGCCCTCAGCTTCTTGCTTTTTCGATAATTTGTACTAAACAGAAAGGACGAATTTGGAATGTAGCCAAGAATAATAATGATAACGTTAATTTTCACTCCATCTGCACTAGCCTTTTATGAATAAAATTAGCCCGGGCAAAGCCCTGATCGTAGACGACGAAAAAACAAATCGTCTGATATTAATATCCCTACTGAAAAAACAAGGCTACGATTGTATTGAGGCAGTTAACGGCCAGGAAGCCATTGACCTGTTTAGTAGTGAAAGTCCAGGCATCATTTTTATGGATGTGATGATGCCCGAAGTAGATGGTTACGAAGCGACTCGCCAGATCAAGGCTGCCTCGGGTAGCCGTTTCGTACCAATCATATTTCTCACAGCTATAACCGACGAGGAAGCTTTGAGCCGCTGCATAGACGCTGGTGGTGACGACGTGCTGGTCAAACCCTTCGATAGTTTTATCCTGAGTACAAAAATACGTGCCATGCAACGTATATCCTTGCTGCATAGCGAAGTCCAGGGTATGTACAGCATGATTCACCGAGAGCAGGAGATCGCTGAATCAGTATTAATAAATGCGGTTCAGGGTAACAATATTAAGAGCCCGTATTTAAAGGATAAAATTCGCCCCGCGAGCACGTTTAGCGGCGATATGGTGCTCTCGGCTTATTCCCCTTCGCAGGACCTGTTTTTGTTGATTGGTGATTTTACTGGACACGGACTTTCTGCGGCCCTGGGCGCGCTGCCCGTCTCGGAAATATTTCACACCATGGTCTCCAAGGGTTACAGCGCAGACAATGTGCTTAATGCCATTAATAAAAAACTGACCTCGTTACTGCCGGTCGGAATGTTTTTAGGCGTACAACTGGTAGTCATCGACCAGGAGCTCAAGCACGCTAACATTTTCAACGCCGGTATGCCTGATTTACTGGTAATCGATGGCGCTACCAATGAAATCACTCATCGAATCAAATCGAACAGTTTACCACTCGGCATAGTCGAGGATATTAACACCAGGGAGATTTGCAAATTCGTCACGTTTCAGCGAAACGATAAGATTCTGATGTATAGCGATGGGCTCACTGAGGCAAGAAATCTTGAGGATGAAAAGTTTGGCGAATTTCGACTAGAAGATGCCATTAGTCAGGCGCCATTAAACGGGGTGTATGGCAATATTTTTCATGGGCTGGATCTTTTTTGTGAGGATAGGGCTCAGGTCGACGATGTTACCCTGGTCGAGCTTACCTGTGTCCAGGAGCTGGTGTCGAAGGAAAATATTATCGAACATCAGCACGCTATTAAAAAACCGCTGGCTAACCAGGGCGAGTGGGAACTGGTACTTAATTTCACTGGTCTGCGCCTACGCGAAACTAACCCTGTGCCCATTCTGGTTAACCACATATTAGAAATGGAAGACCTCGCGGAAGAGAGCCAATCCCTTTTTACCGTCATTACCGAACTTTATGTCAATGCCCTCGACCACGGCGTCCTTGGCCTGGACTCGAAAATGAAGTCGGATCCAGCCGGGTTTGCCAATTATTTTAAGGAGCGTGAAACACGACTAATGGCACTTGAATCTGGCTATGTGAATTTCGAACTGGTCGTGGAACAAATAGCTAACCAAAGGCACATTCACTTACGCGTAGAAGACAGCGGTCAAG
The DNA here is from genome assembly GCA_030595795.1 of Gammaproteobacteria bacterium. Lineage (GTDB taxonomy): Bacteria > Pseudomonadota > Gammaproteobacteria. The sequence goes on from JAUVCH010000010.1 coordinate 17,583, forward strand.
GATTCGATTATGAAAATTACCGCCCTCCGAAAGAAGATTCCAACGCACTAAATGGTCGCGGATTAATGCTGATCGAAAATTTATGCGACTCCCTCTGTTTCGAGGGTAAAGGTAACATTGCTAAAGCATCGATTACCTGGGTTACCCAATAATGCTATGGCATTTGCCGATAATCCCCATAATCGGTTAATATCACTCAGGATTTAAATGTGAGGAAAACATGCCCGAGAATTATTCTACCGCCATCGATCATGTCGCATTCAATCGATTAAAGGAAGATATGGGTGAAGATTTTAACGATTTGATACCTATATTTATCGAGTCCGGAGAGGAAATTCTATCGGCTTTAGCGCGGTCTTTCAGCGAGGGCGACATAGAAGCATTCTCTCGCCATGCGCATAGTCTGAAATCATGTAGCGCCAATCTTGGCGGTCACCGACTCTCGGCGCAGGCAGCCAATCTTGAAACGCAGGCCAACGCAGGAGATATGCCAGATTCATCGGAATTCATACAACCACTACGATCTGAATTCGTGCAAATCGAGAGCGAACTATCTCATCTAATCGTCTGAATTCAAAATCCCAGACGCCCTGGTTCGCCTATTGGTTAAGTTCTTTATTAGCCAAAAAGTTGATCACCTGTATCAAACGCTGATTGCTTCCTGTCATCCCGCCAGAGGTTAGATATTTCCCATTTACAATGACCGAGGGCACGCCACGGTGGCCATATTTTTGTTCTATCTTTAAATTCTTCCGAAAAAGAGAATCTACCGGAAATGAATTATACGTTTCTCGAAACTTAGCTTCATCGACGCCCTGTGTTGCAACAAACCTTGCAATATCCTCGAAATGGTTTAATCGCTGACGTTCGACATGGATAGCATCGAACAATTTTCGGTGAACTTTCCCCAGCTCACCCATCTGCTTCAGGGTGTAATAAGTTCGTGCGTGATCTCCCCAGCGCGGATTTAAAACAGAAGGCGTCTGTTCGAATACGATACCATTCGGTAAATTAGCTGACCACTTTTCGACATAAGATTCAAAGGTAAAACAATGCGGGCAGCCGTACCAGAACATTTCGGTTACGACAACCTTATCCGGATTAGACGTTTTTACTGGTGGGTTAATCAGCTGATAGTCGGCACCTTCGATAAAAGCCTGTTGGGCCAACAGATGCGTACTGAAAAGTAGACTAATGAGTAAGCCGGATATACATTTTTTAATCATGAAAATTCCTCTTTAATAAAGTACTGTCTTCACTTCGACGTGGAGAGTTTAAAACGCTTAGGCGAACGCAGGCTGAATAAGTTCGAAATAGGTATCAAAGGTTCGAGAGGTAAGCCCTAGTTTTTCGAGGGCTTTTATCTTTATTACTGTAAACCCGCGATGTAAGCAGCGACGGCCTGCATTTCACTATCTAGCATTCGTTTTGAAACATTTTGCATCATTTTACCCGGGTCATTAGTACGCAAACCATCCTTGAATTTAGTCAATTGCATTACCAGGTATTCAGGATGTTGGCCCTTCAGCGAGGGGAATGAAGCTGGGCCATTACCATCACCAGATGGACCATGGCAGCCAATACAGGCGGGTATCGAAGATTCGGTAATACCACCACGGAAAATGCTTTCTCCCTTTGCCACCAAATCGGCGTCGAAGGCACCCGTTTTAATTTTCTGACTTTCGAAATACGCCGCAATATCGGCAATATCATCGTCCGTCAACGCTGCTACCATCCCTTTCATGACGGGGTCAACTCGGGTGCCGTCTTTGAACTCACGAATTTGCTTGGTGAGGTAAGATGCGTGTTGACCGGCCAGTTTCGGCCAGATCGCATTAACACTATTGCCATCCTGGCCATGACAACCTGCACATAATGCGCTTTTTGTTTTTCCAGCCTCAATGCTCGCTGCATACAGATTGAACGATATCAAACTGCAAAACCCGATGATGATAGCTCCAAGATGACTCGGTTTCATGTTTTCTCCTAATTGATTCTAGTACGGAAATTTTCGGCGAGAATGTATATCATACACCAACGCCTCGTTCAACAAGAGCTTAACAAACTGTAATGACTAATTCCTTCCGACAGGCCAGTTTCCTTACTAGTGCCTATGAGATTTCTCAACTCATACCCGATCATGGCCATGAAATTGCCTTCGCCGGCCGCTCTAACTCGGGGAAATCTAGCGCCATAAACTGCCTCACCGACCAGAAAGGGTTGTGTAAGACCAGTAAAACACCGGGGCGCACGCAGTTGATTAATTTTTTCACCCTGGGAAACGATAAACACCTGGTTGATTTGCCAGGTTACGGCTTCGCCAAGGTCTCGAAAAAAATGCGTAGCCACTGGGATCTGGTGTTGACGACTTATTTGCTTCACCGTAAGGCTTTAAAAGGCCTGGTTATCGTGGTTGATATTCGCCGCGGTATTGGCGACCTTGACCAGGGGCTGATCGACATGCTTGGTGATGACCTGCCGCTACATATTCTACTCACTAAATCAGACAAGCTCTCGAAAAGTGCCGTTCAGGATGCGTTTTTAAAGATACAGAAGAATATTGGCGGCGATAATCTCTCGGTTTCGAGTTTATCGGTGTTGAACAAGCAGGGACTGGAGCAGCTTGAGGCCAGGTGTGGCAGTTGGCTAGAGGCCGGCTAAATAGAAACAGCGCAAAAAAAACCCTGGCAGTAAACTACCAGGGGAAAATAGTTTGAACCGGATGGGGTTTCCGGAACAATGTCCGCTCATAGGAGGGAGAACGGACTTTTGCGCTGGGCTATAGCGCAAAATCTTTTGACAGTGACTAACTAGCAAAGTTCTGTCTGCCTCTACTTTATAGCCCAGATTTGCAAAATTACCGGATAAATTACAGTTTAATTAATATGCAGGCTTGGTATTCAATTGAATAGTTTAATGCGCCTCGTGCCAATTGACGCCAACACCCGCATCGACCTCGAGCTTGATCGATAGTTGAGCGGCTGAAGTCATCAAACTGGAGAGTGTTTCCTGGCTGCGCTCTATATCATCCTGTTTCACTTCGAATACCAGTTCATCGTGTACCTGCATAATCATCGTGGTGTTATTGCCGTCTTCGATCAGCCAATGATGCACATCAATCATGGCGCGTTTGATTATGTCGGCGGCGGTACCCTGCATCGGTGCATTGATCGCGGTTCGCTCGGCATATTGGCGTTGCATGGCGTTGCGCGCATTAATATCAGGCAAATACAGGCGGCGTCCGAATACGGTTTCTACATAACCCTGATCGCGTGCTAACTGCTTGGTATCTTCCATATACTTTTTCACGCCTGGATAGCGTTCGAAATAAGTGTCGACGTACTTTTGAGCCTCATTTCGACCAATATTCAGCTGTTTCCCCAACCCAAACGCCGACATACCGTAAATCAGGCCGAAATTAATGGCCTTTGCTGCTCTACGCTGATCGGATTCTACCGCATCGAGTTCACAGGCAAATACCTCGGCGGCTGTGGCTCGGTGGACATCCAGACCCTGCTCAAACGCTTTAATCAAATTTTCATCGGCTGACAAATGCGCCATGATGCGCAATTCGATTTGTGAATAGTCTAGCGCCAGAATACGTTTACCTTCGGCGGCAACAAATGCCTCGCGAATTCGGCGTCCTTCGGCGGTTCGAATTGGGATATTCTGTAAATTCGGGCTGGTCGAAGAAAGTCGTCCCGTAGAAGCTACCGCCTGCTGGTAAGAAGTATGGACGCGGCCGGTACGGGGATTGATCTCTTTCGGCAGCTTATCGATATAAGTCGTTTTCAGTTTGTTCAAACTACGGTGTTCGAGTATCAGAGCAGGAATCTCGTAATTTTGAGCCAGTTCTTCAAGCACATCTTCGGCGGTGGATGGCTGGCCTTTAGGGGTTTTGCGTAGCACGGGCAATTCGAGTTTATCGTATAAAATTGCCTGAATTTGTTTCGGCGAACTCAGATTAAAGGCTTCACCGGCTAATTCGTATACCGATGCTTCGATATTCGTTAATTTTTCATCGACTTCGATCCCTTGTTGGTGCAGCAACTTCTCATCGATTAATACACCGTTTTGCTCGATTTTCAATAACACTTCGACCAGGGGTAATTCGATTTTCTGATATACCTCGTTAAGGCTTTTATCTCCCTGTAGGCGTTCGTGCAAACAGTGATGCAATTGCAGGGTAATGTCGGCGTCTTCGGCCGCATAATCGCTGGCTTTGTCGAGTTCGATCTGGTCGAAGGTTAGCTGCTTCACGCCTTTGCCGGCGATATCTTCGAAATGAATAGTTTCACGGCCCAGATAAAAGTGTGCCAACGCATCCATATTATGCCGACTGGCAGTCGAGTTAAGCACATAGGATTGCAACATGGTGTCGTGCGCAATGCCTTTTAAGTGGATACCTTCGCTGATAAATATATGGGCGTCGTATTTTAAATTCTGGCCGATCTTACCAACCGCAGGATCCTCTAAAATAGGCTTTAGCGTACTTAGCACCTGTTCACGATCAAGCTGCTCGGGTGCACCGAGATAACTATGCCCAAGCGGTATGTAGCAGGCCTTACCCGGCGTAACGCAGAGTGAGATGCCGACCAGCCTGGCCTGCATATAGTCGAGACTGGTAGTTTCGGTGTCGATAGCAAAACTATCTGCCTTTTTAATTAGATCTAGCCAATAATCGAAGCCTTGCTGGGTAAGAACGCATTCGTATTCAGCGGGAATTTCTTCGGGGACTTCAACCTCGACCGACTGATCATCTAGTTCATCGTTCCAGCGAGAAAAACCAAACCGTTGGTAATAAGCCGCGAGAGCCGCGCTATCGGCATCAGCCTGAATCAAATCGTCGATTTCGACACCCGTGTCACAATCGAGCTTTATGGTCGCCAGTTGATAAGACATCGGCAGGAAGTCGATTGACTCTCGCAGGTTCTCACCGACCTTGCCTTTTATCTCTTCGGCATTATCCATTACTGCCTGTAAGCTTCCATACTGGGCAATCCATTTACTCGCTGTCTTAGGTCCCACTTTGGGTACGCCTGGGATATTATCGGAGGTATCACCCATTAACGCCAAATAGTCAATAATCTGATCCGGCCTGACCTGGAATTTTTCTACTACGGCTTCCTCGGTCATGAGGTGATTGTTCATCGTATTGATAAGACGAACTTCTGGATTTACCAACTGCGCCATATCTTTATCGCCTGTCGAAATTAATACCTGATAGCCGCGTTGGGTAGCTTCGACGCTTAAGGTACCGATAACGTCATCGGCTTCTACGCCTTCGATGCTAATCAGGGGAAAGCCCTGGGCCTGAATAATATCGTGTAGCGGCTGAATCTGTTCACGCAGGTCATCCGGCATCGGTGGTCTATTCGCTTTATACTCCGCGTAGATATCATTGCGGAAGGTTTTACCCTTGGCATCGAAAACCATGGCGATATTATCTGGCTGCTCGTCTTTCACCAGCTTACGCAACATGTTTAGTACGCCATACATCGCGCCTGTTGGATGGCCGTTATGGGTAAGCGGGGGTAAACCGTGATAGGCTCGGAACAGGTACGAACTGCCATCGACCAGAACCAGCTTTTTTTGTTTCTCTTGACTCATATTGTTGCGCTACAATGCCCGCCGCTTACGGCCTGAGGCGAGATAATATCACAGGCTATTACACATCCGATGTGGATGTTTTTATTATTACCCTGCGGCCAATTTTATGTCGGTTTATACCCCTGTATCGCATGAACAGCTCGAATTATTTATCGAACAGTATTTCGTCGGTAAACTGATTTCTCATCAGGGTATCGCTGCGGGTATTACCAATAGTAATTACTGGTTGGAAACCGATTCCGGCTTATATGTCCTAACGTTATTCGAACACCAGGATAAGCGTAACCTCGATTATATACTCAGCCTGCAACATCATTTAGCTCAGGAAAAGATCGCCTGCGCAGCACCGATTGTAAATAATCAGGGCAATTTTTATGCCTCTCTAAATCATAAGCCAGCCGCTATCATCGAACGACTGCGCGGTGAAGTATGCCCACACCCTGGTAATCAACATTGCGCCCTTGTTGGAGCTGAGCTGGCTCGGCTACACCTGGTGGGCAAAAAATTTCCTGACCAGCACGACAACCCCTGCGGTGGCGAATGGCGCCAGTCGATGCAAAAGCAACTTTCTCCGAAATTAGCGACGTCCGGTCTCAAGCTACTCGATGAAGAAATCAAGGCCTATAAGGTATTAAAACAGCTAGAGATGCCCAAAGGGGCCGTACATGCCGATTTATTTCACGATAACGCGTTATTTCATGACCAGGAGCTAGTCGGTATTATTGATTTTGAATACGCCTGCCACGATTTCTGGCTCTACGATCTGGCGATAGCAATAAACGACTGGTGTATTGTTGAAAGCGGTGAATTCGAGCCAAACAGGCTGCATCACTTTATCGATGCTTATAACCAGGTCAGGCCCTTGCTCGATATAGAACGCGAAACTTTACCTTTAATGCTGCGCGTGGCCGCGATGCGCTTCTGGCTTTCTCGCCTTTACGATCAGATTAATCCACTGGCAGGGGAATTGACCTATGTAAAAGATCCGAACATCTATCGCGATATTCTATTGTTACGCCGGGAATCGAATTCGATATTGTGAATTTATTTGCCAATACAAAATCGGGAAAATATCTGGCCTAGTAAGTCCTCGGTATTGAACTCACCGGTAATTTCATTTAGATCTTGCTGCACTTGCCGTAAATCCTCGGCCATGAGTTCACCCGAACCGGTATCATCAAACACTTGCCGAGCCTGTATTAGCCCCTGCCGTGCGCGTTGTAATGCATCGATATGACGACGGCGCGCCAGGATGGTTTGATTGTCCTGATTAAAATCCTTTACCTCGCCGGTAATCTGGTTGATTAAGGCTTCCATTCCCTCACCGCTGTGAACTGAAATATAACTCGTTTTCTTATTTCTTTGCCCTTCATTTGTAAGCAAATCACATTTACTGTAAACCAGCTGGTAATTTATCGATTCCATCTGCTTGATGATTATTTCATCGTCAGGCGTAATTCCCAAACTGGCATCGACTAGCAGTATTACAGAATCGGCTTTATTTATTTCTTGCCAGGCGCGTTTTATGCCTTCCTGCTCGACCGGGTTATCCGATTCCCGCAGTCCAGCAGTATCGCGCACTCGAATGGGTATGCCTTTGAGGGAAATATGCTCGTGGATAACATCTCGGGTAGTACCGGGGATATCGGTAACAATCGCGGCTTCATAACCGGCGAGATGATTCAGCAAACTGGACTTGCCAGCGTTTGGCAACCCTGCCAAAACCAGGCTCAAGCCATCTTTTAAGATTCTACCCTGTTCAGCCCGTTGCAAAACCCGCTCAATCGCTTGCTGACACACTAACAGCTTGTCGCTGATATTCGCATCAGCCAGAAAATCTATTTCTTCTTCGGCGAAATCTAGCGCCGACTCGACATAGACCCTAAGACTGATTACGTCCTCAACCAACACCCGAATATGGCTGGAAAACTCGCCCTCTAAAGACCGCATCGCAGCTTTTGCCGCCGCGCGGCTGCCGGATTCGATTAGGTCCGCGATAGCTTCGGCCTGAGCCAGGTCGAGTTTTCCGTTCAAAAATGCGCGTTCGGAAAACTCTCCGGCTCGCGCTAGCCGGGCGCCGAGTTCGCAGACTCGCTCGAGCAGCATGTCGAGTAGAACAGGGCCGCCGTGCGCCTGGATCTCGACCACATCTTCACCACTAAACGAGTGCGGTTGCGGGTAGTAAAAGCAGATGCCATGATCCAGGATTTGTTTGGCAGAATCGTAAAAACGTCGAAAGCGAACCTGTTTGGCAGGAAGCTCATCATGGATTAAAGATTCTCCGATGGATAATGCCAGGGGGCCGGATAATCGTATAATACCAATGCCGCCGACACCCGCAGGAGTGGCAATTGCGGCAATGGTATCCCTGTCAGCCATGCGATGATTGCCGGGCCGAATACTCGAGCCGGTTACTTACCCCCAGCTTCGATACGTTTGGTAATTATATACTGTTGCGCAATCGACAACGTATTATTGACTACCCAATACAAAACCAGTCCGGAAGGGAAGAAGGCGAAAAATATGGTGAAGATAAACGGTAACGCCATCATCACTTTGGCCTGAATAGGATCCGGTGGCGCCGGATTCAATCTTTGCTGAATCAACATGCTAATACCCATGATGACGGGTAATACATAAAACGGATCCATGACCGATAAATCCTGGATCCAGAAGATAAAGGGCGCCTGGCGTAAATCGACACTTTCCAGTAACGCCCAATAGAGCGCAATAAATACCGGAATCTGCACCAGGATAGGCAAACAACCACCCATTGGATTGATTTTCTCGGTCTTATATAGCTCCATCATCGCCTGGTTCATTTTCTGGCGGTCATCGCCATAACGTTCCTTCAAGGTTTTTAACCTCGGCCCAACCTTTCGCATCCTCGCCATTGAGCGATAGCTGGTTTCTGACAACTTGTAGAACACTGCCTTGATAGTGAGTGTTAACAATATTATTGCTAATCCCCAGTTACCAACATAACTGTGATAAAACGACAGTAACCAGTACAACGGCTTGGAGATGAAGGTTAATACGCCATAATCGACTGTTAGTTCGAGACCAGGCGATATTTCTTCCAGTCGTGACACTATTTTCGGGCCGACAAACATCTGGCTATTGAATTCAACGCTTCCGCCTGGACCAGCCTGTTGATTTTCGGACCTGAGCCCTATGGTATAGGTTGCGGGGTTTCGTTTAGTATTGGCAATCGAATAAACCAGGTTCTTATCATCCTGAGCGGGTACCCAGGCGGATAGAAAATAATGCTGTAGCATGGCAATCCAGCCACCAGTGGAGCCTACTTTCAGCGCGCTATCTTCCATGTCATCGAAATCGACTTTTTCGTACTTAACTTCCTCGTTGTAATAAACCGAACCTGTATAGGTATATAACAGGCGAGATGTTTCCAGTGGTCTAGATCGTTGAATTTGGCGGTATTGGCTACCGGTCCAGTCGTCGCTAGTGTTATTAACAATACGATGGCTTACATCGACTAAATAATCACCGCGCCGGAAACGATAGCTTTTGGTGACCTCGATACCATTTTCACGCCAGTAGAAGGGCACGATTAACTCGTCCTCGCCGTCTTCGAGCTGATATTTAGTCTTCGCCGTCTGATAAATACTGTAATGTGTCGGTGCCGTATTCGCTTTATTGCGCAAACCGCTTTGCATCAAATAGACAGAGTCACTCTGACTGTGGACTATCTCCAAAAAAACATCCGGCTGTTCGAGTGAAACTGGAAATTTTTTCAATTTCAAAGAACGGACTACGCCTCCAAGCCTATCTATCTCGGCGCGGATAACATCGGTTTCGACAATAATCAGTTGTTGATTCGACTGCTGTGTTTCAATGGTAGAGCTGCTGCTGAAAGAACTGCTTGAACCAACCTGATTTTCAGCCAGTTCGGGTAAATCATCTATATCCGATTTAGCACCATAGCCATTGGTAGAGACAACTTCACTACCGGGTTGCTCGATTGCTATCGGCTGCGGACCATAGTCCGCCTGCCATTGTTGCCAGAGCAACATGCCAACAAAAGCGAGGGCTGCGAATAAAAATAAGCGGGAGTTATCCATGGAATTTGCTCTGTTCTTGGTTTGACTTGCACGTGTCTGGAACTGGGTCGTAGCCGCCGACATGCCAGGGATGACAGCTAGCCAGGCGCTTCAGAGTCAGGAATAAACCTTTGATGGAACCATGCTCATCGATTGCTTCGATCGCGTAATGCGAACAACTTGGTGTGAAACGACAGTGATGGCCTACCCAGGGGCTAAGCAAATACTGATAGAATCGAATCGGTATGATCAGGATTTTTCGCATTGTTTGATAACGCTATTCCAATGTTTTTCCAGACTGGCATTTAATAATGTTACTTCGATATTCAAAATAGAGCGCCGTACCATGATTACCACATCTCGATCTGGCAGCCGATCCTGATTTTTTCGAAAACTCTCTCGGAATATTCTTTTTAGCCTGTTTCTCTGAACCGCTTTTGGTATTTGCTTTTTCGCTATAGCAAAGCCTAAGCGGGGATTTAACCCTGCCTGAATTCCGACCAGTATAGTAATACTGGCATCACTCTGGCGAAAGTTATTTTGAAATACCTGCCTAAATTCGTTAGCGCGCGTTAATCTCAATTGCCTGGGAAAAGTTTCCCCGACCGGATTCGACATTTTTTAAGGTGTCAGGCGAGCTCTACCTTTAGATCGGCGTGCTTTTATAACGCTTTGCCCACCTTTAGTTTGCATGCGAGCACGAAATCCGTGCGTTCTAGCACGCTTCAGATTACTAGGTTGGAATGTACGTTTCATGTGTGGAGCCTCGGCTTAAAACAGCCTGTCGATTTCAACAAGGCGCGATATTTTACTGTACAACCCCCACACGTCAATAGTTAAATCGCATATTCCGAAGTATTTTAATGCTATCTGCGCATTTTCTATCGCTATCGGGTAGCCAGGCTAAATTTAACTTCTCGATTATGAAAATTATTTCCGCGCACGGACTATGCTCTGGCTGTGGATAAGTATAATATGGGTGCGCGTTCTAGCAGGCAAACAAACTCTAAAATCAATTTGGCGTAAACCTTGAATTCTATCTGGCAACAATGCATTTCCTGTCTGGAAGGCGAAATAAGCGAACAACAGCTCAACACCTGGATATTACCCTTACAGGTCGAGCAGGAGATGAACACCCTTCAGTTGCTGGCACCCAATCGCTTCGTCATGGACTGGGTTCGCAAGCACTTCCTCGATCGAATCCGCGAACTGGTTACAAGCCTGGACGATACCAAGTCGCTAACGGTAAGCCTCGCCATAGGCTCCCAAGCCCGGCTAGCGACTCAACCCAGACCCCGGCCTGTCGAGCAGAACCAACGCCAAAATAGCCAGATCAGTGGTCTCAGTAGCAACCAGGTGTTCGGCAACTTCGTCGAGGGTAAATCAAACCAGCTGGCGCGAGCCGCATCAATACAGATTAGTAACAACCCCGGCGCTGAATATAATCCAATGTATATTTATGGCGGTGTTGGGCTTGGTAAAACGCATTTAATGCACGCTATCGGGAACCAGATCAAACAAAACAATCCTCAGGCAAACGTCTTGTACGTAAACTGTGAGCGATTTGTTTCAGATATGGTCAAGGCCTTACAACACAGCAAAATGAATGAGTTCAAAAACTCCTACCGTAGTCTGGATGCCTTACTCGTCGATGATATTCAGTTTCTCGCTGACAAAAGCCGATCTCAGGAAGAATTTTTTCATACTTTTAATTCGCTGTACGAAGCCAGTGCGCAAATGGTCATCACCTGTGACCGATACCCTAAGGAAATTGAAGGGCTGGAAGACCGCATTCGTTCTCGGCTAGGTTGGGGTCTTGCCGTCGATATTAAGCCCGCCGACCTCGAAACGCGGGTCGCAATCTTAAAAAGTAAAGCCGAACAGGCCAAAGTCTCAGTACCGAACGATGTTGCCTTTTTCGTGGCCGAGCGTTTTAAATCGAATATCCGTGACCTTGAGGGCGCCTTAAAGCGGGTAATCGCTCATTCTAGATTTACCGGACAGGAGATTACCCTGGAGTTCACTAGACAGGCATTGAAGGAGTTACTCGCTGTTCAGAATAAACCCGTTACCATCGATATGATACAAAAACTGGTCGCTGAGTTTTACAAAATACGTATCGCAGACTTGTTGTCGAGTCGGCGCAACCGCTCAATCACGCGTCCCAGGCAATTAGCTATGGCACTAGCTAAAGATTTAACCCGACATAGTTTGCCAGAAATAGGCAACGCCTTTGGTGGTAGAGATCATACGACAGTATTACACGCCTGTAGAAAAATCGTTGAATTACGCCGCGAAGATCAACGTATAGATGAAGATTACGTGAACTTACACCACATTCTGAGTAATTAAGCCACAATAATGTTTGAGACTAACCCAAACTGGCTATTTCTCTTAGACTATTCATGGTATTTTACTAGCGATATTGTGCACAGCTTGTGGATAAAAAAGTAATTAATTTAAGGAGCTATTTTATTCTACTTTTATTCACAGCTTACCAAATGGCTACGGACAGTATTAATTCGCTAAAATATCAACTAAGATATTGATATATAAAGAAAAAAAGCATTTTTAAACAAATTTAGCATATGCTAATAACAACAGTTATTTATATATAAATGAAAACTATTATTAACAGAGAGCACATACTAACACCCCTCCAGCACGTCATAGGGGCGGTTGAACGTAGACAGACATTACCAATACTAGGAAATGTTTTGCTTAAATCTATTTCTGGGTCTTTAACACTTACCGCGACGGATCTTGAAATAGAAATGGTATCAACAGTAGAATCGCCATCTGCGGAAGATTTCCAGACGACATTGCCTGCACGGAAATTGCTAGATATCTGTAAAGCCTTGCCCGATGGTTCCGAGATAGAATTTAATATCGAAGAAAACAAAGTTACGCTTATTTCTGGACGAAGTCGATTTTCACTCGCCTCGTTACCGGCGAGTGATTTTCCCGGGCTCGATGAAATAGATGCCCAGCAGTCTTTTACCTTACCTCAAAAACAGTTTAAGGCGCTTTTTGATAACACTGGGTTCGCAATGGCTCAGCAAGATGTACGTTACTATCTAAATGGGATTCTGGTAGAAATATCATCTGATAAACTGAAACTGGTCGCCACCGATGGACACCGGCTGGCTTTAAGTGAATTCAAAACAAATATAGATTTAAATGTCGATAAGCAGATTATTATCCCGCGAAAAGGTGTGCTTGAACTATCCCGTTTGCTCGAAAATACGGATAGTGAAGCAAAGATAACTCTGTCACAGAATCATATTCGAGTAGAGACTGATACTCTGACATTCACTTCAAAGCTAATCGATGGGAAATTTCCCGACTACAAACGAGTCATCCCGGTTGATGGAAACAAAGTTCTCCAGGTGAACAGAGAAGCATTGAAAAATTCTATGAATCGTATTGCCATATTGTCGAATGAAAAATACCGAGGAATTCGCTTAACACTTTCATCTGGAAATTTGTCGATTCAGGCAAATAACCCCGATCAGGAAGAAGCCGAAGAAGAAATTTCGGTGATTTATGATGATACCGAAATGGAAATTGGATTTAACGTAACCTATTTAATCGATGTGCTTAATGTGCTCGACTCAGAGAATGTTTTTATCAAACTCAAAGATGCGAATAGTAGTTGTATCATGAGTGAAAGTGAAGATTCATTGAACGTGTATGTTGTTATGCCCATGCGTTTATAAACGCCATATATCAATGATATGTCGATCAGTCAGCTAAGTCTGACAGATTTCCGAAATCTCCAGAGCACGACGCTCGATTTCCATCCTTCCATAAACTTAATTTCTGGTGATAATGGATCGGGCAAAACTAGTTTACTCGAAGCAGTCTTTGTTTTATGCCAGGGCCGTTCCTTTCGATCCCATCATTTAAAAAAATCCATCCAGCACGATAAAAATAGTTTTCTGTTATTTGGTCGATTTAATGATTACAAAGCAGGATTATCTAAGTCTAGTGATAAATTCGATATACGTGTTGATGGAGAGACTATCAAACGACGGTCTATTCTAGTCAATAAAACACCAATCAATATCATCAATGCCGACAGTTTGAATTTAATTACTGGTTCGCCGCAACAACGACGTCAGTACCTGGACTGGTGTATGTTTCACGTGGAACATTCCTATGGAGAATACTGGCAACAATACCAGCACGCCTTGAAACAAAGAAATAAATTATTGAAGTTTAAAAAGGACGTGAACCTGCTAGATTATTGGGATGATTATCTGATTCAACCATCCCTGGCCCTTCAAAATTATAGGAAAACCTATTGTGGTGAAATAGCGCGCCATATTAAATCAGGAATGGCAGGACTATTGGACGACGTGGATATAAGTCTGGAATATCATCAGGGATGGCATTCATCAATGAGCTTGCAGGAGGCGCTCAATAAAAACAGAGAAAAGGATATTAGAGCGGGATTTACCCATGCAGGAATCCATCGAGATAACATTCAGATTCTTGCCGATGGCCACCCGGCAGCAGATGTTTTGTCCAGAGGTCAACTAAAACGACTATCAATAGCTTTATTTATCGCCGCTTTAAAAACCCTTAGACAAAAAAGCGAGAGACAGCTAATTTTACTGGTGGATGATTTGCGGGCAGAAATGGATGAGTCTGCGCAGGGTAAGGTGTACGAGACGCTATTAGAGATAGGCTTACAACTGTTTATAACCAACATAGAGCCTCATGTTCCAGAGGTTATAAGAGGGAAAGATTTTAAAATGTTTCACGTGGAACATGGTATGATAAAACCTCGGAAATCCAGTTAGATAATTCAATGTCAGATTATGATTCTAGTAGCATCCAGGTGCTCAAAGGCCTTGATGCTGTGCGCAAGCGGCCGGGTATGTATATCGGTGATACCGATGACGGGACCGGGCTGCATCACCTGGTATTTGAAGCCGTCGATAATTCTATCGACGAAGCGCTGGCAGGACATTGTTCCGAAATAAAAGTTGTTATCCATAGTGATGGATCGGTGTCGGTAAAAGATGATGGTCGAGGCATCCCGGTCGATATTCACAAAGAAGAGGGCCGGTCGGCAGCTGAAGTTATTCTCACAGTATTACATGCTGGCGGAAAATTCGATGACAATTCATACAAGGTCTCTGGTGGTTTGCACGGTGTGGGAATTTCGGTCGTCAATGCATTATCGAGTAAATTGTCATTACGCATAAAACGTCAGGGGAAGTTATACGCGCAGGAGTATTTAAGAGGCGTCCCTCAGGAAGACTTGAAGGAAATTAAAGATACAGATCAAACTGGAACAGAATTAAGGTTTTTCCCCAGTGGAGAAATATTTGGTGATGTTGAGTTCCATTACGATATTTTGGCTAAACGGTTGCGGGAACTGTCTTTTCTGAATTCGGGAGTCAAAATTCATTTATTCGATGAAAGGTCGAATAAAGAGGATGTTTTTGAATACGAAGGCGGTATTCGAGCCTTTGTCGAACATTTAAATAAAAATAAAACACCGATTCATGAAAATGTGATCGAAATTGAAGTTGAGCTACAGGATGTCGGTATCGAGGTTTCGATGCAGTGGAACGACTCATATCAGGAAAATATATTCTGTTTCACCAATAACATCCCTCAACGCGACGGTGGTACCCACCTGTCAGGTTTTCGTACGGCTTTGACGCGTACGCTAAATCAGTACATGGAGGGCGTGCAAGGAAAGAAGGATAAAGTTTCAACAGGTGGTGACGATGCCCGTGAGGGCTTAACGGCGGTTCTTTCTGTCAAGATACCCGACCCGAAATTTTCATCGCAAACTAAGGACAAGCTAGTCTCTTCAGAGATTAAAGGTATAGTCGAATCGGCCGTTGGTGAACATCTCAAGGATTACCTGGCAGAACACCCGGCTGAGGCCAAAGCGATTACCTCTAAGATTCAGGATGCAGCACGAGCTCGTGAAGCGGCCCGTAAAGCAAGGGAAATGACCCGCCGGAAAGGAGCACTAGACATCGCTGGGTTGCCAGGAAAACTGGCCGACTGTCAGGAAAAAGATCCGAGTTTATCGGAAATTTATCTGGTGGAGGGTGACTCTGCCGGTGGTTCCGCAAAACAGGGCAGAAATCGTAGGACTCAGGCAATACTGCCGCTTAAGGGTAAAATATTAAACGTAGAGAAAGCCCGTTTCGATAAAATGCTGCAATCAGCAGAAGTCGGCACGTTAATCACCGCTCTGGGTTGTGGAATCGGCCGAGAAGAATTTAATATCGATAAACTACGTTATCACCATATTATTATCATGACCGATGCGGATGTCGATGGCTCACATATTCGTACACTGTTATTAACTTTCTTTTATCGACAAATGAAAGAATTGGTCGAACGAGGACACATTTATATTGCTCAGCCGCCGTTGTATAAAGTTAAAAAAGGCAAGCAGGAGCGTTATGTAAAAGACGATAAAGAACTCAATAGCTATCTGTTACAGCTTGCAATCGAAGGTGCTCAATTACATCTTGCGGATGATTTACCGGCATTATCCGATCTGGCGCTCCAGGATCTGGCATTGCGATATATAACTATCCTGGCTATTTTTGAGAGACTGAAGCAAGCAGTACTACCAGAAGTTTTGTCGGAATTGATTGATTTACCAGCATTGTCCGACACCAGCTTGCTCGATGAGCAAGCGATGAAAAATTGGGCAGAGCAGCTTGCAACAAGGATGAATGAAAAAAGTGAAACCTCGGTTTCCTATACCATAGAAGTTAATGGGGACGAAGATAGTAATCAATACGGCCTTAGCATTAGCAAGCGCCTGCATGGAATTGCCAGCAGAAGCAAGTTAAGGGCAGAATTTTTTAACAGTGGTGACTATAAGACGATAGCTCAGTTTGTTGAACAGGCGGGTGATATGTTCACCGAGAATTCCAGTATCAGCCGTGGCGAACGCAAGCAGACGGTCAGCAAATTTAGCGAAGTCTACGAATGGTTGATGAAAGAGGCCAGGAAGGGATTAAATATTCAGCGCTATAAAGGGCTGGGAGAAATGAATCCGGATCAACTTTGGGAGACAACGATGGATCCCGAGAACCGACGCCTGTTGAATGTTCGTATTGAAGACGCTGTTGCCGCGGACGAAGTATTTACGACCTTGATGGGGGATCAGGTCGAACCAAGGCGTGATTTCATCGAATCAAATGCTTTGAATGTTAATAACCTGGATGTATAGATCATTAAGCAATGCTGATTCGTGCTTACTAAACTCGCTTGAGACAATGCCTTGGATAATCCGTTATTAGAGACAGCTAGCCTGCCGGCATTTAGACAAATCAAGCCGGAACATATAAAGGCTGCTGTTGAACAGATTATTGCTGATAACAATACTGCAATCGGCGAGCTTATCGACCAGTCTGAACCAGACTGGAATAATCTGGTAAACCCACTATCTTTACTTGAAGACCGTCTGAATAAAGCCTGGTCACCGATTAGACATTTAAACTCGGTTAAGGCTAGCGACGACTTGCGTAGCGCATATAACGAATGCTTACCCCTGCTTAGCGAATATGCCACAAATATAAGCCAGAATCGCGATCTGTTTGACAGGTTTAATAGCATCGCTCAATCGGCGGGCTATGCTGAACTCGATATTCCACAGAAGAAAGCTCTGGATGACACGCTGAAACACTTTCGCCTGGGTGGGGTAGATCTGACAGGGGAGGCACGCACACGGTATCAGCAGTTGCAAAAAGAACTCTCGGAGCTGGAATCCAGTTTTGAAAATAATCTGCTCGATGCCAGTCAATCCTGGGAAAAAAGTGTTCAGCATGAAGAACAGCTAAAGGGCATGCCATCCTACGCAATTTCGATGTTAAGGCAGCTTGCTGAACAAAAGGATAATACGGGATATCGGTTAACATTGGATATGCCCTGTTACATCGCGGTGATTACCTATGCGGATGCCCGTGAATTGCGAAAAGAAATATATCAGGCCTACACTACACGAGCTTCTGATCAGGGAATTACCGATAAAAAGTGGGATAATGCATCGAACATGATGCATATTGTCGCTAAAAGACAGGAAAAGGCCAAAATTTTAGGATTTAGGAATTATGCCGATTATTCCCTGGAAACCAAAATGGCGGGATCGGTAGACGAGGTAATTGAGTTTTTGCTAGATCTCGCGCGGCAATCAAAGTCAGCGGCCATGAAAGAAGTAGCGGAGCGGCAAACTTACGCCGAATCATTAGGGTTCGAAGGCGAACTGCAAGCCTGGGATTATTCCTACTATAGTGAAAAACTAAAACAACATCGCTACCAGATATCCGACGAAGACCTTAAACCTTATTTTTCTGATGAGCGAGTTATTAGCGGTTTGTTTGAAATCGTGAAAACCCTGTATCGGATCGATATTAGACAAATCGAAAATTCGATCGAGACATGGAATAACAGCGTACGTTTTTATCAAATTCACGACGCTAGTGGCGATATTATCGGCCAGTTCTACCTCGATCTGTATGCGCGCGAAAACAAGCGAGGTGGCGCATGGATGGACGAGTGTATCAATCGATATCGAATCGATGAGAAACTACAGCTACCCGTCGCTTACCTAACCTGTAATTTAACGCCACCGATCGGTGATAGCCCTGCGCTATTCACCCACGACGAAGTTATCACGCTGTTTCACGAATTCGGTCATGGCCTGCATCATATGCTGACTAAAATTGATGTACCCGATGTCGCTGGCATCAATGGTGTGGAATGGGATGCGGTGGAGTTACCTAGCCAGTTCATGGAAAATTTTTGTTGGCAGAAGCCAGCCTTACATTTATTTGCCAAACACCATCAAACTGGGGAAATTTTGCCCGATGAGCTATTCGATAAAATGACGGCAGCGAAAAACTTCCAGTCGGCGTTGCAAATGCTGCGCCAAATTGAATTTTCTCTATTTGATATTAAATTACACCAGGATACTGAGCTTAGTTCGGCGCAACAAATTCAGGATATTCTGAACCAGGTTCGTGAACAGGTTTCTGTGGTAGATACACCTGAAACCAATCGATTTCAGAATGGCTTCTCGCATATTTTTGCAGGCGGCTATGCCGCAGGTTATTATAGTTATAAATGGGCCGAGGTTTTATCTGCCGATGCTTTTTCTGCATTTGAAGAAGAGGGGATTTTCAATGTGGAAACGGGACGCAGGTTCCTCGACTGTATACTAGAAAAAGGAGGTTCACGACCAGCGATAGAGTCATTTTGTTGTTTCCGTGGTCGGGAACCCGATATTGAAGCGCTGCTACGTCATAGCGGCATAACCAGTTAGAAAATTATGAGCAGAAAATTAATTGGAAGCATCTTAATAGCATTGATGGTCGGTAACGCGCAGGCGCAGACGAACGATAACCTACAGGAGCGATACGTCACCGATCAGTTACGCCTGTCTTTATACGAGCAGGCCGATCAGCGGAGCAAGGTCATCCAGCTACTTAGCTCGGGCGACAAACTCGTGGTTGATGAAATTGCGGGCCCCTACGCTAGCGTTTTAACTTCTCAGGGAAATCGTGGTTGGGTGAAACGAGGTTTCCTGGTTTCCGACCCGACAGCGGGATTGTTACTGGCAGAAATGGATAAGAAAAATAAGAAACTCGAGCAGGAGCTAGAAAGACTGGCCAATAGCAAAACAGTAATCGAACAATACGAAAGTGACATGAATGCGATGAACGAGAAACTCCAGTCGCTAGAAGCCGAGGCGGAAAATGCCCAACAGACCGTTATCGATCTGAGAAAACGGGCCGAAGAGAAAATTCAACAGGAAAAAGCCAAACCTGCATTAGCTATGTTTGTCAATATGGGCACGATTTATTGGCAATATATCGCGCTAGTCTGCGCAATTATCGTATTACTCGGCTTTTACGTTGGTAAATCTGTGACGCAATCGTCGATTAGAAGGAAGTTTCATGGCATTAAAGTCTGGTAAGACCTTTTTAAAGATACGACTGAATTGCCTAGAGTATTATGGCTTATCGTGACCTCCGGGAATTTATCGAGCAACTGGAAAAAGTCGGCGACTTAAAACGCATCCCGCAAAAAGTTGATCCAAATCTTGAGATTACCGAAGTCAGTGATCGAACCCTTCGAGCGAAGGGCCCGGCGTTGCTATTCGAGCAGGCTGGCGAAAGTGATATCCCCCTGCTGGCAAATCTTTTTGGTACCGAGCAACGAGTTGCCCAGGCCATGGGCAAAAGCCAGGCTGAATCTCTGCGAGAAATAGGGCGCCTGCTGGCATTTTTGAAAGAGCCAGAACCACCCAGGGGATTTAGAGAAGCGCTGAAAACCCTGCCTATATATAAAAAAGTACTGGATATGTCGCCCAGGCAGGTGAAAAATCCAAAATGCCAACAAATAATCTTCAAAGGAGGTGAAGTCGACCTGGGGATTTTGCCGATACAAACCTGTTGGCCGGGAGACGCGGGGGCGTTGATTACCTGGGGGTTGGTGGCAACGCGAGGCCCACTTAAAACCCGCGATAATCTCGGTATATATCGCCAACAGGTTATCGCTAAAAATAAGGTTATTATGCGCTGGCTTTCGCAAAGAGGAGGTGCTCTCGATTATAAAGAATGGCGACAGCAGAACGGCGATCAACCCTTCCCGATTTCGGTGGTATTGGGTTGCGATCCGGCAACGATTCTGGCTGCGGTCACACCGATACCCGATACCCTGTCAGAATATGCTTTTGCCGGACTCCTGCGTGGCGGTAAAACCGAGGTAGCCAAGTCGCTACTCTCCGATTTACTGGTTCCAGCCAGGGCAGAGATAATTCTAGAAGGGCTTATCTATGCGGGAGATGAAGCGGTGGAAGGGCCATTCGGCGATCACACGGGTTATTACAACGAAACCGAAAAATTTCCAGTGTTCACCATTGAAGCAATGACGATGCGGGAAAAGCCGATTTACCACAGCACTTATACCGGCAGACCACCAGATGAACCGTCAGTGTTAGGGTTGGCGCTTAACGAAGTTTTTATCCCAATATTGCAAAAGCAATTTCCGGAAATCACTGACTTTTATCTACCCGCCGAAGGTTGCTCTTATCGCGTCGCGGTCGTCAGCATGAAGAAACAGTATCCTGGACATGCCAAACGCGTGATGATGGGTGTCTGGTCTTTTCTTCGACAGTTTATGTATACCAAGTTCGTGATTGTTGTCGATGACGATATCGATGCGCGGTGTTGGGAGGATGTGATCTGGGCAATCGCTACCCGCGTTGACCCGGCACGAGATACTACTATCATCGAAAATACACCCATCGACTACCTGGATTTTGCCTCACCCGTTTCGGGCCTTGGTTCAAAAATGGGTCTCGATGCTACCAATAAACTGCCTGGTGAAACCTCACGCGAATGGGGGACGCCTATCGAAATGGACCCTGCTGTGGTTAAAAGAATCGACGAAATATGGGATGAACTGGGTATAGACAGAGACGAATAACAGGTTTTAATCATCATTTGTTCGGGTTCTGGGTCAGCTACTTTGCACCGGCGCCCAAATTCAGGGATAATTTGAGAAAGAATTAGACAGGGGAGTGAATTAATGCGATCAATTATGGTGCTAAATTCAAAAGGTGGCTCGGGCAAAAGCACGCTTTCGACTAATTTGGCAAGTTACTATGCCTCGCAGGGTAATAGAGTGCTCCTGGTCGATTTTGATCCCCAATTGTCCAGCCTCGACTGGCTTGCCGCCAGGAGTAGTGGCCGAAAATCGATTACAGGAGTCGATGCATCGAAAGGCAATTATCGCGCGCCTAGAAATGTAGATTATATTATATATGACACCCCTGCCGCAGTTCACGGCAACGAGCTGAACGCTTATCTGAGACGCGCACAAAGCATTATTATTCCCGTATTACCTTCCCCTATCGATATGCGCGCTGCAACACCGTTTATTCAGAAAGTCCTGGCCAATGGTCGTGTCGCCCGTAAAGAATGCCGAATCGCACTGGTCGCTAACCGCTGCCGCGAAAACACCAATGTTTACCATCAACTCGACGGCTATCTTAAAAAGGTTCGCAAAGCGCCTTTTATCAGCGTCTTACGTGAAACCCAAAACTACAATAAGGCCGCAGAGCGAGGTTTGGGCATATTTGAACTCGCACCCTATCTGGCTACACGGGATCGGGACCAGTGGGAACCGATCATCAAGTGGTTGAATAGCAAACGCAGCATGCCAGCTAATTTGCGGTAGTGATTAATCCAGGGCTCTATTGACAGCCAGTTGCGCATGAATCGAAGTCGTGTCGTAGAGTTTGATTTTGGTATCCTTTTGACCCACCAGCATACAGATTTCGGTACAACCCAGGATAATGGCCTGACAGCCGCGCTGTTCCAGCCGATCGATAACATCGAGGTAAATTTTCTTAGATTCTGAACGAACATCACCTAAAATAAGTTGATGGTAAATTATATCGTGAACATACTTGCGGTCATCGGAGTCCGGGACCAGGACCTCAATGCCATAATGTTCATTAATTCGAGCCTTGTAAAAGTTCTGCTCCATAGTAAAAGCCGTACCGAGTAATCCAACCCGTCTGATACTGTCTGCCCGCATAACTTCACCGGTGGCATCGGCAATATGCAATAAAGGGATTTCGACAGCGGCCGTTACCGAACTGGCAACCCTATGCATTGTATTAGTACAAATTAGAAAAAAGTCTGCACCACCAGCTTCTAGTGATTGCGCAGCAGAGGCGAGTATTTTCCCGGTAGCATCCCAGTCTCCGGCGTGTTGTAATTCTTCAATTGGTGAAAAGTCGACGCTATAAAGTAGGATTTTGGCTGAATGTAAACCACCTAATCGATCCCTGATGCCCTCGTTAATCTGACGATAATAAAATTCGGTGCTTTCCCAGCTCATACCACCGATTAAGCCTATTGTTTTCATTTTCTCAGTCTCCGAGCTGTTTCCGGCATGTTAGCATCTAAGACATGAGTCGAACTTACGAATTTACCATGCAGTTATCCGCGGAAAAAACGCGGAGTATCTATCAGGGCCAGGCAAGATTCTTGCTGGTCTATACCGACGATGGCACCAAGTTACAACTACCCGCACAAAACTTTAGATCTTATGTGAGCAGTGACGGAATCAATGGACGTTTTAGCGTAGAAACAGATAACAACAATAAGATTTTACAACTGTATAAACTAAGCTAAATTACCCGTGTTGACGTTGTGATTGCTTGTAGGCGATTTTGTCATTTTTACGAACCTTTGCCTGGACTCTGGCATCATTGCCGATATGTTCTTCGCCCCTCTGGCGGGCCAGTTGTACCTGTTTTTCGCGTTCAAGAAAACGCGACTTTTCATCATCAGACTTAATATCGTGACAGGCTGGACAGCTAACACCTTGCTGATATTTGGGACTTGCTTTATCTATTTCGGTTATTGGTAGTCGGCAAGCGTGACATTGATCGTAACTACCTTTTTTCAATGTGTGAGTAACGCTAACTCGACTATCGAAAACAAAACATTCTCCCTGCCACAACGACTCGGCTTCGGGAACCTCTTCCAGGTACTTTAAGATCCCACCCTGGAGGTGGTAAACCTCGTCAAATCCGAGCTCCTTAAGATAAGCTGTAGACTTTTCGCAGCGTATACCGCCAGTACAGAACATAGCGACGCGACCCTGATTTTTATGATCCAGGTTCTTTTTGGCGTAATTCGGAAAATCCCGAAAGCATTTGGTATTCGGTAATACGGCGTTCTTGAAACTTCCAATAGCTGATTCGTAATCATTACGGGTATCAATCACGGTTACATCGGGATCGGAAATCAGGGCATTCCACTCGCCTGGTTTAACATAAGTGCCGACTACACGGTTGGGGTCGATTCCTTCGACACCCATGGTGACGATTTCTTTTTTTAGCTTAACTCGAGATCGATAAAAGGGCATTTCTTCATCATAGGAAAACTTGCAATCTATAGAAGCGAGTCGGGAATCCTGTTGGAGCCAGACGATTACATTATCGATGGCTTTCTGTGAGCCGGCGACGGTTCCGTTGATACCTTCGGGGGCGAGTAATAGTGTTCCGCGAACATGATTTCTAAGCATCATGTTTAGGAGTGGCTGGCGTAATTCCTGATAGTTATCGAGTTCAACGAAACGATATAGTGCAGCGACAACGATGTCTGACATTGGTTTACCTGGCAGCTAGCCGAAGCGTAAATTCGGTGCTGAAAATGAAAAGAGGAGCATTTTAGCTTAACTGCGGCGTAGTCTAAAGATCTAGCTCTCCATTTTTTTCCACTACGTCGATAGTTTGCCCTGATACCATGATTTGGTCCCCAGGGCTTATTTTTTTGCGTTTACGAGTCTCCACTTCGCCGTTAACACTAACAAGCCCAGCAGCTATGGCCTGTTTGGCGGCACCACCACTGTCAGCGATACCCTCGAATTTTAGAATTTTATAAAGCTCGACAAACTCTGATTCGAGTTCGGAAATTATTTTTGAGGTGTCGGTCATATTTCTTATTTTAGTATAAGCGCCGAAAATTTCATTACAAATTATTTAGGGATAGGAGAGAATAGCTAGATTAATTCGCAAAAGGTTTCTCATGATTCAGTGGTACCCCGGGCATATGCATAAGGCCAGCAAGGAATTTAAGAAAATTCTTCCGCAGATTGGCCTGGTAGTCGAAGTGCTCGATGCGCGTCTACCCTATTCCAGCGAAAATCCCATGTTGGTGAAATTGCGAAGGGGCAAACCTTGTATCAAAATATTGAATAAGAGTGATTTGGCAGATCAGGATCGGTTGCGCGTCTGGCAAAATTTCCTCGAACTAGATAGTCAGGTGAAAACCCTGACCTGCAGCCTCGAGGACAATGTAATATCGGGACTAATGGATTTAGCGCGAAGTTTAATTCCCCGGAGAAATAATCGGTCATCGATGATATACGCAATGATTGCTGGAATACCGAATGTCGGTAAGTCGACACTGATTAACAGAATAGCCGGGCGTGCAATTGCTAAAACAGGTAACGAAGCAGCCATGACCCGCATGCAACAACGTATAGAAATTTCCTCTGAACTTACACTTATCGATACTCCGGGAATGTTATGGCCTAATATAGAAAACGAAAATAGTGGATATCGCCTCGCAGCTACCGGTGCAATACGCGACACAGCACTAGATTTACAGGCAGTTGCCTGCTTTATAGCTGAGTTTTTTCTCAACGATTATCCACATCAGATACAGCAGAGATATTCGTTGGAAAACTTACCACAGACCGAAATAGAGTTACTCGAATTAATCGCACGGCGCCGTGGATGCATCGTTTCTGGTGGTAAGGTAGACTTTGAGAAAGTAGCTCGTTTACTCATAGCTGAATTGCGCAGCGGAGAACTCGGCCCCGTGTGTTTTGAAACGCCGGAGGTAATATCACAGGAGATGATCCAGGTAGATATAATCCGCCAACAAAAAGCGGATATGAAAGCTTCGCGCAAGAACTAAGAACTAAGAATTAAGCATTAAAAAAAGAGAGATTAAAAATGACCATACGTCGCGCTATAATAGAAGACGCTTTATCCCTTTCCGAGTTTAACCAAAAGATGGCCTTCGAAACCGAGGCAATTACTTTAATTCCAGAAGTTATCGACGCGGGCGTGATGGCAATGATTTCTAATCCGCAGATGGGTTTTTACCTGGTTGCGGAAGAGGACGATGAAATTCAGGCCTCTCTGATGGTGACAACCGAATGGAGCGACTGGCGTAATGGACTGTTCTGGTGGATTCAAAGCGTCTACGTAAAGCCGGATTTTCGTCGCAAGGGCCTTTATCGGCAACTCTATCTACGAGTTAAATCCCTGGCAGAAACAGAAACCGGCGTTTGTGGTTTTCGCTTGTACGTCGAGCACGATAACAAAGCTGCGCAAAACACCTATCGTTCACTCGGTATGCAGGAAACGGAATATAAATTATTCGAAGAATTAAAAACCGATATCCGATTTTGTCAGGATTAAAAGCACTGCTTGCACAGTCAGGCGACAGTCACTATAGTTAACTTTCCTCAACGGGGTGCGCTAAGCGCTGAGAGCTGTGAACAACAGCAACCCGATGAACCTGATCCAGTTAGTACTGGCGTAGGGATGTGAGTGAATTTCTAACCGAAACCCCTCCCCGCGCCGTTTATTTTTTTATGGGGAAATTATGTCCAGAATTACACAAGCTTTAATCGCCGTTTCTTGTCTGCTGCAGTTTGTGAACGCTTATGCCGGAAAGCAGACGTTAACAATATACACTTATGACTCATTTACCAGCGACTGGGGCCCGGGGCCTCTGGTAAAGAAAGCATTTGAAGAGCAATGCAATTGCACGCTTGAGTTTGTTGGCCTTGAAGATGGTGTTGCTTTATTGAGCCGTCTTAAACTCGAAGCCGCCAATACCAAAGCCGATATAGTTTTGGGTATAGATACTAACTTAACCGCTGAAGCACGTGCCACCGGGCTATTCGAAGCTCACCTGATTTCAGCGAACAACACCACGCTTCCGACTGTTTGGAATGACCAGTATTTTCTACCTTACGATTATGGTTATTTTGCCTTCGTCTATAACAAAGAATTACTGTCTAACCCACCAACCAGTTTAAAGGAACTAGTGGAAAATGCTGACGCGCCGAATATCCTGATACAGGACCCTCGAACCAGCACGCCGGGGTTGGGAATGTTGCTGTGGATGAAGAAAGTTTACGGCGACGATGTCAGCATAGCCTGGAAAAAACTGTCTAAAAAGATTGTCACCGTCAGCAAGGGCTGGAGCGAAGCCTATGGTTTATTCCTTAAGGGAGAAGCGCCAATGGTGTTGAGCTATACGACCTCGCCGGCGTATCACATCATTGCTGAAGATGATCAGCGATTTGCTGCTGCCAGTTTTGTGGAAGGACACTATCAGCAAATCGAAGTGGCCGGTTTAGTTGCTTCGAGTAAACAGAAAAAATTGGGTCGAGAGTTTCTGCAATTCATGATGAGTGAGAAATTTCAGTCCATCATACCGACTACAAACTGGATGTATCCTGCTGCTTTAGCTCCAACTAAAATGCCGCCAGCATTTAAAGGACTAATTAAACCTTCTCGTTCGTTGCTATTCGATGATAGTGAAATTGCCGCCAATCGGAAGCTGTGGGTTAACGAATGGTTAGAAGCCATGGCAGAATAAACACCGCCAAACTATAACTATGCACAAGCCAGGCAAAAGCGCCTACCCTGTTCTTGCGATCCTGGCGTTTATGGTGCTGGCGCCGATGATAGCTTTGCTCACTGTTCCCGGTACTTCGTTTATAGAGTCCGAAAGCCTGGCTTTCTGGAAGAGCGCCTATCTGCGACGAGTATTGATATTTAGCTTATGGCAGGCATTTCTGTCTACGGTTTTGAGTATCAGTCTGGCTCTTATAGTGGCGAGAGCATTTGCTCGTCATGGTAAATTTCCATATAGGAGTTTTATTCTTAAACTTTTCGGATTGCCGTTAGTAGTACCAGCCGTTGTAGCGGTATTTGGAATAGTTTCTGTTTTCGGTAGTGGCGGCTGGATTCCACTGGGCCGTAGTCTATATGGATTGAATGGCATTTTACTCGCGCATATATTTTTCAACCTACCTCTGGCGGTACGGTTGCTTTTACCCGCCTGGCAATCGATACCGAAACAACATTGGAAGCTGGCCCAGCAACTCGGATTGAATAGTTGGCAACAATGGAAATATCTTGAATGGCCTGCTCTGAGGGAAAATCTGCCAGGTGTTGGCGTTCTGGTATTTATGCTGTGCCTAACCAGCTTCGCTGTGGTTCTTACTTTGGGAGGTGGTCCGAAAAGTACGACTCTTGAGGTTGCCATTTACCAGTCGCTGCGATTCGACTTTGAACCTTCTCAGGCGGTGGTGTTGGCAGTATTGCAATTTAGTTTGTGTGCGATAGTTGCGATGTTTAGCTTTCGCTTACAGAAATTACCCGAAGTTGAAATTACTTCAAGCTCATTGCAATGCCCGGTTGATTTAAAAACTTTAGCACTTAATTCGATAATTTTACTAGTAGCGGTGACATATGTTGCTATGCCGATACTGGCTATGTTGGTGGATGCTCTCAATGGACCTATTTTACAGGTGTTAATGAATCCGAAATTATGGCGTTCGGCTGCGTTTAGTTTAATAATAGGCCTGTCTGCCGCCATGCTTTCGGTGTTGGCAGCATGGTTGATATTGCAAAGTTCCAGCGATCTGTATTATATAAAACAAAAGCGCAAGGCTGGTTATCTGGAAATGGTCGGCTCTATAGTTTATGTGGTACCTCCGCTAGTAATTGGTACGGGGTTATTCGTATTAATAGCGCCACGGTTTAATGTGTTTGACTGGGCAATTCCTATTGTCATATTAGTTAATGCCATGATGGGTCTGCCTTTCGCAATAAGATCTCTCGGACCAACAATGCGCCAGAATAAAATGCGTTATCAACGCTTATGCGAAAGCTTGAATTTAAAGGGCTGGGATCGGTTTAAGACGATTGACTGGCCCCCGCTGCGTAAGCCTATTGGGCTAGCGATGGCGCTTGTGACGGCATTGGCAATGGGCGATCTCGGAGTAATTGCTTTGTTTGGAACGCCAGAAACGACGACGTTACCTTTATTACTTTATCATCAACTCAGCGCTTATCTAATGTCAGAAGCCGCCGTTACTGCGGCGTTTCTATTAGGGTTTTGTTTATTAGTTTTCTGGCTTCTCGAAGGACTTATCGGTGGTGGTGGAGATGCTTAGCATCAGCCAGTTAAGTTTTTCTTATACGGATACGGAAAATAACAGCGTAATGCCCATGAGTTTTGATCTTCAGGCCGAGCGCGGGGAGATACTAAGTCTGATCGGCCCCAGTGGTTCCGGCAAAACAAGCCTGCTAAATTTAATTGCTGGGTTTAACCAGGCAAGTGATGGGAAAATTCTGCTCGATGACAAAGAGATTCAACAATTTGCACCCGCGCAACGACCTGTGAGTATGTTGTTTCAGTCGCATAACCTTTTTCCACATCTAGATGTATTTACTAATATTGCGCTAGGTATCAGGCCATCGTTAAAATTAAGTAATGAAGAGCAGCAGGCAGTAGGAGAAGCCCTGGTAACTTTGGGATTAGAGGGTTTCAATAAAAGAAAACCAGGGCAGCTTTCGGGTGGACAGCAACAGCGAGTAGCGATTGCGCGAGCTTTAGTACGCCAACACGAAATCTTATTACTCGATGAACCTTTCGCTGCGCTGGGCCCGGCGATGCGAACCGAGTTAATCGAAGTATTAAAGGAACTGGTCTCGCGCCGAAAAATGATTGCTTTAATGGTCAGCCATCAACCGACAGATGCATTACTCGCTTCGAAACGTACGGCCTTTATTGACAATGGTGGGGTAACTTCGATTCAGGAAACAGCCGATCTTTTGAATAACAGGCAACGAAAGGAAATATTAAATTATTTGGGGCCAAAGTGAAAACGAACGACCCCGACTTTGCGGAAATATTTCAGTTAATTCCTCAGCTGAAATTTTTTCATCCGCAAGATTTTAGAATAGATAGAATTTCCGGATTTACCAATAACAACTATCGACTTAGGTACCAGCAATATGACTGGATTTTGAGAGTGCCGAAACCCGAGACTAACGAATGTATAAATCGAGACAACGAATCTTTCAATATTCAACTTGCTATCGAACTTGAACTCGCACCGGAGAGCCTCTGGCGAAGCCCGACGGGCTTAAGCTTAACCCCAACATGTCGTCAGACTCGAAACTTTCAGGTCCAGGATATGCTCGAGCCTCAGCTGCGCCAGTCATTAATGCTCAATATTTGTCGACTGCATTCTAATGCTATAGATTTCCACGGTAGAGTGGATATAGGCAAATTATTGCCAGGATATTTTCAACGGCTACCCGATGGGTGTAAGCAGAAACTAAAGCCATTTGTACAAAAAGCTTTAACAAGATATTCGCTTATTGAAAGGCACGACAATAAGCTGGTCCCGTCGCATAATGACCTGGTTCTGCAAAACATCCTCGTTGGAAACTCTCAAAAGATGTGGATTATAGATTGGGAATATTCGGCAATGGCTTCGCCCTACTGGGATCTTGCTACGCTATGTAATGCAACCAAATTGAATCAACAGCAAATCCAGCAACTACTGGCGTTATATCGCGAGGACTGTGATGGACTGGAACTCGATATTCTTTTAATTTATCGATTTTTACTACAGGCTCTTTCAATCTGCTGGATGGCTTTATTTACCGAGCAGGATTTGCAGCCTGAACTAGACTACCTTAATAGTCTTGAGTTTTAAGCCGCTGGTGGCGGCCCGAAGCATTTACCTATAAAATTGATTTAAATGTATTGAGCCTGCCCGATGGATAATTGTGGAAATCGTCGCGCCTGCTATCGGGCTAAATTTGCTGGATATCTCTCAAATACTTGCCTATATCTCCTGTATGGTCAAGACCCGATAATTATTGCCTACGAGGTCGTTTGAAAAGGCGTGAAGAAGTCCTATTGGAAGGCAGACTGGATGATAGGTCTGCTGGTTATGCTAATATTTTTAATGTTGACTGAAACGTCGCTGATGCGGCCGCTAGACGGCTATGCCTATGATTTGGGTATGGGATATCTATCCGACAAACAGCCCAACAAGGAAGTTGTTATCGTTGCGATCGATAATAAATCCTTAGACGAGCTGGGCGCTTGGCCATGGTCCAGGGATTTAATTTCGGAGGCTACCTGGCAGCTGGCAAAATCTCGACCAAAAGTAATCGGTTATCAATTACCTTTTGATGCGCCCCAGGGACAGAAGGCGCTAGAGTCAGTCAAAAAATTACGCGGTGTTTTAAAGAAGCAGAAGGTTTTAAAAAGGCAGGTCAGGAAGGCTCTAAAAATTACTACTGAAGAAATTAATACAGATTTTAAACTCGCCTCAGCATTGCGCTCGGCGGGCAGGACCGTTCTCGCAATGCCTTATCTCGCGGGTGGTGCTAGTCCAGCAGATGAGGCCGATTTACCAACATACCTGCAAAAATTCAGCCTGAAAAAATCGGCCAGAAATAACGAAGGGCTGGATTCGCAATTAGCCGAGGCTAGCAATATTTCTCCTCCCATCGAGATATTAAGTAAACAGGTTGGAGGCGTTGGCGTCATCGAATCGTTAGTAGGCAGAAATGAGCCCGCACGCCAGTTACCACTAATTGTTCGATACGGCGATTACTATCTGCCCTCTTTCTCGTTGGTACTATACGCTCGCTACCGAGGACTGACAGCCGAGCACATAACGGCAGATCCGGCTGGTGGTTTACAACTGAAAAATGAAGTTTTGGCCGACTCTCAGAACCCGTATTTATATCCACGTTTTTATCAGAAAATTGATGACCAGTCCGCATTTCAGGTTTTTTCGTTTGTGGATGTGCTCAATGGCGACATTCAGGCTTCGGAGTTTCGCGGCAAAAGCATAATTATCGGTATTACGGCTGAACGGAAGTCAAAACTGTTAATGACACCAACCGGAGAACTTATGGCTCCGCCGATGATAACCGCCCATACTTTGTCGAGCCTGCTAAATAAAGAATCATTCCGTATACCAGTTTGGGCGGATCAGGCGCAAAAAATAGCCATTGTAGTCATAGGACTTTTCCTGATGTTTGGTTTGCTACGACTGGGTAGAATGAGTGGGTTTATCACCAGTGTATTTATATTATTGCTCATGATTGGTGCTCACTTTATGTTAATGCGTTCTGAGTCGAGCTGGGTGCCTTCGATGGCAGCGGTAATGACATTAGTGACCGGATACTTAATTCTTGGTGGCAGGAAGATGGTCGACGGTCGTGTCGGGGCCATTTATCAGGCCTTGTCAGCTGCGAATCGGCAGCTTGGGGAATCATTTCAGTCTCAGGGGCAACTGGATCAGGCTTTCGAAAAACTTAGCCGCTGTGAGGTCGATGATTCTCTATTAGGGCAAATTTATAATCTGGGTCTGGCCTACGAGCGAAAACGGCAGTTCAATAAAGCCGTATCGGTATTCAAATTTATCCAGGACGAGAATAAAAACTATAGTGATGTGGCAGATCGCATCGAGCAAAACACGCAGATATCTGGCGCGGTAGTACTTGGGGGTGCTGCAACTACCGCTACCAATGCGACACTGATTCTCGGCAAGGACGGGATGCAAAAGCCCAAGCTGGGAAGATATCAAATCGATAAAGAAATTGGCCGTGGAGCGATGGGGATGGTGTATCTCGGCCTTGATGAAAAAATTGGCCGTACGGTAGCTGTGAAAACGATGATGTTGTCTGAAGAAATCGAGGCCGATAAACGTGAAGCGGTGAAGAGCCGTTTCTTCCGCGAAGCCGAAGCCGCAGGACGATTAAACCACCCTAATATTGTCACTGTTTACGATGTTGGTGATGAGGAAGATCTTGCCTATATCGCGATGGATTATCTTAAAGGCAAAGATTTAACCGCCTACTGTAAAAAGAAGAGTTTATTACCTATGTCCGAAGTATTTGAAATCGGTATGAGTATCGCTGAGGCTCTTGATTACGCACACCAGCAACATGTCGTGCATCGCGATATATAACCAGCCAATATTATTTACGATAAAAAATCTCGCTCAGCCCAGATTACCGATTTTGGGGTGGCCTGCTTAACTGATGCTAGTAAAACCAAAACTGGTACCGTACTCGGCAGTCCGTACTATATGTCTCCTGAACAACTAGCAGGCAAAAAGGTCGATGGTCGCTCGGATTTATTCTCTCTGGGGGTGACGCTGTACCAGATGCTCGCGGGAAAACTGCCGTTCGCCAGTGATTCCCTGGCAAACTTAATGTACAAGATTACCAACGAGAAGCACCCGGATATTCGAACTTACCGACCTGATGTACCCAATTGCGTGAGCACACTGATAAATAAGATCCTGAATAAAGATATCGAGAAACGCTTTCAAACAGGCAAACAGATGGCCGCTGCGATGGAACGTTGCTACGAGAAAATACTCGAAGAAGGAAGCTAAGGAATGAATAGTTGGCATTAATAAATTAAGATAGCCTGTGATTCAAATTACACAAAATATTGTTATTGCCGATGACGAAATCGAATTAACGGCAATTCGTGCCCAGGGCGCTGGCGGGCAAAACGTCAACAAGGTTTCATCGGCGATTCATCTTCGTTTCGATATTAGCGCTTCGTCTTTGCCAGTAAGTTTTAAACAACGGATGCTAGCACAGCCTGACCATCGTATTAGCAAAGATGGAATCCTGGTTATCAAAGCACAGAAGTATCGAACTCAGGAGAAAAACCGGCAGGATGCACTTGAACGATTAATAGAAATAATTCAATCAGCGGGGGTTGTGCCAAAGGCCAGACGAGCCACCAGGGCGACAAAGGCATCGCAGCGAAAACGAGTAGAGAATAAAGTCCAAAGGGGTAGGACTAAAGTATTAAGGGGCAAAATTTCGGACCGAGATTGATTACTCTGGGCCATAATAAAATCGATGATATCTTTGCTACAAATGGACTGGCCATTAATATTTATGGTGGTCTTAATCATGCTATTCGCGGGACTAGTACACGGCACTTTGGGGCTTGGTTTCCCCATGGTAGCTACCCCGATGCTGGCAGTTTCATTTGATGTGCGAACGGCGATTTTAATCACCTTACTACCAACCGTAGCGGTTAACCTGGTAAGTATCTGGCATAGCCGTGACTCATTCAACGAGACGCGACAGTTTTTACCGTTAGCAGGCTTTACTCTGATTGGATCGGTTTTTGGCGCTTATTTATTGGCTACATCTGACCCGGATCCTTTCCGTCTCGTACTAGCGAGCCTGATACTACTGTATCTCTGGACTAGTCATGCCAGTCGAATATCGCTTCGATGGGTTAATAAACACCTGTTAGTCGCGATGTTAGTATTTGGTCTACTCGCAGGTATATCCGGTGGCGTAACCAATGTCATGGTCGCAGTGCTTATTATCTTTTTCCTGTCCTTAGACGTACCACGAAAAACCATGGTGCCAGCCCTTAATAGTTGTTTCCTGGCGGGTAAGGTTTCGCAAATAGTAGTTCTATCTATGGCCGGCTTGCTAAGCCTGGGTTTGATATTAGAAACCATTCCGCTTGCTGTTTCCGCTGTGTTGGCGCTGATGGTTGGACAATCGTTACGTGAAAAGATCGAGTTCGATATTTATCGGCGAGTGTTACAGGGTTTGCTGGCAGTTTTGGCTATGGTTTTGATCGCGCAGTATTTTTACTAGCGAGCGATTACTTCAGCGTAAAAAAGCTTCCTCAAACGGGTACTTCGTCATATTGTCGTAACCATCATCGGTAATCAAAACCTGGTCTTCTAGTTTCACGCCGTTCTTTCCGCCGACTTCACCGACATAGGCTTCGACACATAACACCATGCCAGCTTCGACGACACCGTGATAGCCATGACCCTCGAAGTCTTCGGGATAACGTATTGAGGGGTATTCATCGCAGAGACCGACCCCGTGCATGATGACACCATAGCGGTTAGGCCGGCAGTTTTCCGGCAGGCGATGGGATTTCTCGGTGAGTTCCTGAAAGCTAACGCCGGGGTTGAGCATTGCCATATTAGTCATGATATGTTCGTATGCGATCTGGTAGACGCGTTTTTGCTCCTCGTCTGGCTCGACATCGCCGCAGATCCAGGTTCGCGATATGTCGCAGCACATCCCATAAGTGCCGATCATGTCGGTATCGAGTGCGAGTAATTCGCCATCACTAATGATCCGTGGGCCCGACTCCTGAAACCAGGGATTGGTACGTGGACCTGAACTACAAATTCGGGTTTCGATCCACTCGCCGCCGCGACGAATATTTTCGGCGTGTAAAACGGACCAGACATCGTTTTCACTCTGCCCGGCATACAGTGCTTTTTGCATTTCTACCATGGAAGCTTCACAGGCCGCCGTTGAGCAGCGTAGGGCTTTAATTTCGTCTGGGCCTTTGATAACGCGGGCGAGTTCGGTGACCGCCTGGCCTTCGAATACTTCGAGCCCAATTTTCTCGAGGGCGCGTAAACCAGCGATTTCTATCTTATCGACAGCCAGGTGCCGATTATTGCCGGCGTGTTCGCGCATTAATTCATCGACTGACTGGGCGAATAAACCGGCGTGCTCATCGGCGCGATAAGCCGATTCAAAATAAAAGAACGAGGCCCCACTGCGTAATTCTTTAACCAGCGGTAAATGTGTGGAAAGATGGTCGCAGCTATGGAAGTCCCATAACACCATATAGCCATCTGCTGAAACAAAACAGGCACGGCCCGGGTTATGCGTAATCCAGAGTTGCATATTGGTAGTGTCGGTCGCATAGCGGATATTCAAAGGATCGAATAACAGGATACCGCCATAATCATTTTTTTGTAGCTCAGCGCAAAGTCTTTGCAGGCGAAATTCGCGCATGGTATCGAGTTGCGGAACCTCAAGCCCAAGTGCCTCCCATTCCTTGAACGCTAACGCGGTAGGGCCGATTTCGACGCGGTCATTATCGTCAGGCGAACCATCGGGTTTTACGGGCCGACGTGAAGGATCAATTTTACGATTTGAGCTATCGATGGAATAAGGCGATTTTGACATTACGCTAACCTTTACAACAGATAATGGATGGCTCGAGAATAATCCAATATGGGCTTAAACATAAGCCTTTTTTTGGTGACAGTTGTCAACGAATTCGGGTGATGAATTTTTGCGCACTACCATCTTCGATAATGTCAAAAACATGTGACTTGGCTGCATCCAGAGTATCGAATCCGATTTGCCCTGGGTAAAGGTCTAGCTGTATGTAATATTGATCATCGGATTTTGCAATTTCTATACGGATTCCTTTTTGCCTCAAAATGGCCCTACCCGAAATCTCCACCCATCGTTTCGAACGAGTAAATCGACGTTTACGCTCGTCGTACTTATTTTGCTGATCGAGCTGTTTAGAAGCTATCTCTGTGCTGGTAAGCGCATTACAACAAAAAGTGCCGACCTGCATGCTGCCCCAGTTTTTATGATAGACATAGAACTGATAGCGAAAGTTGCTGCCGCATAATTCGCAGTTTCCAGCCACTTCGCCGAGGTCTTCATAACCCAGGTATTGCCAGCCGGTTTTTGGTGGAATTTTGCCGTGCTCTGCGGCGTGACAGCCTTTGCACAGAGTTTCGCAGTCTTTATAGTCGTATTGCCAGGGAGCGTTGCCGGGGATATATTTTTTGTGATGAACCTGAAGCACGACTTCAGGTTCGGAACGTCCACAATCCCGACAGCTTCCACCGTCGAGTTCGATGACTTCATCTCGAAACTGTCGCCATTGGTTGGTTTGATATCCTTTCATCCTGTCCCTTCCATGGGATGTCTTTAGAGCGCTACGCCACTTTTACCGGGAATGCATTCTCAGCAGCCGACATATAGCTTTCCATTTCATTAAAATTCAAATACCGATACACGTCGTCTGCCATGGTATTAATGTCCTCGGCATATTGCATATATTCTTCCATGGTTGGAATTTTACCGAGAATAGCCCCAACGGCTGCGAGTTCTGCTGAAGCCAGATAGACATTCGCACCTTTACCCAGGCGATTCGGAAAGTTACGAGTCGATGTCGAGATGACCGTACTGTTTTCGGCAACCCGGGCCTGATTACCCATACATAGCGAGCAACCCGGCATTTCGGTTCTGGCGCCGGTACGGCCGAATATATTGTAATAACCTTCTGCGGTTAGTTGCGCTTCGTCCATCTTGGTCGGTGGAGCTATCCACAAACGTGTGGCAACCGGACCCTCGAGTTTTTCGAGGAGTTTACCTGCGGCACGGAAGTGTCCAATGTTGGTCATACAGGAGCCGATGAAGACTTCGTCTACCTTATCACCAGCGACATCTGATAATGTTTTAATATCATCCGGGTCGTTCGGGCAGGCTAGCAGCGGTTCTTTGATTTCATTCAAATTGATTTCGATGATTTCAGTGTATTCGGCATCGGCTTCCATCAGTACCGGATCCGCGAGCCAGGCTTCCATTTCTTCGATCCGTCGGGTGATGGTGCGGACATCGCCGTAGCCCTCATTAATCATCCACTTGAACATGATGATATTCGAGTTCATGTATTCGATGATCGGTTCCTTGTCGAGCTTGACGGTACAGCCCGAAGCCGAGCGCTCTGCCGAGGCATCGGAAAGCTCGAACGCCTGTTCGACCTTAAGTTGCGGCAAGCCTTCGATCTCGAGGACACGACCAGAGAAGATATTCTTCTTACCTTTCTTTTCGACCGTGAGCAAACCACTCTGAATGGCCGCATAGGGAATCGCATTAACCAGATCGCGTAAGGTAATTCCGGGTTGCATTTCACCTTTAAAACGTACTAGTACTGATTCCGGCATATCGAGTGGCATGACGCCAGTCGCCGCAGCGAAAGCCACCAGGCCAGAACCCGCTGGAAAAGAAATACCGATTGGGAAACGGGTATGCGAGTCGCCACCGGTGCCAACCGTATCGGGTAACAACATACGATTCATCCACGAGTGGATAACACCATCACCCGGTCGTAGCGAAACGCCACCGCGATTTTGCATGAAGTCTGGTAGCGTATGGTGTGTTTCCACGTCGACCGGTTTTGGGTAAGGCGCGGTATGACAAAAAGACTGCATTACCAGGTCAGCCGAAAATCCGAGACAGGCGAGGTCCTTGAGTTCATCGCGTGTCATTGGTCCGGTAGTATCCTGAGAACCAACCGTGGTCATTTTCGGCTCGCAGTAGGTGCCTACGCGCACACCAGGAACACCGCAGGCCTTACCAACCATCTTTTGCGCCAGAGTAAAACCTTTATCGCTGTCTTCCTGTACTTCCGGCAATTCGAAAACGTCAGACGTCGGCAAGTCGAGGCATTTACGCGCGCTTTCGGTCAAACCACGACCAATAATCAGCGGAATTCGACCATCGGCCTGTACCTCATCTTTTAGTACATTGGTGGCGAGTTGAAAAGTGGCTAGCACTTCGTCGCTATCGTGTTTGGTGGCTTTGCCTGCCAATGGATACAAATCGATGATGTCGCCTGTTTCCATTTTCGATACGTCCATTTCGATAGGCAGCGCACCTGCGTCTTCCATGGTATTGAAAAATATTGGTGCAATCTTGCTGCCAAAACAGAATCCGCCATTTCGCTTGTTTGGAATATAGGGGATGTCCTGACCCATGTGCCACAATACCGAGTTAGTCGCTGATTTACGCGAAGAGCCTGTTCCGACCACATCACCGACATAGGCAACCGGAAATCCTTTCTCTTTGAGTTGACGAATCGTTTCAATCGGGTTTTCTGCAACACCCTCGCGAGGCATCTTCAGCAAGGCGTTGGCGTGTAAGGGGATATCCGGACGCGACCAGGCATCCTGTGCCGGTGACAAATCATCGGTATTAGTCTCACCGGGTACCTTAAATACAGTAACGATGATTTTTTCGGCTAACGCTGGCTTACTGGTAAACCACTCGGCATTCGCCCAGGATTCGACGACGGCTTTGGCAGAAGCATTGCCCGCATCGGCCTTATCGGTGACATCGTGAAAGGCATCGAATACCAGTAGAGTGTGCGACAGTGCCTCGACTGCAGCTG
The DNA here is from genome assembly GCA_030595795.1 of Gammaproteobacteria bacterium. Lineage (GTDB taxonomy): Bacteria > Pseudomonadota > Gammaproteobacteria. Next base: position 55,900 of record JAUVCH010000010.1, read on the forward strand.
TTGCAGTTTCGTCATCGTCCAGACAAGCAATTAAAGGCTGGATATTGTATCCACCTAGCATGGTGCCAAGAATCTCAACCGCTTTAACCTTGTCGATTAGCGGGGAGCTATCCTCACCCCGCGTTATTGCGGCCAGAAATCCGGCTTTCACATAAGCCGCCTCGTCAACACCGGCTGGGACATGCTGGGTTAGCAATTCGAGTAGATAATCTTCTTCACCCGCTGGAGGGGACTTGATTAGGGCGACCAGGTCAGCTACTTGCTGTGCATCTAGTGGCTTCGGCGGAATACCTTCTAATTCTCGCTCCGCGATATGCTCTCGATAGGCCTTTAACATTTTTCTTCGACTCTCAATTTAATTTGAGGAACCCTATAGGTAGGGGCTTAATTATCTTTTATCAACTGGAATATATTCCAGATCGATCGGGCCTGTGTATAACTGTCGTGGCCTGCCGATCTTATAGCCTGGCTCGGAGACCATTTCGTTCCACTGTGTGATCCAGCCAATTGTCCGTGCCATGGCGAAAATTACGGTAAACATATTCATCGGTATGCCCATTGCCAGGAAGATGATGCCTGAATAGAAGTCAACGTTAGGATAAAGTTTACGCTGTACAAAATAATCGTCTTCGAGCGCTACTTTTTCCAGTGCCATCGCGGTTTCAAGCAGCTTCTTCTGTTCACCCGTCGATTCCATATCGTTGAGTAACTGGTGGCAAATCTCTCGAATTAATGTAGCCCGGGGGTCAAAGTTTTTGTATACACGATGCCCGAAGCCCATTAGACGGAAATTATCACTTTTGTCTTTTGCGCGATCAATAAACGATTGCAATGGCTTACCCGAATTATTAATTTCCATCAGCATTCGAATAACTGCTTCGTTGGCGCCACCGTGAGCGGGGCCCCAAAGTGCTGCAATACCGGCGGCCACGGCAGCAAACGGGTTCGCATCTGAGCTACCCGCCAGTCGCACGGTTGAAGTCGAAGCATTCTGCTCGTGATCAGCATGCAAAATCAAAATTAAATCGAGTGCCTTGGAGAGTAGAGGGCTGGCCGTGTATTCTTCCGAAGGCATAGCGAACATCATATGCAGGAAGTTTTCGGTATAGCCAAGGTTATTATCTGGATAGATGAAAGGCTTGCCAGTGGCGTAACGGTAGCTCCAGGCAGCGATAGTCGGCATCTTAGCGATCAGGCGCTGTGCAGTAATCATGCGGTGCTCTGGATTACGGATATCCATGTGATCGTGATAGAAAGCTGCTAGCGCACCAACCACACCCACCATGATGGCCATCGGATGCGCGTCTCGACGGAAGCCGCTAAAGAAACGCTTAAGTGCTTCGTGCAGCATGGTGTGGTTGGTAATTGTATTTTCGAACTCGGCTAGCTCGGTTTTACTAGGCAGCTTGTCATTCATTAACAGGTAACAAACTTCGAGGTAGGAGCTATGCTCTGCCAGTTGTTCGATTGGGTAACCTCGGTACTGTAGTACACCTTTATCGCCGTCCAGGAAAGTGATTTTACTGGAGCAGCTGGCGGTCGACATAAAACCAGGATCGTAAGTGAAATAACCGAGCTCCTTATAAAGGGCGCTGATATCGATGGTTTTGGGTCCGCTGGTGGGTGTTAACAACGGTAACTGAACTTTCTTTCCTGTCGTATCGTCGATAATTGTCACTGTATCGGTGGTCATTTGATATTCCTCTTGAGTTCCAGAGCTAGTATAACTATAGATTCACTCAGGGCTTCGAATTAATGAAAATCTACAGGGTGATTTATGATTAAACCCCAGCTAGTTGTCTAGCGAGTTTAACTGGACTGCATCAATATATCCCATTCGAGGGGTAGTTAACCAACCGGCACGAGCACTATTAAATTATATTATCGTCACAATTAATAAACGTTAATGACGCTAGAGCTTCGTTTGAGTGCGTTCTCGTTGCTAAAGTTCTCTGCCGAGCCTCGTTGTATTGTTGACAATAATCATTAAATTAGGCATATTTCTACCAATATTGGCAAATTATATCAGTTATTGTTAACAATCCTATGACAAAACCACAGCCGCTCAATCAGCCTGATCAGTTGTCCGAGTCGAGTACTCTGGCCAGTCGAACCTACGAGAGTATTAAGGCCGATATCATCGATGGCACGCTGGCGCAGGGTTCAAAAATCGTCGAATCCGATCTTGCGCTTAAATACGGAACTAGTCGAGGTCCTTTACGCGAGGCGATTCATCGGCTCGAACAAATCAAGCTGGTTATTCGGGTTCCACATGCCGGGTCACGGGTGGTAGCGCTTAATATCAAAATGATGGAAGACATTTACACCGCGCGCGAGTCGCTGGAAGGCATGGCAGCCAGGCTAGCGGCGCGGTTGATGCCCGATGACGATATTAAATCGCTGCATCGGTTACTCGATCAGCACGAGCAAAATATCAATGATGCTGAAGGAAAAGTTTACTTCCAGCGCGAAGGTGATATCGATTTCCATTTCCGTATAGCTGCCGCTAGTCAAAATGAGTGGATACTGGAAAATCTAAATGGCGAGTTATACCAGCTCATCCGCATGGGCCGCCATCAGTCGGGACGAATGCCGTCTCGCCCTGCCGCCGCGCTTGCCCAGCACCGCCAGATAACGTCAGCTATCGAACAACGCGATGAAGAACTGGCCGAATTGCTCATGCGCCGCCATATTAGCGGTGCGTGGAAAACTGTTAAATCTATTCTCGAGGAAAACCATGAGTAATCAACTTTCACCCGGACAAAAATTTCGGCAGGCTGTCGAAGATAACAATCCGCTACAGGTCGTCGGTGCAGTCAATGCATACAACGCTATCATGGCCGAGAAATGTGGTCATAAAGCACTTTATTTATCGGGTGGTGGTGTGGCGGCCTGTTCGCTGGGTACACCCGATCTGGGTATCTCGACTTTGCACGATGTACTCGAAGACGTGCGGCGCATTACCGATGCTAGCTCATTACCATTGCTGGTCGATATCGATACCGGCTGGGGCGGAGCTTTTAATATCAGCCGCTGTATTCGCGAAATGATCCGTAGCAATGTCGCCGGCATACATATCGAAGACCAGGTCATGCAAAAACGTTGCGGCCATCGTCCCAACAAGGCCATCGTCAGTCAGGGCGAAATGGTGGACCGAGTTAAGGCAGCAGTCGACGGCCGCAGCGACGACAGTTTTGTCATCATGGCGCGTACCGACGCACTAGCAGTCGAAGGCATGCAATCGGCCATCGACCGCGGCCAGGCCTGTGTCGAAGCGGGCGCTGATATGATCTTTCCCGAAGCCATGGTTGAACTCGACCAGTACCAGCAGTTTGTCGATGCGGTTGGTGTGCCGGTACTGGCGAATATCACCGAATTTGGCGCAACACCATTATTTACCAACGAGCAACTGGCCTCAGTCGGCGTCAAACTGTCGCTTTATCCGCTGAGCGCATTTCGTGCGGCGAGCCAGGCGGCCCTGAATGTTTATCAACATATTCTCGCCGATGGTACCCAAAAAAACGTCGTCGATACCATGCAAACGCGCATGGAGCTGTACGACTTTCTCGATTATCACCAATACGAACAGACTTTAGATCAACTTTTTTTAGATTAATTATGTGTGAGGAAAAATCATGAGCGAAGCAAAAGCGTTCAAACCAAAGAAGTCCGTCGCCCTGTCGGGTACTGCTGCGGGTAATACCGCCATCTGCACCGTCGGTCGTACCGGCAACGACCTGCATTATCGTGGCTACGATATTCTCGATATCGCCGAAACCTGCGAATTCGAAGAAGTTGCCTATTTAATCGTGCACGAGAAATTGCCCAATCAGGCTGAACTCGATGCTTATAAGGCCAAATTGAAAGCTATGCGTGATTTACCGCAGGCGGTTAAAACCGTACTCGAGCAATTACCGGCGAGCACGCATCCGATGGACGTGATGCGTACCGGCTGTTCAGCGTTCGGCTGCCAGTCGCCGGAAGATGCCGATCATAATGTCGAAGGCGCCCGCGATATTATTGATCGCTTAATGGCCTGTTTCGGATCCATGCTGGTTTACTGGTATCACTTCAGCCAGAGCGGTAAGCGTATTGAGCTGGTTACCGATGACGATTCAATCGGCGGACACTTCCTGCATTTGTTACACGGCAAACCGGCGCCCGAATCCTGGGTCAAGGCCATGCATGTCTCGTTAATTTTATACGCCGAGCACGAATTCAATGCGTCTACCTTTGCTGGCCGCGTTATTGCCGGTACCGGTGCTGACATGTACTCCGCCCTAACTGGAGCGATTGGTGCGCTGCGCGGACCCAAGCACGGTGGTGCCAACGAAGTCGCGTTTGAAATCCAGTCGCGTTATAGCTCGGCTGACGAAGCAGAAGCCGACATACGTGAGCGGGTTGCCAACAAGGAAATCGTGATCGGTTTCGGCCATCCGGTATACACCGTCAGCGATCCGCGCAACGAAGTCATCAAGCGTGTCGCCAAAAGCCTGTCAGACGAAAATAGCGATTCATTAATGTACGATGTTGCCGATCGTCTCGAAAGCGTGATGTGGGATTTGAAAAATATGTTCCCGAACCTGGACTGGTTTTCTGCGGTTTCCTATAACCAGATGGGCGTACCCACCGATATGTTTACTCCGTTATTTGTTATAGCACGAACATCCGGCTGGGGTGCTCATGTCGTCGAACAACGTCAGGATGGCAAGATTATTCGGCCTTCGGCCAATTACACCGGGCCTGAGAATCTGGAATTTGTACCGATTAGCGAACGTTAATATTCATATGAATACCACATATCGCAAGCCTCTGTCGGGCACCGAACTCGAATACTTCGACGCTCGGGCAGCTGTCGAGGCCATCCAGAAGGGTGCTTATGACAAATTGCCCTACACCTCGCGCGTACACGCCGAAAACCTGGTGCGCCGGTGCGACCCGGCAATGCTGACGGACTCGCTCAAGCAAATTATCGAGCGCAAACAGGAACTGGACTTTCCCTGGTATCCGGCGCGCGTGGTTTGTCATGACATCCTCGGCCAAACTGCGCTAGTGGATCTCGCTGGTCTGCGAGATGCGATTGCCGAACAGGGTGGTGATCCTTCGCAAGTTAACCCGGTGGTGCCGACGCAGTTGATTGTCGATCACTCGCTAGCAGTTGAGCACGCTGGTTTTGACAAAGATGCGTTTGCAAAGAACCGTGCCATCGAAGACCGTCGTAACGAAGATCGTTTCCATTTCATTAACTGGACAAAAAAGGCCTTCAAGAATGTTGACGTGATCCAACCCGGCAACGGCATCATGCACCAGATCAATCTGGAGAAAATGTCACCCGTGGTACACGCACTCGATGGCGTAGCTTTCCCCGATACGCTGGTTGGTACCGATAGCCATACCCCGCATGTCGATGCACTGGGTGTCATTGCCATCGGCGTGGGTGGTCTGGAAGCCGAAAATGTGATGCTCGGTCGGGCTTCTTATATGCGTTTGCCCGATATTATCGGCGTGGAACTCACTGGCAAGCGCCAGCCTGGTATTACTGCGACCGACATCGTGTTGGCTATTACGGAATTTCTGCGTAATGAAAAAGTAGTATCGGCTTACCTCGAATTTTTTGGCGAAGGTGCGGCTAACCTGACTATCGGTGATCGCGCTACCATTTCTAACATGACGCCCGAATTCGGTGCCTCGGCCGGACTATTCTATATCGATGAGCAAACCATCGATTATCTCAAGTTAACCGGACGAGATGCCGAACAGGTCAAACTGGTCGAAACTTACGCACGAGAAACTGGTCTTTGGGCGGATAGTCTCAAAGACACCGAGTACGAGCGAGTTCTTACATTTGATCTCTCAAGCGTGGTGCGTAATATTGCCGGTCCTTCCAACCCGCATCGTCGCGTGCCGACATCGGAACTGGCGGAACACGGTATCTCCGGTACGGTCGAAAACGAAAACGGCTTGATGCCGGATGGCGCGGTGATTATTGCTGCGATCACTAGCTGCACTAATACCAGTAACCCGCGTAATGTCATTGCTGCCGCACTGGTAGCCCGTAAGGCCAACGAACTGGGTTTAAAACGTAAACCCTGGGTGAAAACATCCTTCGCCCCCGGCTCCAAAGTAGCCCAACTGTATCTAGAAGAATCTAATCTGCTCGCCGAACTCGAACAACTCGGCTTCGGCATCGTCGGTTTCGCCTGCACTACCTGTAACGGCATGAGTGGCGCGCTCGACCCTGTGATCCAGAAAGAAGTGATCGACCGCGACCTCTATGCCACAGCGGTATTATCTGGCAATCGTAATTTTGACGGCCGCATTCACCCTTACGCGAAGCAGGCTTTTCTGGCATCACCACCGCTAGTGGTCGCCTACGCCATCGCCGGTACCATCCGTTTCGATATCGAGAAAGACGTACTCGGAACCGACCAGGATGGCAACCTGGTAAGACTGAAAGATATCTGGCCGAGCGACGAAGAGATCGATGCCATCGTTAGCGAATTTGTCAAACCTGAGCAGTTTCGACAGATTTATAACCCGATGTTCGAAGTTTCGGTCGATGATGGCGAACAGGTGGGCCCGCTGTATGACTGGCGTCCGCAAACTACCTATATTCGTCGCCCGCCTTATTGGGAGGGCGCATTAGCAGGCGAACGCACACTCAAGGGCATGCGTCCGCTCGCGGTACTCGGTGATAACATCACTACCGACCATCTATCGCCCTCTAACGCGATCCTGGCCTCGAGTGCAGCAGGGGAATACCTCGCCAAAATGGGTTTGCCCGAAGTCGATTTTAATTCCTACGCTACGCATCGGGGTGATCACTTAACCGCACAACGAGCCACCTTTGCCAATCCGAAGTTAATGAACGAAATGGTGCAGGAAAACGGCGAGGTTAAGCAGGGTTCGCTGGCCCGTATCGAACCCGAAGGCAAGGTCACACGCATGTGGGAAGCTATCGAGGCTTACATGGATCGTAAGCAACCATTAATCATCATCGCCGGTACCGACTACGGGCAGGGCTCGTCACGCGACTGGGCCGCAAAAGGAGTTCGACTCGCTGGAGTTGAAGCCATCGTCGCCGAAGGCTTCGAGCGTATCCACCGCACCAATCTAGTCGGTATGGGCGTGCTGCCGCTGGAATTTAAGGTGGGTGAGAATCGCTATACCTATGCGATTGATGGAACAGAAACCTACGAGGTGATCGGCGAACTTAAGCCAGGTGCCGAGTTGACGGTGGTCATTCATCGTAAAAACGGCGTGTCTGTCGAAGTACCGGTAACCTGTCGACTCGACACCGCCGAAGAAGTGCATGTCTACAAAGCTGGTGGCGTGTTACAACGCTTTGCTCAGGATTTCCTTGAGTCGGCAGCGGTGAGTTAACTGACATGATCCATCAACCTCAAATAAAAATTCCTGCTACTTATATCCGTGGCGGCACCAGCAAGGGCGTATTTTTTAAGCTGGAGGATTTACCCGAATCGGCGCAAATATCAGGTGCTTCACGCGACGCATTATTATTACGCGTAATTGGAAGCCCCGACCCATACGGCAAACAAACCGACGGCATGGGTGGCGCTACTTCAAGCACTAGCAAGACCGTGATTCTGTCGAAGAGCAGCCAACCGGATCACGATGTCGACTATTTGTTCGGGCAGGTATCAATCGATAAACCCTTCGTTGACTGGAGCGGTAACTGTGGCAATTTGACAGCAGCAGTCGGCTCGTTTGCGATCAGTAATGGTTTGGTAGATACCTCTAGGGTTCCAGACAATGGGGTTGCTATAGTCCGTATCTGGCAGGCCAATATTCAGAAAACCATCATCGCGAATGTTCCGATGACAGACGGCCAGGTGCAGGAAACGGGAAACTTCGAACTCGACGGCGTCACTTTCCCTGCTGCTGAGGTGCAAATCGAATTTATCGATCCAGCAGATGGCGAAGGTTCGATGTTCCCAACCGGTGACCTGGTAGATAACCTTGAAGTACCCGGTGTCGGCACTTTCAAAGCGACGATGATTAATGCCGGTATCCCTACCATTTTTCTCAATGCTGAAGACATCGGTTATACCGGAACCGAACTACAGGAAGCGATTAACGGCGACGAGAAGGCGCTCGCATTGTTTGAAACGATACGTGCACACGGCGCATTACGTATGGGGTTGATTAATACGATTGAAGAAGCTGCCAGTCGCCAGCACACACCCAAAGTAGCCTTTGTTGCCAAACCCGTGGATTACGTCGCTTCTAGCGGTAAACAAATTGCGGCCTCGGACATCGACCTGAATGTTCGTGCGCTGTCGATGGGAAAGCTACATCACGCGATGATGGGTACCGCAGCGGTGGCGATAGCAACTGCCGCAGTAATTCCAGGTACTTTAGTGAACCTCGCAGCGGGTGGAGCTCAGCGGCAAAGCGTACGTTTCGGACATCCCTCGGGTACTTTACAGGTTGGTGCCGAGGCGAGCCAGAATGGCAATGACTGGACTGTCAATAGGGTCGTGATGAGCCGTAGCGCGAGGGTGCTGATGGAAGGCTGGGTTCGGGTGCCTCAGGCTTAGGGTACCTTCTAATCTAGAGAATATTCTGCGTTATCTTATCGGGATGTTATAGTCGGGCTACAATTACTAGAGATACTAATTTGATATGTCAGATTCCGAGTCTATCGAAAACTCAATTGATTTAATTGCTGAGCACTTCAGGCTGAGTCTCGCTAAACTCAGTCAGTTAAAACTGCCTTTCACTCCTACAAACTATGCACTAATTTACTACTATATTTCGGGTGTCGATACCGAACTGAATGCCAGGCTCGACGAGTTAATTGAAGATGTCGATAATTGGACCGACGAAGCTGCTCTCGAGCTTTTTACACAATATGTTTGTCGGTGTAGT
>JAUVCH010000107.1 GCA_030595795.1 Gammaproteobacteria bacterium
ACTGACGATGCTTTCCTGCAAGATGAGCCTTTCTAGCGCTTCATCCTCGCAGAGGTCTGTTTCGTTATCGCTGGTCATGGTTAATCTGTTTGTCTCCTACAGGTCAGGTTAGTGTAGCGTAACCAGACGCATGTTTGCGGAATAGCTTGATCATAAATTAAATGCCCGGCCCTATGGGTTTGACGATAAAATATACCAAAAACAGGAAGAGATTATATGTGGAGTGCGAGTAGTAATCGATACGATTCAATGACCTATCACAGATGTGGTCGATCAGGGTTGAAATTGCCCGCAATTTCTCTCGGCCTGTGGCATAACTTTGGCGATAATTTTACCCACCGCAGCAAACAGGCCCTGTGCCGCCGCGCCTTCGATCTTGGGATTACGCATTTTGACCTGGCCAATAACTATGGCCCTCCTGCCGGAACTGCGGAAGAAGCATTCGGCCAGATATTGGCAAAGGAATTCGCGCCTTATCGTGACGAGCTGATCATCTCATCGAAAGCCGGATACAATATGTGGCCTGGACCCTATGGCGAATGGGGTAGTCGCAAATACCTGATCGCCAGTTGTGATCAAAGCCTGAAACGCATGGGTCTCGACTATGTGGATATTTTTTATTCGCATCGGTATGACCCCGAGACACCACTCGAAGAAACCATGATGGCGCTGGATCGTATCGTGCGCTCCGGGCGTGCCTTGTATGCGGGCATTTCATCTTACAATTCGAAGCGGACGAAGGAAGCCATGGAGATTTTAAAGCAGCTAGGCACGCCCTGCCTGATTCACCAGCCCAGTTACTCGATGATAAACCGCTGGATAGAAGACGACGGCTTGCTGGAGACGCTGGAAGATAACGGTATCGGGTCAATCGTTTTTTCTGCCCTAGCGCAGGGCATGTTAAGCAATAAATATCTGCAAGGCGTGCCAGATAATAGCCGTGCTGCGCAGGATAAATCGCTTAACCCGAGTTTTCTGAATGAAGAATCACTGGCTAATATTCGAGCATTAAATGAAATTGCGAAGGGGCGCAGTCAGACGCTGGCACAAATGGCGATTGCCTGGGTGCTACGTGACCCGCGAGTGACTACCGCATTAATTGGTGCAAGTTCAGTAGAACAGCTAGAGGACAGTGTAGGCGCGCTCGACAACCGGGAATTTTCCGAGACAGAATTGACTGAAATAGACCGCCATGCGAAAGACGCCAATATCAATATCTGGTCGGCCTCGTCCGAAACACCGGGGCCTTCGCGGCGGAAGAAATAGTGAGTGGGGCCTGGATAATGGGCTTTTTTGGGATGATTTGTGAGTGGAATCGATTGGTTGCTTGGGTTCGACTCGGTTTAGGAAATTGCGAAGAGGTGGCAAATTAAATTTTGCCAACGCTATAGACAAATAATATTTTGCCTATATACTTTGACAAAATTATTCTTGCTAAAGGTGTTTTATGCAAACGATAGTGGGCCAGGTGGCTCGAGGGGAGGATTTCTGGGACAGGAAGGACGAGATGGAGGATATATGGAAGGCGATAGAAAGTGGTAGCCATATTCTCATTTCAGCCCCGAGGCGAGTTGGAAAAACCTCGATAATGTACAAGGTTGTAGACGAGCCTAAGGAAGGCTACATCCCGATATACGTCAATACAGAATCCGCAGACAGCCAGCAGGAATTTTGGCAAAAGCTATTTCATGCGCTTGTTGAAGAGGAATTTGTTAATGGATTGAAAGCACAGGCCTACTTGTTTTGGAAAAAACTGAAAGGCATCAAAATAAAGAAGATTTCATCCAAGGGAGTTGAATTTGGTGATGGAGCCGAGTTGGGCTTTATTGATGCGTTTAAGCAACTTATAAAAGATCTGGACAGCGATAAAAAGCTGTTAATTATGATCGATGAGTTTGCTCAAACTATCGAAAACATCATCAAATTCGAAGATGAAAAAAAAGCAGTCAACCTGTTGAAGAACCATCGAGAGCTTCGGCAAGACAGGAAATTCTGCGAAAAAGTCACCTTTGTTTATGCAGGCTCGATTGGATTAGAAAGTGTTGTCGCGAAAATCGACGCATCCCGGCACATAAATGATTTGAACAGTATCAAGGTTAAACCACTTGAAAAAGACGATGCAAAGAAGTTTGTCCACGAGCTTTTCAAAGCCAATCTAAAGAAAATCTCTCAGAAGAATATTGAATACCTGTTGAATATGATTGAATGGCTTATTCCATTTCACATTCAATTGATTGTGCAGGAAGTTGTAAAGCTACAAAGAAATAATCAAAACATTCAATCATCAGCCATTGACAGGGCTTTTGACGAAGCCCTGGAGCATAAACAATATTTTGAAAGCTGGTTAAGCAAGATAAAGACATCATTTAAAAACGAAGAATTTATTTTCGCCAAAATGGTGCTGAATAAGATATCTGAAGAACAAGCGGTAGAGTACAAGCATATCGTTAACCTGGCATCGAAAAACAACATGGATGAAGAAGATGCGAAAGCGGTAATTCGGTCACTGGTTTACGATGGCTACATCAATAACAATGATCAACCAAAAATCTATCGCTTTAACTCACCCCTTTTAAGAATGTGGTGGTTAAGAAATGTCGCCAACTAATTTCTCCAGACACAAGTACACACCTGATGAAATCGATGAAGAGGAGTTCCTCGATCGGTTCGTTGTTCGTACCGATGAGTTTAACGACCTTTATGAGGCATTAACAAAGACTGATTATCGGAAACCGCAGCAGCATTTCATTGTAGTTGGGCAGAGAGGTCAAGGGAAAACAACCCTGCTCAGAAGAATAATGATTGCCGTCGAGCAAGATGAGGAATTATCTCGGTTTTTGATTGCAGTGAAATTTACCGAAGAGCAATACCAGATACGTTCTTTGTGTCGACTATGGGAAGAGGTAGCGGATTATTTACAAAGCCTTCACTCAGAAGAATTCGGAGATATTTTGGATAAGATGGAGGAGCACTTTGGAGATGAAAATTACGGCCTTCTGTGCTTTTCCTATCTAGAACAATACGTTAAATCTAAGAATAAAAAATTGCTGCTATTGATCGATAATATCGATGAACTACTCGGCAAGTTTAAAGAAAAAGAGCAGCACCAACTACGTGAAATTTTAATCTCCTCTTCTACCTTTCGCATAATTGGCGGCTCGACAAAAATGATCGAGCAGCATTACGACTATGGAAAACCTTTTTACGAATTTTTTCAGGTAGTTCGACTGCAAGGTTTGGGTCAGGATGAGTGTATTCGTTTCTTAAGAGTTATTGGCGATGAAGCTCAACGAAAAAAAATAAACCAGATCATCACTAAGTCGCCAGAGCGCGTGGAAACACTCAGGCGCTTAACGGGCGGGGTACCCCGCACCATTGTGATGTTGTTTGACATTTTCGTCGATGACCAAGGTGATGCATTTGAAGACTTGCTAAAAGTACTCGATGAAGCAACTCCGCTATACAAACACCGAATGGATGACTTGCCTGCCACGCTTCAGGATATAACGCACGCAATTGCAATGAACTGGGATGGTCTGGGTACAAAAGAAATTTCTGCCAGAACACGACTACAGAGCAAAGAAGTTTCGGCCCAGTTAAAGCAGCTGGAAAACAAATACGGCATTGTTGACTCCATTTCAATTGGTAAAAATAAAATTTATAAACTGGAAGAGCGCTTTTTTAACATCTGGTACCTAATGCGATTTGGCCGAAAAAAAGACCGCCAGAAAGTCGAATGGCTGGTGCGTTTTTTAGAGTCGTGGTGCTCCCCCGATGAGCTTGAGCAACGCGCCCAACAATTCTTGCAAGCAGTAACTGACGGAAAGGTAAAAACCAATTACGCTTACCACATGTGTGAAGCACTAGGTTATGCAGGATTGTCTGCGAAAACAGAATATACGATGAAAGAAAAGGTTAGGGAGTTTTTACTAAAAGAAGGGTCGGATTTAGCCAAAGTTGTTTCCTCATCCGAAAATGAGTTATTAGGCAAGGTTAAAGATTTAGCTGAGCAAGGATTAATAGATAAAGCGATTGACCTACTTGAGAAAAAGAGCTGTCGGACCGCAGACTTCTACCTTTTATTAGGTCTTTTACATAGTGCAAATAAAAACTATGCGCGGGCTGAGCAGTATTACTTGAAGGCTCTAGAGAACGGTGATAATGATGCCCTGGTCAATCTAGGGAATTTGTATCGAAAACAAGAAGACTATGCACAGGCCGAGCAGTATTTCATGCAAGCACTGGAGAGCGGTGATAATGATGCCTTGATCAATCTGGGGGCCATATACGGAGAACAAGAAGACTATGCAAAGGCCGAGCAGTATTTCATGCAAGCACTGGAGAGCGGTGATAATGACGCCCTGTTCAATCTGGGGGTCGTGTACGGAGAACAAGAAGACTATGCACAGGCCGAGCAGTATTACCTGGAGGCACTGGAGAGCGGTGATAATGATGCCCTGTTCAATCTGGGGGTCATGTACGGAGAACAAGTAGACTATTCACAGGCCGAGCAGTATTACCTGAAAGCACTGGAGAGCGGTGATAATGGTGCCCTGATCAATCTAGGAAATTTGTATCGAAAACAAGAAGACTATGCACAGGCCAAGCAGTATTACCTGAAGGCGCTGGAGAGCGGTGATAATGATGCCCTGTTCAATCTGGGGAGTTTATTCCTAGAACAAGAAGACTATACACAGGCCAAGCAGTATTTCCTGAAAGCACTGGAGAGTGGTAATAATGACGCCCTGTTCAATCTGGGGGCCATGTACGGAAATCAAAAAGACTATGCGCAGGCCGAGCAGTATTACCTGAAATCGCTAGAAAGAGGTGATTTCCAGGCAAATAATTTACTTTCCTGGCTTTATTTTGATCAAGGAGAGAAACTGGAAGAAGCAATACAATTTGCAAAGCGAAGCTATGATACAGGTAAAGAATTTGCTAACACCCATACCTATGCAGCCGTACTGTTATGGACGGAAGAATTTAATGCAAGTTACCTTGTATTCAGCGAATGGTTGCAATTTGATTCCGCTATTGATGCTGACGACGACTTAACCATTTATTTTTTATTGCTCCTGGCTAAAGGGCAGTATTCTCAGGCTAAAAAATTTCTGGAAATAGAAGAATACCAACTAAAGGACCGCTTAAAACCTGTTTGGTTTGCCTTGATGAGTTTGATGCAGGATGAATATCCAAATGAAATAATAAAAATGGGTGGGGAATTACAAGAAACCGTGGATGAAATGTTACTGACAATCAAAAATATGGAGCAAAAATATGCGATTGACTAAACTGAAAAAGTTTAAATTAAATCTGCCCCCTTTACTGAATAAAGCGGGCGAATTTCGTGGGCAGTATACCCATTACCAAACCCCATTTTCCGAATTTCCGGAACAGTTTATTAACAGATAACCAATACAATTCCCTACTTTGCTACACGGAGGTAGCTATGGCCAGAATGGCTCGAGTAGTAAATCCAAATTATCCACATCCATGTAACTCAACGAGGAAGTCACCGGATTCCGCCGCCCAAAATCCCACCCCAACCACCCATGCTATAGTAAAAAAATTACAAACCACCAAATGGAAACCTCCACCCACCCCTCAAAACTTAGCCTGCCGCAGACTAACCCCGGCGTCGCCACAGTGCTGGAATACCTGATCATTAAATTCCCTCATATTGATGCGCAGATTTGGTGGCAGCGCATCGCCGATGGCAAGGTGCATTGCGACGACGGCACACTGATAACGACACAATCGCTCTTTCAGCCGCAGCTACGGATCTACTATTACAGAGAAGTCGAAAACGAGCCCAGTATCCCCTTTAAGGAAACAATACTATTTCAGGATGAGCATATTCTAGTGGCCTATAAGCCTCACTTCCTGGCAGTTATCCCGGGCGGTATTTATGTGAATGAATGTCTGCAAAATCGTTTACGACGCAGTACAGGTATTGAGACCTTACAGGCGTTGCATCGCCTGGATAGAGTGACAGCCGGCCTGGTCATATTCTCTGTTAACCCGGACACCCGCCATCGTTACCATCACTTATTTGAAACACGACAAGTACACAAAACCTACCAGGCCATTGCCAAAATTAATGACGGTGACAATCTTATCTGTCAAAAGTGGGAAATTAAAAATTGTATCGTGCAGTCCGAACCACGCTTTCGCATGCGTGTGACTGAGGGCGAAGCCAATAGCCACTCTGTGATTCGATGCTTGCAACAATCTGATCAGAAGGCGTTATTTGAATTAAACCCTGTTACAGGGAAAACCCATCAATTACGCGTTCACATGCAGGCACTGGGCTGGCCCATACTGAATGACAAATACTACCCGCAATTACAGCCGCTATCAGCGGATAACTATTCAGCACCATTGCAGTTACTGGCGAAGCAGCTTCAGTTTATTGACCCGGTGACTCAGCATCCAAGGCGCTTTAGTTATGACGGTAACTTATCGCTGAAATGAGGGTTGCGGGACTATCGGGCTCCATCAGTAATCAACTAGCAACAATTTACTGAAACAATACCGATAGCTCTTCTTCAGTCAACTCTCGCCACTGACCCATTGATAGCCCGTTCAGGTTTATATGCATGATTCGAACGCGCTCTAGCTTTTCCACAGAATAGTTATAGTGTTTACACATACGACGAATCTGTCGGTTAAGTCCCTGAACTAAGGTAATTCTGAAGACAGTTTGAGACTCTTTAACGACCTTACATTCTTTCGTGACAATACCGATCATGGGAACTCCACTGCTTATACCGGCAATAAATTCATCGGTTATTTCTTTGTTCACGGTGACCAGGTATTCCTTTTCATGATGGTTACCAGCCTGCAGGATCTTGTCTACTAGACCGCACCTGTTGGTTAGAAATATCAATCCCTGGGAGTCTTTGTCTAGCCTCCCTACAGGAAATATTCGGGAACTGTGGCCAACAAAATCAACTATATTTCGTTTGTCAGTGCTTGCAGCTGTACACACAACGCCAACGGGTTTATTCAACGCTATGAAAATCACTCTGTCAGTGGCTAGTGGTTCAATAGCCAGGCCATTTACAGTGACTTTATCACCGGAAGATACCTTATCGCCCAGCATCGCCTGCTTGCCATCAATCAATACAACACCCCGTTTAACATGGATATCTGCTGCCTTCCTGGAGCAGATGCCACTTTCACAGATGTATTTATTGATACGGGTTAGTGAGTCAGAATAAATGTTTTTCTCGGCTATGCGCTGAAGAGACAAATGGCACAATCAGAAGTGTCAGTGTAATTGATATTAGTTATTTTCAAACAAACCCCTAAACCCCACCACCCCGATAATTAATCCACCCAACCCCAGCCAAAATCAAAACCCCTCCAGTAATCAAAGCAACAGTCAATTGATCATCCAATATCAATACACCACCAATAACCGCAAAAATAGGCGAGAGCAAAGTAAACGGGCTTACCAGACCACCGGATAGCGTTGCAGTAAATAATACAGGCCAGAGTGCGCCAGTACCGAACTCATGATTGCGGTATAGCTGAGGGCTAGCCAACCGATGAGGCTGGCATCTTGAATCACCTGTTGGTGACCAGTCTCGTGTCAATTATGTCGTCGCTGGATTGAGTAAGGGTTTACCCGATTTCACTCGATGATAGTTTTCAACGGTCGCTTCGATGGCGGTAGTCGGCCGTCCGCCAGCAATATGCGGCGTCATGGTGACTTTCGGATGACGCCACAACGGATGATCGGCAGCCAGGGGCTCGGTTGAAAATACATCGAGTGTGGCGCCTGACAAATGTCCGTTATCGAGTGCTTCGATTAAAGCAGCTTCATCCACCAGTGAGCCGCGTCCGACGTTGATGAAATAAGCACCTGCTTTCATTGCGCTGAAACGTGATGCATTGGCCAGGCCTCGTGTGGTTGAGGTTTCGGGTAGCACACCAACTACAATGTCGAGTTCGCCGAGTAATGGATCGAGTGACTCATCGCCAGAACGACAGTCGACCCCATCGATACTATGTTCGCTACGCGACCAGCCGCTGACCTGGTAGCCTAGCGAGACGAGTTGCTCGGCGATCCGGGTACCAATCGAACCTAATCCGAGTATACCGATATGAACATCAGCTGCGACTGGAACGGCATGGTTGGTCCAGTCGGCCTCCTGCTGTTGTTGCCGATAAATCGCCATATGCCAGCGGTATTCGAATATTTGATGTAATACATATTCGTTCATGCCTTCGATGATGCCAGGGTCGGCGAGTCGGGCGACCTTGATGTCTCCGGTCAGTTTAATCCGATCGAGTACATCGTTGACGCCATGCCCGAGAAATTGAACCGCCTTCAGATTCGGAAAACTCTCCAGCAGCCCTTCGGGCGGAACGGTGTCGATGGCAATCAACTCTACTTCGTCTTTAGTGCCGTGCTCGGGCCAGACACAAAGATTGGTGCCAGCGCCGACTTCTGACCAGCGTTGCTGCCATTCTTCCCCGAGGTCATATATGGAATATAAAAGAATGCTCATCAGTTGATATCTCTGTGGTTGCTGGCTATGAGCCGATTGTAGGGGGTTTATATCACTCCTTTGAGACAAACTGCAACGACTGATGAGCTGTACGTCTGGACTGCCGACGCTTGATTGGCGAGTCGAAGAATCGAGTCACAGCGGCCACCAGGATTTCTGCATCCGATTCGCCAAGTCGCGATATCTCTTCCCTGACTGCCAGAGCTGTTTTTAACAGGTGAACCGATACGATATGTTCACCCTGGCCATGATCCAGGACACGTTCCACTAAATGATTCATCTGTGTATCGAGATCACCGGTTTTCCACCGATCCAGATCAGTTTCATCATTAGTAAAGCCAGCATTTCGACCGTTAAAGCAGGCCATTTGCAGCAAGCCCTGTGGCCATAGTTCGGGGTATTTAGAGCATTGTTTTCTGACCGCATTAGCAAACGTAAGGCCGTGTGTACAATCGAGCCAGCCGACATTTCCCGACACGCTGACCTGTACTTTTTCCTGTTGTGAGATATCAAAACTCAACAGGTTGACGGCATTTGCTAAAAGCAGCTCCTGGTAAATGGTTTCGGGCGGGCTATCGCTACAGGCAACCGCGGCTTGCATGGATCGGTTTATACTTTTTTGACGCCATTGCCTCGCATCTGGTTTCTTTCCGTTATCACGACCCCAGTTTCGAAGCTGGTCAGCGTAGGCGCGAAATTCTGGAATCTTATCTTCGCGACTGGAATAAATGCATTCGCGTACCAACGATAAAAGTAATGGTTCCATGATGGATTCGCCTAGTCGTTCTATCAAAACCCCGGCCTTGGTCACATAAATTAGTGTATGCCCAAAGTCGTTATAATGCGCCAGGGCAGCCTGCGTGAGTGCGGGTTCGAAATCGTCAAATTTTAGACCGTCACGAATTCCACCTCTAATTGCGGCGATCGCGGCATCCTGGTTTTCGTATTCAATATCAGCCAGAAACGCCGACTGATCAAATGTCGTGGCATCCGTGGTAAACGCATAGTCCTGCTCGCGTAATACATCGAATGCCACATGCGCAACGCTTTCGACCAAACAGACCAGTTGCAACTCATCGTCGCCCTCGTTCTCGTCATAGAGGCTGAGCCAGTGGGCCATGCCAGCGTAGGCGTGAGTCCAGCCAAATTCCATCTTTTGCCAGGACCATTCTATCGACAGGCGTAGCACGTCGAAGGGGTCTGCACCGAGGCGAATCAGACGCGCGATTTCTCGGGCGATGCGATCATAGCTGTAATCCTTAAAGGCATCGTGAAGGTTGTTGGTAATGGCAGAATAACGCTGTTGATAAGGCAGCTCGGTGATATCCACCCAAATTTCATCCTCACGTATTTCTATCGGATAGGTGCGTAAACTATCCCCGCCGTAGAGATTCTCGCCATTGTCGAGATTGAACTTCCAGTTGTGCCAGTTGCAGGTCAGGATACAGTCTGGCGATAAGCTGCCTTCGGACAGAGGATAACCTTCGTGTGGACAACGATTGTCGCAGGCCTTGATGCCTTCAGACGTAGAGAAGAATGCTATTTGCTTGCCTGCTATACGTAGCATCTTCACTGATTGGCTTTCGAGGTCAGCGACGGGTAGGGCCATACGCCAGTTTTTCATTTCAGTCATGATAATTCCCTTTTGCAGAGATAATTTGACAATAGTATAGAAGTTAAAGTTAACTTTAAGTCAAGCGTCTATTAACCACCTAGAATATTGTTATGAAAAAACCTGAAGACTATCTGGCGATTGGCGATGCTGCAAAGCGCAGCGGCGTCGCAACATCGACCCTACGGTTTTACGAAACCCGCGGTCTAATTCATTCGATTCGGGTATCGGGTAACCATCGGCGTTATCACCGTGCCATGTTGCGCAGGATATCTATTATTCGAGTCGCGCAAACTCTGGGCTTTAGTCTCAGGGAAATTGCCGCGGCGCTCGATACCTTGCCCGATCAACGTACGCCTACTAAAAGAGATTGGGAAAAACTTTCGACTAGCTGGGGCAAGCAACTCGATCAACGAATTACCGACCTGCAAAATCTCCGAGATAAACTCAGTGGCTGTATCGGCTGCGGCTGCCTGTCGCTGAAACGATGCACACTTTACAATTCTGACGATGGCGCTGCAGGTCTCGGCGCCGGCCCGCGTTATCTACTGGGTGACGAGCCCTGGAGTGGGCCCGGTGATTAATAATCCGCGGGCTAGGTTTTTGCAGCTTATGGGAATAAAAGGCCGGCAGATTATGGATTGCGGTATCGTATTGGTAGTATTATGTTTGATATCGCCTCGCCTGATTATGGGGCTTACCTCAAAAGAGTGGATATTAAAAACGTAAAATCGTATTAATTATCAAGGTGAATTTTCAGGAATGGGTGGTCTAAACTTAAAAATAACCGATGGTCCAATTTTCGATGAAATTTAACATACGTGAGAAACTCGAAGTTTTCTTCGTGCCAATTGTGATTGGCTGGGTATGCATTTTATTTGCCTGGGAATTCCTGGATTTAAAGCTTGGGGATGTTACAGACGCGGTAGCTTCGACGATAAAGCAGATAAAGCATCTGAATTTGGTGATCAGTTCCGATAAAATTGAAGGCATAAACTATGGGGAGCATGAAGGATTACTGTATCTCACCAAAAATGCCGAGTGTGAACAATGCGATTTAAAAAATGTACGGCTCATCGGTATCGATTTAAGCGGTGTTAGCTTCCGTGGTGCAGATCTTAGCAATGCAAATTTAAGTGGCGCCGTGTTGAATGAGACCAATTTTATTGATGCTAAACTCGTAAGCAGCAATTTTCAGGAAACCACGATTAGCTATGCTCGGTTTGATCGAGTCAAACTGTATTCTGCCGATTTCAGCGGTGCGGCCATCGACAATACGGATTTTAGCCAACTGGAATTGCCTTCGATAAAATTTAGCGCTAGCCGATTGCGGCGGGTCAGCTTTAATCGGTCTGTGTTACTCGGAGCTGATTTTACCCATGCGAGCCTGGATCAAGTTGATCTTAATCGGACATTTTTGATCTCGAGTAATTTTATGGCCGCCAAATTTAATAAAAGCAGTATGCGAGACGCCATACTGCAATTAGGGCGTTATCGTGATTTCGTTGTAATGAATGTACTGGTAGAAAACTACAAGGTCGCCTATAAAAAAGATCGCTATGGGACGTATTACGTCGATGATTACCCCTATCTTAGTAAGGATGGGGTTAAAATAGGGTTAGGGCCCGCGCAATTCGAAGCAGTCGAATTTAGCGAGGCTGACCTTAGCGGTGTGTCGTTAAAAGGAGTATCTTTTGATTCAGCGCAGATGCGAAATACGGAATTCAGGCATGCTGATCTAACCGATGGCCACTTCGATAAGGCCGATTTATCGGGTAGCAATTTCGAAAATACGAATCTTACCAGCACCCAATTTACAGGTAGCAATCTGTCCAGTACCAGATTGTCGAATATCAGAATTGACTACTCCATTTATCGTGACAGGAATGGGGCTCCCAGCTTTATAAACGCGAATTTAAAAGGGTCTGAATTGCGCGATTCCGTTCTTTCCAGAGCCACGTTTGAGAATGCCAACCTACAAGATACAACCTTTACCAACGTCGATGCTAGCCGGTGCGATTTTCGCGGTACCCAGTTAAAAAACCAG
Organism: Gammaproteobacteria bacterium; assembly: GCA_030595795.1. Classification (GTDB taxonomy): domain Bacteria; phylum Pseudomonadota; class Gammaproteobacteria. The sequence goes on from JAUVCH010000107.1 coordinate 12,179, forward strand.
AATTTCACCTCGACAAATCTAACTAAAGCTGCCTTTGAAGCCGTCGATTTGCAAAACACCCGATTCTCCGTTGTAACCAACGCCCGTTTCGATGATGCAAATCTTATCGGTGCGGATTTCTCGCAGTCCGGAGTACTCAGAGCGAGTTTTAAAGGTGCTAACCTCGAAAATATACAATTTGGTGATACCAAAATCGAGGTAAGGACGTTTGAGAATGCCAATATGCCAGGCGTTCAGCTGAACGATCAACAACTGCATAAAGCTGTGTTTTCCGGCGCGACATTAACCGGAGCAAATTTCGAAAATTCGGATTTAAGGCGTGCCAAACTTCGTCATGCCGATCTAAGAGGTGCCAATTTTAAAAATGCGAACCTGAATAAGATCAATTTCTGGAAAGCTAATCTGAGGGGCGCCAACCTGGAAGGTGCGGATCTAAGTGGTAGTTATTTTGAAGGCGCGATCTGGATTGATGGCTCTGTCTGTGCAAAAGGGTCTAAAGGCGAATGTAAGCATTAAATGCCTGTGCCGACTTCTGAGGCTACAGTTACCACAGCACTCCGAAATTCAGCTCGTAATTCTGTTCAGAAAATCAAGTTGCCTGGTCAAGATCAATGACAAGCAAATTTTGGTCATTCCCCTGCTCCATATTAACAATACTTTTTTCCATCTGGCTGCTGAGATCATCCATTTCCAGGATAGTTGAAGCCATTTTAGGCAATGCGTCGCGACGGAAACTGGAAATGTCTTCAAGTGCGTCATTAATATCCGAAAAGGCCTGTTTTAGTTTATTTACGTCCAACTGCGCACTTGAAGCCTGTTTCTGAATTTCCACACCCTGAGTTTTAACCTGCTGTGCAGTCTGCGAAATTAAATCTTCGGTGGTTTTGTTAACCGCCTGTACACCACGTAAAATCTTTTTTTGTGTCTGTAATGCGATAGCCAGTGTTGCGGCGACGCTCAGCGCTGTTACGGTAACATTGACCGAGCGACTAACGCCGCGTATTAGCTCTCGGTTGTTACGAATGATGACTTCTGTGGTTAATACACCTTGTTGATTCACCGCCAATTGCTGTTGTAAATCGATAATTCGTTGACGAAGTGGAAATTGAATTTCCTGCTCAAGGAATGATCGCCTGTCATCCTCAGGCGTTAATGCCTGTAATTTAGTATCCAGCTTATTATCGATAATCTGTCCAAGTTTTACAAAATCCTGTAACTGAAAAGTCAAATTGCGCATCGCAATTTGTTCATCAGATAAAATCATATTATCGTTTTCCAATTGACTTTGACCATCTTTGAGTGACGCGACAATGTCGGAAATCACCGTTTCTACGGACTGGTATTTTGCGAACCAACGCGCGACTGGAGT
>JAUVCH010000153.1 GCA_030595795.1 Gammaproteobacteria bacterium
CCTGACCTGGATGAATTGTTTAATACTTTAAAGAATAAATTTGGCGGTGTGCTTGGCGGTGGTGGCAAGGGCGGTAGCTCAGGCACGCCTTCTACGCCGGGTAACCTGTCGGGAATCATCGGGTTTCTAGTCGTTGCGGCGTTAATCGTCTGGGCATTGACGGGTATTTATATCGTTGACGAAGGTTGGCGTGGTGTCGAGACGCGCTTTGGCGCCAAGACTAATGTTACTCAGGCCGGTCCACACTGGCATCTTCCCTATCCAATAGAAGATGTCGAACTGATCAATGTTTCTGACATCCGTACCTCCAGAAACAATTCGAAAATGCTAACTAGCGATGAAAATATAGTCGTGATGAGCATCGAGATTCAGTACAACGTTAAGGATGCTCAGGATTTCGCGTTCAATGTACGCGACCCAGACTTGACCTTACAACAAACCTCCGAGACTGCTATCCGCGAAGTCGTGGGTAACAATGATATGGACTTGATCATTACCGAAGGCCGTGCTGTTGTTGGTAGCGAAACCAAGTCGATTATGCAGCAGATACTCGATAATTATGGCACCGGAATTAATGTGGTGACTGTCAATATGGATGAAGCGCAACCACCAGAAGAAGTACAGGATGCTTTCAACGATGCCATCAAGGCGCGAGAGGACGAGCAGCGTATCATCAACGAAGCCAATGCCTATCGTAACGGTGTTGTACCACAGGCTCGTGGTGAAGGAGAAGGCTTACTTGAACAGGCTGCAGCGTACAAAACCCGGGTGGTGAAATCTGCTCAGGGTGAAACCAGCCGCTTCAATCTATTGCTGGCGCAATATCAACTCGCGCCGGAAGTAACACGCGAACGTTTATATATCGACACGATTGAGAGTGTTTTGTCGCGTTCTGCCAAGGTGATGATTGATATCGAAAACGGTAACAATTTGATGTTTCTGCCGCTCGATCAGTTGCTTTCGGGAAGCGGTGGTATGAATACCTCACCCGCGCAGCGTATGCCGGGAAGTACTACCGATGGTGGATCACTAACCGATGAGTTCAACAATAATGTCAATCGCTCCAGAAGCCGGGAGACGCGTCAATGAACAGTTTAAGATTTAGTTTTGTAGTACTCATCCTGGCAGGCGCAGTAGTCTCTATGTCGACCTTTATCGTTCATGAGCGAGAGCTGGCGATCAAGTTCAAGCTGGGTGAAATTGTCGAATCCGAATATGAGCCGGGTATTTATTTTCAGATTCCTTTCATCAATAACGTACGAAAATTCGATAGTCGGATATTGACTATGGATACGCCATCGGAGCGATTTCTCACGGCGGAAAAGAAAAACGTCATCGTTAATTCGTTTGTTAAGTGGAAAATATCCGATCCTAAAACCTTTTACACCGCGACGGCTGGTGACGAACGTCAGGCGATTGCACGCATGGCATCAATCATCAACAATGAGCTCAAGGGACAGTTCGCTTCAAAAACAATGCGCGAAGTTATCTCCGGAGAACGAGCTACAATAATGCAGCAAGTGACCGATAACGCCGGTGTTAAAATAAGGGATCTGGGAATCGAGCTGATCGATGTTCGGATCAAAAAAGTCGAATTACCGGAAGAGGTGAGTAATACGGTATATCGGCGTATGGCAACCGAACGTCAAACCGTAGCCAGAGAGTTTCGCTCACGAGGTGAGGAGCAGGCTAAACAGATACGAGCCAATGCCGATCGTCAGCGTGAAGAAATTCTTGCCGAAGCTTATCGCAAGTCTGAGGAAATACGAGGTGAGGGCGATGCGTTATCAGCGAAAACCTATGCCGATTCATTCAACCAGGATAAGGAGTTTTACTCTTTTTATCGTAGTTTGAAAGCATATGAAACGAGTTTTGGTAATGCCGGTGATATAATTGTATTGAGCCCGGATTCTGACTTCTTTAAGTTTTTCAAAGACTCTGGGTCACGCTAGGCGAAATTCTGAGAATGTTATTTGATCAAACGGGCGAGAGTTTCTCACGCCCGTTTTTTTGTGAGAAACAACAGTGGACTGGAATGATTTGCTAACCGCGTTAGCACTGGTGATGATAGTCGAAGGGATAATTCCTTTCGTCAGTCCGCAAGGCTATAAGAATACGATGCAGCAGTTACTGGCGATGCCGAATAGTTCGTTACGGTATGTGGGCTTGGGGCTGATGCTAGTCGGTGTCATCTCGTTGTTTCTGGTTCGATAAAACCGAATGAATAGTCTGTCTAAAAATCGCTGGGTATTACCGGATGGTGTGCAGGAAACGCTGCCACCCGATGCCCAGGCTGTCGAGAATCTGCGCCGTAAAATTCTGCAAACCTACTCGACCTGGGGTTACGACCTGGTCATGCCGGCGATGATCGAATATATCGACTCGTTGCTTACTGGCACGGCGCATTCACTGGATCTCAAAACCTTTGCGCTAGTCGATCAGCTATCTGGCAAACAAATGGGCGTGCGTTCTGACATGACGCCGCAAGTGGCGCGTATCGATGCCCACTTGCTGGCCGATTCTGAACGCAAGCAAAGGGTGACACGTTTATGCTACTGCGGGCATTTATTGCATGCGCAGGGTGACGGCATTACATCGAGTAGAACGCCGATGCAAATTGGCGCCGAAATTTACGGCAACGATACGATCGCGGCCGATGTCGAGGTGGTTAGCCTGATGATTACCACCTTGCATACGGCCGGACTCGACAATATCTCTATCGATATCGGGCACGTCGGTATATTTCGAAACCTGGTGCTGAACACCCGTCTCGATAGCGATCAGGAAAATATTCTGTTTGATATGTTGCAGCGCAAGTCGGTGCCGGAGCTGAGGCGTTATTTACAACAGTTACCTCTCGACGATGAATTGCGCGATCAGTTTTGTCAGCTTGCATTATTAAACGGTGACGTATCTATCCTCGACGAAGCGCGTAAAGTCTATGCGAGTGGTGGCGATGAGTTACTTCAGGCGCTCGATCATGTGCAAGCAGTTGTCGAAAACTTACAAAAAAAACACCCGAACACTTTAATGCACTGCGACCTGTCTGAATTACGCGGTTATGACTACCACACCGGCCTGGTGTTTTCGGCGTTCTTACCTGGTCAGGGTAAGGAAATAGCCCGCGGTGGACGCTACGATGACGTAGGTGAAGTATTCGGTAATGCGAGACCCGCTACCGGGTTTAGTGCCGATTTGCTCAGTTTGTATCAATTATCGGGACGTCCTGGCGTAATAGAACCAGCAATTCTGGCCCCCAATATTGACGACGCCGAGCTAGAGTCCTTGATAAAAGATTTACGAAAAAACAATCAACGCGTTATTGTCGATCTGACTGATGGTGCCTGCACAGCCAAGGATCAACATTGTGATAAAGAGCTGACCCGCCAGAACAACGGCTGGGTCTTAACCAAAGTATAGGTAATTCATGGCAAATTCAGTAGTAGTAATCGGTACCCAGTGGGGTGATGAAGGTAAAGGCAAGATTGTCGATTTACTCACCGACCAGGCTCATGCGGTAGTACGCTTCCAGGGCGGGCATAATGCCGGACATACGCTGGTCATCGATGGTGAGAAAACGGTTCTGCATTTAGTGCCATCGGGCGTCTTACGCAAGCATGTCAAATGTTTGATCGGTAACGGCGTCGTACTTTCCCCTACAGCCCTGTTGAAGGAAATTAAAGATCTCGAGGCGAGCGGCGTTCCGGCACGAGAGCGCATTGTAATTAGCGAATCCTGCTCTTTAATATTGCCCTACCATATAGCGCTAGATCAGGCGCGTGAACTGGCTCGTGGTAAAAAAGCAATCGGTACCACCGGGCGAGGAATTGGCCCTTGTTACGAAGACAAGGTAGCGCGTCGAGGTATTCGTCTCGGCGAGTTAATGGATGCCGAAGTGTTTGCCAAACGACTCCGTGAAGTGCTCGACTATCATAATTTTGCTCTCGAACATTACTTCAAGGTCGAACCAGTGGATTATCAAAAAGTCCTGGACGAAGCATTATTACAGGCTGAGGAAATTCGTAGTATGGTCGGTGATGTCCCCGGCATATTGCATGAAATGAGAGAACAGGGTGAGTGTATTATGTTTGAAGGTGCGCAGGGTGCACTGCTCGATATCGATCACGGGACCTATCCTTATGTGACCTCTTCGAACACCACCGCAGGGGGTGCAGCAGCAGGTGCCGGTGTCGGCCCATGCGATCTGGAATATATCCTCGGTATCGTAAAAGCTTATACCACACGCGTCGGCGCAGGGCCTTTCCCCACCGAACTTGACGATGCCAGTGGGCAACATATGGGTGAGCGGGGTCACGAATTCGGCGCGACTACGGGGCGTAAGCGTCGTTGCGGCTGGCTAGATATGGTGTCGTTGAAACGCTCTTTGAAAATAAATTCGGTGACCGGGCTTTGCATCACCAAGCTGGATGTATTAGATGGCCTGGAAACCCTAAAAATCGCGGTTGCTTACCAGTACAAGGGTCAACAGGTAAGCGTACCACCCGCTGGCGCTGATAATATCGAAGCCTGCGAGCCGGTTTATATCGAAATGCCCGGCTGGCAGGAGTCGACAGTCGGTGCACAGTCTTACGATGATTTACCGGTGGCAGCAACCGCCTATTTAGACAAAATCCAGGCATTGTCGGGTGTGCCTATCGACATTATTTCAACCGGCCCTGATCGTGAAGAAACTATTGTATTGAAGCATCCGTTTGCTTAGAAACAGCGCTGACTGCAATTATGATGAAAACAGGTTTAACAGGGAAATATCTTGGTCTTCTGATTTTATTGCTGATTGGCATTAATACTTCTCATGCGGCTTTCTGGCAGGCTGAAGATACCTCTTCACGCATGCTGTCCAGTGGTGGTGATGGGATTCAATATTTCATTGCTGATGCCCCGGCTTTGCGTGATTTTCTGCATCAGGTGCCAGCAGAAACATCCGGCCAAAGTTTGGAGATTAAATTGCCTATGCCGGATGGGAGTTTGGCTCGTTACAATATATACGAATCTAGCATTATGGAAACGGGGCTTTCGGCAAAGTTTCCTGAAATCAAAAGTTACAGGGTTCAAGGTGTCGATCAACCAGGGTCTTCTGGGCGTGTTGATATTAGTTCGAAGGGTTTTCGTGGGATGGTTGATACGGTTTATGGTCGGGTTTTCTTTGGTCCGGATCCAGTCGACTCCACGCTTTATCAGTCTCGTACCAGTAAGGGTAGCAGTGGGAGTAACTCCGGTTTTCAGTGTGGTGTTTACGATCTGGAAACTAATCAGTCGTCGTTGCGTAGCTTCGAACATAAGTCGGCCGTCAGTTATCGAATTTCTGGCAGCATTACGGCCTATCGACTTGCGGTGTCGGCGACACCTGAATATGTCACGGCGGTTGGAGGTGGTCTTAGCAATGCCATGTCAGAAATAAACACTGTGATTAATCGGGTTAATCAGATTTACGAGCGCGATTTAGGGGTACGCTTATATTTAGTCGCTGAAAATGATTTGTTAATTGACTTAAACAATGAGGCTGGATTTACTAACGACGATGGTTTTGGAAATATAGACTCGAAAATATTAATCGAAAATCAGATCTGGACTGATACCAAATTGGGCAGTCACAACTATGATATTGGTCATATCTTCAGTACTGGTGCTGGCGGTGTCGCTTCGCTCGAATCGGTTTGCAGTGATTTTAAAGCTGGGGGCGTAACCGGATTACAAAATCCGGCAGATTTAATGAGTGATATATTTTATATAGATTTCGTTTCGCATGAAATTGGTCATCAGTTTGGCGCTAATCATACCTTTAATGGATCAACTGGTGCCTGTGGGGGTAGTAACCGTTATGGCCCAACCGCTGTTGAGCCAGGGAGTGGTTCGACTATCATGGCCTACGCGGGTATATGCGGCAGTGAGGATCTTCAGCCAAACAGCGATGCTACCTTTCACGCCAAATCAATCGAAGAAGTGAATACGTTTGTGTCTGATCCTGCTACCGGTGGTAGTTGTGCAACTATATTAGCCACGTCACCGGCCAACAATGACCCTTTGGTAAACCCGGTTACCAATAAAATCATTCCAATAAATACGCCATTTCGACTCGTAAGTAGTGCCACCGATTCGGATGGCGACACCTTGTCATACCAGTGGGAACAGATGGATGCTGGCGGTACTGCGACAACAAACACTACTTTCGATAGCGACCAGGGCGATAACCCGCTGTTTCGAAGTTATGTTCCGCAAGGTAGTCCCGAACGCCATTTTCCGTCTATGAGCAACCAGTTGGGAACTACCAACGACATAGTTGAGGTCTTGCCGAGTACATCAAGAGCATTAAATTTTCGTCTTACCGCGCGCGACTGTAAAAGTGGCCAGGCCACCACGGATGTGGAGTTGACGGTCGATACCACGAACTCCACACCTTTTTCAGTTACCTCCCACAGTGTACCAGTAAGTTTCGCGGGTACCGATAGTCAAACTATTACCTGGAATGTAGCGAATACTGCGACATCCGCAGTGAATTGTCCAAATGTTGATATTGATTTGTTGAGCTTTTCCCCGGACAAATCGACCTACGGAGTAACGAACCTGGTAAATGGCACGGTTAACGACGGTAGTTACGTTATTGTGATTGGCGACAGTTGGGCTGATAATGCGCGTTACCGGGTAAGTTGCAGCGATAATGTTTTTTACGCTATATCTGATGCGGATTTAGATGTTACTGGTGAGCTAGCTTTGCCTACCACGGATAACTCAACAGTATTGTCCGAAGCGGCGATTTGCGGTGCGTCGAATGCAGTAGGCGCTCCTCCAGACAGTACTAATTTACCCAGCAGTGGCGGCAGCAGTGGAGGCGGCTCAATAAATCTACCATGGTTACTTTGTTTACTGCTAGTAACTCAAATCAGATGCCTAGTTCGTCCTTTTACGGCTTACACTCTACCTTAATAATCGCATTATACTTAAGCGCATAACTCCGCGCCTTTTGCATAAGCCGCAAATGCTCGTCGCTACGGACGACATCCGATATTCCATCGATTAATTGCACGCCACATTTCTCTTCGTATTTGTGGGTGTCTGCCTTTTCTACCCCTGG
>JAUVCH010000123.1 GCA_030595795.1 Gammaproteobacteria bacterium
GCTATCCGGCTCCGAAGCTATCATGGCCAACATCACTCGCGATGCATATTCCTGACTAGCTTCCCATCGATTAAAGGAATCGGTATCACAGGACATCAATAGCGCCAGTTCATCGTCTTGCAGATCGGTAGTCAGCTTAACCGGCGCGGAAAAACCACGAAAAGCCGACACCAGCGGACTCGCCTCGATATTTTCAAACACCAGTGTTTGTTCAGCGTCTTTGATATCGACAGTCCATTCGACATTGTTTTCATTGTCTAGCTCAATTTCCCTTCCCTGCTGATCAAACAAGGATAACCGCATCGGCATGTGAAAAGCTTCATTTGCCTTCCCTTTGGTAAGTCCAGCATCTTGTCGAATTATTAGTTCCAGTTTTTTCGTTACTGCATCATATCGCCTTTGAATATCGATCTTTGGCGTGCTTGATTGCTCGTACCAACGTTGGAACTGGCTTAGATCGATGCCAGAAGCATCCTGCATGGCCGACCGAAAATCGTCGGTAGTCACGGCCTGGCCATCGTGACGCTTAAAATATAAATCCATGCCTTTGCGAAAATTATCTTTGCCCAGTAGCGTATGTATCATCCGCACTACTTCGGCGCCCTTGTTGTATACTGTGGCTGTGTAGAAATTATTGATTTCCTGATACGAAGCCGGTCGTACCGGGTGAGCCATAGGCCCGGCATCTTCAGGGAACTGGTGATTGCGTAACACACGCACATCGCCGATACGCTGAATAGCACGCGACGCCATATCCGAGCTGAATTCCTGATCACGAAAAACCGTCAGGCCTTCTTTTAAACTAAGTTGAAACCAGTCACGACAGGTGACCCGATTACCCGTCCAGTTGTGGAAGTACTCGTGACCGATAACAGCCTCGATACCCAGGAAGTCATCATCGGTGGCGGTTTGTGCATTTGCCAGGACGTACCTGGTATTAAATACATTCAGCCCCTTGTTTTCCATTGCCCCCATATTAAAGTCGTCAACCGCAACCACCATGTACAAATCGAGATCGTATTCAAGACCATAGACCTCTTCATCCCATCGCATGGCTTTTTGCAACGAGACGAGCGCATGGCCGCATTTTTCACGGTTATGATGCTCGGTATAAATCTGCAATTCGACTTTTCTACCGGAGATGGTCGTGAAACCACCTTCAATGCAGGCAAGGTCGCCAGCCACCAGCGCAAATAAGTAGCTGGGTTTAGGGTAAGGATCCTGCCATTCGACCCAGTGATCATCGCCCTCTTCGCCCGAGTCGACCAGATTACCGTTCGACAGTAATATCGGGTAACGCTGTTTATCACCGGATATTCGCGTACTGAAGACCGACATCACGTCGGGACGATCGATGTAATAGGTGATATAGCGAAACCCCTCGGCCTCGCATTGGGTACAGAAATTACCGCTGGATAGATAAAGCCCTTCTAGACGAGTATTGGTGACCGGGCTTATTTCGACTTCACAGGCCAGCTCGAACTCGTCTGGAACCCGGTGGATGATTAGCTGTTCATCGGTTTTTTCGTAGTCGTCTACTGACAGCGCCTTACCATCGATACTGATCGACAGTAATGTAAGTTCGACACCGTCAAGACGTAACGGGGCGCTCGCAGAGCCGAGATTTTTTACGCTAAGCAGGCTTTTAACCCGGGTACTGTGCTCCTCGAGTTCGAATTCGAGTCGGGTTGCGGTGATCGTGAAATCGGGAGTCGCATACTCGTTCAAAAATTTACGCTGTAGCTGATCGGTCTTCATCTAATCCACTCATTTAAAAACTAGACGCAGTTTAACCCAAAGCCACATCTCTCAGAACAGTGTTTTTGCGCTTTTAGCGGTTCCCGCTGAGGGTTAATTCCGTTATGATGCGCAGCAATTTTTGAACCCTCTGGAGAAACCCGAAAATGGCCGTTGAAAGAACAATTTCTATTATCAAACCCGATGCTGTAGCGAAGAACGTTATTGGCGAAATTTACAGCCGCTTCGAAAAAGCCGGCCTGCAAATCGTCGCATCGCGTATGGAACATTTAAGCGCTGAAAAAGCCGGCGAGTTCTACGCCGTACACAAGGAACGTCCTTTTTATGGCGAACTAGTCGCTTTCATGACTTCCGGCCCCGTCATGATTCAGGTACTCGAAGGCGAAGATGCCATTACCAAAAACCGTGATGTCATGGGCGCAACCAACCCAGCCGAGGCCGCTCCTGGTACTATCCGTGCAGATTTCGCACAAACCCTTGACGAAAATGCAGTACATGGTTCGGATGGCCCAGATACCGCTAAAGCCGAAATCGAATTCTTTTTTGGTAGCGACGGCGTTTGCCCCAGGACACGTTAATAAAATTCTGATCGGTTGGAGGCTTTTTTTTATGCCTCCCACCAATCTGGAAAATCCGCGATCGAATTAAGCAATCCATCAGGCTTTATGTTCGAAGCCAGATCAGTTTCCCGAAACTTCCCCGTTTTTACTAGCAAAGCCTGAATTCCCGCTTTTTGAGCACCTTCGATATCACCAACAATATCGTCTCCTATCATGATGACCCTGTCCGCCGGATAACCGAGCAAAGCCAGAGCTGACTGATAAAAACTCGTAGACGGCTTACCAATTACTTCAGCCTGGCAGTCAGCAGCGTGTTCAAGGGCCTTTATGAAAGGTGCGACATCCAGGCTAAGACCGCCTCTTGACTGCCAGTAACGAGTCATCCCTAGCGCTATTAGCACGGGTCGAGGTCGTTGCATCAGCAGACGAAATGCTCGATTAAGCGTTTGATAATCCCATTCTTCACCGAGATCACCCACAATAACTGCATCGACAGGGCTTTCGGAATCAGTTGGTAAGGCATCTATACCAGAAAAATCGGTACAGGCATCGGCTTTGACAAACAAAGCGGTTGATTTGATTGATTCCTGCTGCAACCACTCCGACGCCGCGACAATCGGGGTAATAATTCGATCTATCGTTGTCTTGAAACCAATTTGTTGAAATTTCTCGATCAATGCCAGTCGTGATTTGGACGTGGTATTGGTGATAAACAAATGATCGATATGTTGCGCTTCAATCCAGCGCATAGTATCCAATGCACCAGCTATCATCTCGTTTTCCTGATACAACACACCATCCAGGTCAATCAACAAAGCTCGGTCTGGGCTCGTCATTGTAGGCTGCCCACTTTTACCCGTTAAGGAAATATCTCCGAGGTAAATTTCTGCACATTGTGTTGCCCCATGACTACCCATCGAGGCGGCGCCTTGCCAGTACCAGCCAGCTGTAATCCGGGATGCGCCTCAACCACTAAATCGAGTGCATTTTCCTGCTCGGGGTCGACATCGACGATAAACACGTGTTTACCTTCTCTAAGCTGTCGCTCGAAACGCTTAAAATCCCGATTAGGTGACTCTATGCCAATCAGTCCACCAATCCAGGTGCTGAAACCAAGTAATACGATCGCCAGGAATATAAAGGGCATCCAGGTGTAGCTTTCTGGCCAGCTGGTGTAAGACGTTACAATGAGTACCACGCCCGCGATAACTATACCCACCCAGGCGCCAGTAATGGTTGCGTGCACAACGTCTTTCTTAAAGACAGATTCTATATTATGCAAATGATCGTGGGTTTCTACTGCGGTATCGTCTTTGCTAAAAACGTGTATCTGCGGCTTGTGTATGCCTTTTTTCTCGAGCTCCTGCTCTATTCGGTCAAGATCATCCAGATCGTTGCTTATGTAATAATGTCGTTTCATAACAATCTCCATATGCCGGTTTAATAATCAAACTGGCTATGACTGAAACGACCAAATTACAATGTTGAACTACGTGCCGTAACAGCGAGCCAACCATCATACAGGCCAAAATACCCGGCCTGTCGAACCTGTTCATACTTCTTCCATAACTATTGACAGCAAAACTAGCGGATATATCCGTCCAGAATGCTAACAATCGCCACCATTATAAACAATTAATGTAGTTTTAGAACCTTCCAGATAGTTTAGATTCAAATCCAGAAACTGATGATTGATATTGCGATAACAATAATAATAGTAAGCAGGTATTTTTGCGAGGAAGATGACTCAGTGTTTTCAGTGTCACTGTCCGAACTATCCTGCACGAATTGATTTCCCTCATACTCGCGTATAATTTCCCTTGCCCTATCGTAGTCCTCATCAGGCACATGAACTTTAGCCAAATCTGTAGGAGCCATTTCCCCAATGCCGCCTTGCAGGTAAAACCCACTGGCATGAGCTTCAATGCTATTTGAAAGCAACATGCCTTTGACTATTTCTGCTTCGGTGATATCACCGGCTCTGTATACTATTTTCATTTTATTGGGTTATTAATTAGCATGATATCCGGGGCAGTATACCTAATTTGCCCTTTTCTGGTTTACACCCCTGCTTTTCGGTGCCAGTTTCTTACCGGTAATCAGCTCCAATTTTCTGATGAATTCCATACCGCCTAGCGGCCTGCTTGTTCGGAAAAATATTTAGGCTCCGGTCAACCGTAAATACCCTGCTCAGTCACCACCATATCCAACCTGACATCCCACTCCTCCGGAATCAATTGATCAACCATTTGCAATTCATGAGCAACACCGATTAATACCGGCTTGTCCTGACCAGCCTGTTTACGAAACGCAAAGCTGTGATCATAAAAGCCACCGCCCATGCCGATTCGGTTTCTGTTAGCATCGAAAACAACCAGTGGTGCTAGAACCAAATCTAGCTCTTCTGGTTGTAACATTTCATCATCACCGACATCGGGCTCGGGTAATCTAAACTTGTTGATACGCATTTTCTGTTCCCGAAAATACGGTGAAAAGCGCAGGGACTTTTGATCAAGGTTTGGCAGATATATTTGCTTTCCTTGCGATAGCGCATGGTCGATCAGTGGATCGAGTCCGATTTCGCCGTTGACGGCAAAATAAGCGGCTATGTGGTGAGCCTGTTGGTATTCGTTTAAAGCAATAATGCGTTCACAAAGACAATCTGCAGACCGCGCCTGATCGTCTTTGCTAATCTCTGCCCGTAACTTTCGGTTACGCTGGCGAAGTTCGTCATGTGTCATTTATTTATTATTAAATAATTCAGATGACGGGATGATACTATTTTTTCGTGGGTAATTTACAACTCGCGACGATCAAATCTTAAAACCGTGATCGTTAAAGGTAGAACAACCCACATACCCATCATAACTAATAACAACCATGGGTTCAGGTTGAATTCTGCGCCAATATTGGCCATACCAGCGACCTGACTGACCGATTCAAAGCCTGTCAAATTGAAGACCCGATAAGCATCGGTTGGGTTTATCGCGAGCAAGGCAGAAAACAGATTCGGGCTAATAGCCTGCTCCGTGTCCGCCAGTAATACACCCATTAATGCAAAGTCGTATAACACCACAGCAACCAGCCAGACTCCGATGGCAGCACCGAGAGCGGTTGCTCGCTCCTGAACCAGAGAGCTAATCACATAGCCCAGTGCCAGAAATACGCCGCCTAATAGCCAGGAGCTAGCCATCATAGTGATATAAGCCAACCAATGCTCCACGCTGCTACCCGTCGCCATCGCAATAGCCAGCGCCGTACCGCCATAACCGACCAGAATAGCGATCAGCAGAATCACCATATGGCCGACAAACTTACCCGCGACAATTTCCCAACGCGTCACCGGGTAGGTGAGTAACAGCAACATACTACCGCGTTCGAATTCTCCGACCAGGGCATCAAAAGATAGCATCAGCGCTATTAGTGGTAGCAAATAAACAGACAGGTTTACCAGACTCACTACCGTCACATCGAGACTCGATACTTTGACGTTGCCGGTAGGAGCAGAACCCAGAAAGTACAGCGCAAGTGCCAGGGTCGTCAGCAGTATAACCGTGGCTGCAATCCATCGATTTCGCAGTCCGTCCCGGATTTCTTTCATAGCGAGAATGCCGATTACGCTCATGACAGGCGCTCCTGCTCTCGATCCTGCATATAATAGCTGTAAATATCGTCTAGCCTCGGCGTGACAATATCGACATCTCTCACCGTATCGCCAAATTCTGCAATACGCCTAATGATGATCATTTTATCGTTGTTGTGGCATTCCAAATTCACACTTTGGCCATTCACCTGCGAGATACCACTGTAACTGCCCAGGTGCTCGGCGAGGCGACTGGTCTGCCCTTCTGCCACTGTAATTCGCATTTTTACCGGTAATGCCGTCTGCTCGCCTAACTCAGCCAGGGTTCCACAAGCCAGTAAATTACCGTGCTTCATAATTGCAACGCGATCGACACGGGCCTCAAAAGCATTAAGCGCATGAGAAGAAATCAGAGATGTTGTACCTTTGCCCTGCATTTCGCCGATAATATTGTAAAATTGTTGCCGCAGTGACGGATCGAGTCCCGTGGTTGGTTCATCAAGCAGTAATAATTTCGGATCACCGAGCAAAGCCTGGGCAAGGCCTAACCTCTGACGCATGCCCTTGGAGTAGGTTTGTACTCGCTGATTCGCTGCCGCCTGCAGGCCAACCTGTTCTAGTAAATCATTACATTGTTTAACCGAACAGCCTTTCAACCTGGCATAAAAAGTCAGTACTTCTTTGCCAGTCATCGCCTGTTGAAACGACACTATCTCTGGCAAGAATCCAAGTTGGCCACGGCGAGCTACCGAAGAGATTCTGGTTGGATCGTCGCCGAGCACCTGCAACTCCCCTTCGCTCGGTCGAGTCAGGCCTAGTATGAGTTTCATCAAGGTTGTTTTGCCAGCACCGTTATGCCCGACTAACAGCAGACACTCGCCCTGATTAATTTTCAGATCGACGTTGTTCACCACAACTTTATCGTCATAGCGTTTGACCACACGCCTTAACTCGATGGCAGGCTGTTTATTATTCATTTTGGGATAAAATCATGGTTGGTCTATCCATCAAAGGTGCGCTGTCGGTGACACCCCCCGGATGTAGCGAGGGAAATTCGGACTGTGCCCAGCGTAATAACTGAGTCGCGGGGCTATTGAGTAATAACTTTGCCATCGGATAACGCCAAACAATCTGGTCGACCATGTCGTTTGGATGATAGGGTCGGTCTGCGATACCATCGTTGTTCATATCGTAGGCCAGATTATCGCTCCAGAAATTACCCTGTCCATTAGCCGACCATTCGATGTAGCGTGTGCCGACGTATTTTACCTGTGTGCGATTGTCGATGAAGCTATTACCTGAAATAATATTCTTCTTAGAACCTGCAGTGAAGTGAATACCAGTATCACAGGCTTCAAAATGATTAGCTTCGAATAAATTAAAATTGGCATTGTAGATAAATACGCATTTTTCAGTAGAACCGAGTACCGAATTTTGCCGAAAACTAGAGTTATTAACGAAGTTGAGAAACAAACCACGATTACGTGCAGCATCGCTAGAGTTTCCAGACACTTCAAGATTATCCGAATACATCAGGACATAAGCACTGTGGTTTCCAATCGACACATTGCCGCTCACCTCGCTGTTATTGGTATACATATAATGAATTGCAAAGCGCATATCCTGAAATTGATTGTTGCTGAAGATATTGTTATTACTGGTAGTGACAAATATTCCATCACGACCATAACGCAGGTGATTGCCCTCGACGATAGCGCCCGGAGAGTTCCAGATATGAACGCCGTTTCCGCGCTCATTCATATGCCGGTTACGGCTGCCATAGATCGTGTTTTTACGTACTTTGGCATCTACGGCACCTTTTAAATAAACACCGATAAGATTGCCTTCCAGGCGATTTAATTCTATCAGCGCATTTACCCCTAGTTTCGTGACAAATATACCGCTGTCTTCGGTAGCGAGGCTATCGCCAGAATTCTTAATTGTCAGGCCACGGATTTCAACATTGGGAGCATTTACAGTGATTACTCGCCCTTTTCCATTGCCATCAATAATAGCTTTTTCTTTGCCCTCCAGAATGAGGGGTTTATCAATATTAACGGAACCACCATAGACACCAGCCTGGAGCACAAGCGTTGAACCCGGTTTCGCCCCGTCGATAGCAGTTTGTAATGTGTTTATTCCTGATGAAACCAGTATTTCCTGTGCAGTAACCAGTGAAGGTAAAACCGCAGCCACAAGGATAAAACCGACGGCCATTCGAGAAATGGCTGCCGATCTAAAACAAACCCCTGTGCTGCGGTTGCTCATTGCTTTATGCAGGCTCGACCAGCATCCGACCGCGCATTTCCATATGCAGCGCGTGGCAGAACCACTGACAGTAGTACCAGTGCACGCCGGGGCGATCCGCCTTGAAGGTGACCGATGAAGTCGCCTGCGGACCGACTTCCATGACGACTCCATAATTAGCCATAGTGAAGCCATGTGTAAGGTCATCGATTTGATCGTTATTTGAAATAATAACGGTCACTTCATCACCCTGTTTTACGGTGAATTTATCCATACTGAACAAGGGTGCGATCGAGTACATATAGACACGCACCTTGTTACCATCACGGATAACTTGAGAAGCTTCACCGAGTGTGATGCCATCTTTCGCCGCCTGGGCGCTGGCATCGGCCCACATCCTGTCGCCTTTCGTCCATATAGAATCCGGATTAACCCGGTCGGTGCGCACGATAATGCAGTCGTGCGGCTCGGCAAAGGTGGGACCATCGTGAACCAGTTTCATCTTATTACCGGTGATATCAATGAGTTGCTCATTTTCGGGTTTTAGCGGGCCGACATTGATATAACGATCCTTGGAAAATTTGTTCAGCGATACTAGCCACTTACCATCGGCCTCTTTGGTCTCACCCATCGAAGTATGGTTATGACCCGGTTGATAATGAACATCGAGTTTATCGATAATGGGATTAACATTTTTGCCATTGTGAGCATCAATCGCCTTTTGTATATTCCACTTCACCGCCTGACTATCGAGGAACAGCGTGGTATAAGCATTTCCTTCTCCATCGAAGGCTGTATGCAGAGGCCCCAGGCCAAGCTCAGGTTCGGCGACAACCGCATCGCGCGGTTTGATCTTGTCCTTGAACATATCGGGGAAACGCCTAACATCGAGAATCGATACCGTCGGTGACAGCTTGCCATTGATGATTATATGATGCCCGTCCGGCGCGGTATTACACCCATGAGGGCTGTTCGAGACTGGAATATAACGCGTATATTTCGAGCCCTTGCGTCCATCAATCACTGGCACACCGTTTATGGTTTTGTAGTCGCCGCTCTTCACAGCACCTTCAATAGCTTTGATGTCGAAGACCACGGCCCAGTCCTGCTCGCTTGAAGTCATCTCCGCCAGGGTGACTCCCTCTTCACTGTTATAACAGGTCGAGACTGCATACAGGCCCTGGTAGTCCGCATCGCAGTTATCGAGATTACCATCGACCATTACCTGCCAGGCTACTTCCATTTCATCGCCGTCTATGGCGGTAAAAATAGCATGATACTTTTCAGGTTCGTCGAGAATGCTACCGTCATTAGGCACAGGCACTCGATGCTCACCGTTGGCAAAGACATATCCGGTACGCGGAAACTTCTGTGGCCGCAGACCATGGATATCCGATGCGTTGGGTATTTCGATGATCTTGTCGCACTTCATCACATCGCAACGTACGCGCGCGACACGAGTATTGGCCTTGTCGTTCATGAACAGATAGCGGCCGTCATAGGTACCATCGGTAAACGACATATGCGGATGGTGCAGGTCACCGTTTTGCCAGATACCACCACGAGTTTTGAGAAACTCTTTGGTCTCCGGCAAAAGGCCTTCGGTCAATATCTTGCGGCTCTCGTTGGTAATACCCCAACCCGTCGCGCTACAAATATTAAATACCGGCACACGCATCATTTCACGCATCGACGGCAAACCCAGGATGCGCAACTCGCCAGCCTGACCACTACTCCAGAAGCCGTAGTAATCATCCAGATCCCCAGGCGCGACTTCACCACTACTGCCGACTGCGGCCTCCACCTGTTGCGGCATTAACATGGCGCCACCGGTAACTGTCGCCAAACCTCCGACTCCAGCAAGTGCGGCAACTTTGGTCGAACTACTCAGTAGTTCTCGGCGTGAAATATCTTCCGGTTCTAAATTTTCAGTTTTCTTCTTGGTCATGATTTACTCCAGTTTCAAATATTCTGTTTGCGTTTTATCCCTCATGGCGACGGGATGTCGTGTTTTACCTGTAAATCTCTTCTATTTCTTACCCCCGACAAGCGTAGTTTCAGCTTTGATGTCAGCAACCATTTGTGTCAAATTCTGATTATTACTAGCTGCTGCACGGGCCTCGCGGCGCTCACGTTTTTCGCGTTTCTGAATCATCACCGGACAGACGTGACTATCGAAATACATCACCTGGCAGTGCAGGCAATAAAGACATTCGTTGGTATTGATATTACCCTCGGGATGAATCGCGCCGACCATACAATCGTTATAACAGCGTTGGCATGGCGTGCCGCATTCCTTGTAACGTCGTAACCACTTAAAGATTCTTAACTGG
>JAUVCH010000145.1 GCA_030595795.1 Gammaproteobacteria bacterium
AGTGAATTCTCTCGACTCGCGCAGGAACGCGATATCGCCAAGCAACGTGCCAAAGAACAAACTGAAATGGCAATCGAACGTGCCGAACAGGAACGAGCGGCCGAGGAAGCTTTAATCAGAGCAGACGAAGAGGTTGAAAAGGTACGGATTTCGCAAAAGCAGGCAATCGAAGTTGAACGTGAATTACGTGAACACAAGTTGACACTCGAAATAGAAGAGCGTCGGAAAACGCGTAATCAGGTTGAAAAAGATACAGAGATTGAAATTCAGCAAAAAAACCTTGAAGCCGAAATCAAGTCACTGGATATCGCTAAAGAGAACGAATACGCGAGGTTGCAACAGCAGGAAGAAATCTCAGTGCGCCGCGCAAAACAAAAAGCAGATGTGATTAAGGAAGAAGCCGAGCGTTTTAAAGAGTCGGAGCAGGCGCAGATAAAGGCTCAGGAAGATGTGAAGAAAGCACAAATCTCGCAACAGAGAAACCTCGAAACGGCGCGCATTGAAAGTGAAGAAAAAACGATGTCTCGTGAGCTGGAGAAAAAGACACAGTTAGAAATAGAAGGTAAGGAAAGTAACCTGGCAGTGATTGAGAAATCGAAGCTGGTTTTAATCGCTAACGCAGAAGAAGAAATGGCACGAGCGAAGTCTGTCGAAGCAGAGGAAAAAGTCGTCTCAGCTCGCGACGTCGAAATTGCCGAACGCAAGAAATCGGTGGAGCTGATCGGCGCAGCACAACAGGCAGAACGCGAGGCTATTCAACTCACCATACTGGCTGGCGCTGAAAAGCAGGCGTCGCAGGATCGAGAAGAGGCAGAAAAATATGCTTCCCTGGCGACTAAGTTGCGTTACGAGGTCGATGCTGCGGGTAAGCAGTTATTGAATGAAGCAGAGAATATGCGCAGTGATGCCAGTCGGCGTAGCGCGTTGCGTATGCAATTGGCAGGTAATCTGGATTCCATTATTCGTGAATCAGTCAAACCGATGCAAAACATCGATGCGATTAAAATCCTCGAAGTTAATGGTATGCCGGGTTTTAGTAATGGCAATCCTAAAGGTGATGGTGGCGACGGCGGCGGTGGCGGTGGTTCCCCAGGCGGTGGAGTGAGTTCCGGTGGCAGCCTGGCTGACAATGTTGTCAATTCAGCCTTGCGCTACCGGGCGCAAATGCCTTTTGTTGACAATTTACTACACGAAATCGGTATGTCTCCGGGTGAGATTAGCAATATCAGCAATATCCTGGGTGGTTTTGACAAGAATGTCAGTGATGACGGCGGCACTATGCCCGACGGCAAAAAAACAATTTCTAAATCAAAGAAAAATTGATCGATTGAACAGACCCATACTAACCACTGGTTAAGAGTACTAAGCATGAAACAAGATATTAAAAGTTGGGCGGATAAATACGAGAGTATTACCAATAGCGATCAAACTATTGCTGCCATGAGCAAATATTACAGCTGTTCATTTATGTTCGATATGGAGGCTTGTAAAGTCATTATCGAAATGCATGACGGTAAGGTAAAACATATCAACACCAACCCAGGGCCTCTGGATGCGTATGACTTTGCACTGCGCGCGTCGGAGCAAACCTGGCGCGAGTTTTCACAGCCGATACCCAAGCCGATGTATCACGGTATCTGGTCGGCGAGCTTCCGCAAAGATTTGAAGATCGAGGGTAATCACCTGGTGTTAATGCAGAATCTTCGCAACTTTACCGTGCAATTCGAGTTGTTACGTAAAAGCGGCGTGCCGGTTTAGCAACTCATCGATATAAGCGTATCAGTCAATTAAAGATTTTATAGGTTAATTAAGATGGCAAAACATTCTCCAGTTACCGGTCGCTACGTCACCTTTGATGTCGATGGAAAGGAATATAAAGTATTTTATTTACAAAACGGCAAGGGGCAGCCTTTAGTCTGTCAGCACACGGCTGGTTGCCACAATCATCAGTGGCGAGGCTTACTCGAAGACGAAGAAATAACTAAAAACTATAACGTTATTGCTTACGACCTGCCGCGTCATGGCAAATCTGATCCACCGCACAACACTGAATGGTGGAAAGAAGAATACAAACTTACGGCCGATCACTTTTGTAACTTTATCGTCAAATTCTGCGATGCGTTAGAACTGGAAAACCCGATTTTCATGGGATCTTCATTTGGTGGAAATGTGGCGTTGCAACTGGCGCTGCGTCGACCTGACCGTTTTAAGGCAGTGATACCGGTTGAAGCGGCCGATCATTCGCCAGGATTTTATCTCGATTGGTGGCGACATCCACATGCGAATGCCGCCCAGGTTTGTGGCAGTGGCGTCTGGGATTTGATGGCGCCACAATCTCCGGAGAAAGATCGCTGGTTAACCTGGCACTATTACACGCAAGGTGCAGAAACCTTTAAGGGTGATTTGTATTTTTATTCAGTTGACCATGATTTACGCGATGAGTTGAAAAATATTCAGGGCCGGAAATGTCCGGTCATCATGATGACCGGTACTTACGACTACTTGACGCCGCCCGAAGCTACAGAAAATACCGCACGCCAGATTAAAGGTGGCGTTTATATCGAAATGGACGATATCGGGCATTTCCCAATGAGCGAGAATCACGACGTGTTCCGGGTTTACCTGAAGGAAGCTTTGCGCATTATTCGTGAACGGACGGACGGATAGTCGCAGTGGCGGTAAAAATATATGCCATGACCTGCGGTTGGCTAACCTCTGATGTCAGTATGATGCTCGCAGGGAAGTCCGGCAAGATTAGTTTTCCGGTTCCCGCTTATTTAATCGATCATCCACGCGGGAAGGTATTGTTCGATACGGGTTTGCATCCGCAATGCCAACATGATGCACGCGGTCGAATTGGATTTCTGGCTGATCTGTTTAGCGTGCAATTTCGTCCTGGTGAAGACATAAAGTCACGTCTGGAATCGCTCGATGTCGATGCCAGTAAAATTGAATTTTTGATTAATTCGCACCTGCATTTTGATCATACTGGTGGTAATGAACTAGTACCGAATGCAAAAATTATTATTCAGAAAAAAGAATGGGAAGCAGGAAAAACACCTGAGTTTATAAAAGCAAATGGTTATGCACAGGCTGACTACGATCATGGGCACCTGATACAGCAAGTGAACGGCGAGCACGATCTGTTTGGCGATGGTCGAATTGTCACTATCCCGACCTTCGGGCATACCCCGGGGCATCAATCCTTGAAAGTAAGGCTTGATTCTGGAGACGTGATACTCACCGCCGACGCCTGTTATCTGAAAGAAACGCTGACCAATTTGCACTTGCCGCATCTGGTGCACAATCGTACCGAAATGATGAATTCGTTGTTGTTGTTGCGCAAGTTACAAAAGGCCGGAGCCCGATTAATTTATGGCCATGATCCTGAATTCTGGTCGCAGGTGCCACAGGCACCTAAAGAAATGTCATGACCGATAGTCTCACCTGGTTGTTTATTTTTGTCATGCTTTACTGGGCGTATTGCTTCTTCTGGGGCATTCGAGCATCACGTAGAACACAAACTGCCAGTGATTTCTTTCTGGCAGGTAGAAATCTGTCGCCCTGGGTAAGCGCGCTGGCAATTACCGCCGTGTCGTTTGCCGGCTGGACTTTCATGGCTCAGCCCGGTCTAATTTTTCGAGATGGATTTCAATTTGTTAATACTTCGTTTTACGCAATCGTGGTGCCACTCGCTGGCGTAGTATTACTTAGGCGTCAATGGATGCTAGGCAGACGCTTTGGTTATATGACTGCGGGTGAAATGTTTTCAGATTATTTCAAGAGTGATGCCCTACGTATTATCTCGGTAGTCATCGCACTGCTGTTTGGGGTGCCATTCGTCGCTATCCTGTTCGGGGCCTCTGGGTTTTTGGTGAGCGAATTAACCGATCAGGCAATTTCGCGTAATGTTGCTATGTGGATTCTGTCTGCCTTTGTCTTACTTTATAGCGTTACTGGTGGTTTACAGGCTGTTGCTAAAATAGCCGTTGTGCAATGCGTGTTGTTTGCATTGGGTACGATAGTTATCGGGGTTTATGCGTTGGATATTAGTGGTGGCTTTGACGCTTTGAACATGGGGCTGGCAAAGGTAGCGCAAAACCTGTCCGGATTGTGGGGCAATACAGAGGGAAATGGTGGTGGCAATTTCCCCGGGTTTTTTGCGATTCCTGGCGTTATTCAATGGACAGCAGGGCTTGGTGTCGAAGCTCCAGCCGGTGGTCCCTGGACCGCGATAATGTGCCTGACGTTTATGATGTCGGTTATGGGCATACAGGCGTCACCAGGCTTTACCATGTGGGGATTTGCCAGTCAGTCACCGCGCGGATTCGCGATTCATCAGGTCTGGGGAGCTGCATTTTGTGTTGGTTTAATCATGTTTGTTTTTGTCACCATTCAGGGTGTCAGTGCGCAATTACTCGGTGCCAGTGCCGAAGTCAATGAAGCCGGTTTAGCCACTGCTCAACTTTTGCCAGAAATTTCTACGCAGCAAAGCGGCCAGTTAGTGACGCATTACATCAAACTAATGGGTGATAAATTACCGTGGATTATAGGGTTTCTGGCGGTTTGTGCGATAGCAGCCTTACAAGCCACTGGAGCGGCATTTATGTCGACCACCGGCAGTATATTAACCCGTGATATTTTCAAACAATACTTACAGCCGGATGCCGACCACGAAAAACAGATAATGGTAGGTCGTCTTTGTACCGGTTTAGTATTCCTCGCGGCCATGCTACTCGCTACATTTTCGATGGAAGCCACGATACTGCTTGGAGGCTTGGCAATTGCCTGTGCATTCCAGCTTTGGCCATCCTTATTGGGAGTTACCTGGTTCCCGTGGATTACTCGACAGGCGGCGACACTTGGATTAATTGCCGGAATAGTCGTTGTGGTTTTAACCGAATCTATCGGCCAGAAAATTACCGCTAATTCACTACCATGGGGACGTTGGCCCTGGACAATTCATTCGGCTGCCTGGGGTATGTTTTTCAACATCATTATTTGTCTGCTGGTATCGGCGTTAACACGACAGGATGAAAATCGTGTCCACCGAGAAAAATTCCACGAGTTTCTGCATGAATATGGCTCTTTAACCTATTCAAGGCGGTGGTCAAAGTCGGTGGCCTGGATAATTGTATTGGTGTGGATGTTTTTTGCGATCGGCCCCGGTGCGGTGATTGGCAATATTTTATTTGGTGAACCCAATGCAGGTTACGAAGCCTGGAATTTTGGTATGCCATCAATTTGGGCCTGGCAAATTATCTGGTGGGCACTCGGTATTGGCATGATCTGGTATCTGGCCAATAAGATGGAAATGTCTGCCGCGCCGAGACGTGAAATCGAAAAGCTTTCTGATAGTTAAAGATTAAAGACCTTAGAGGTACAAGTAATGCTGCGAATTACAGGGTATAGCGATAAATACTCGGTTTGTCCCGGTGATGAACTTAAGTTTTATATTAACTCTGAACAGAACGAAGACTACGAATTACAAATGGTGCGTCTTATCCATGGTGATACCAATCCTGATGGTCCCGGATATAAAGAAGAGGAAATCTCAGCACCCTGTAACCAGATATATAAAGGACGTAATCAACGTATCCATGGTGGTTCCTACATTGTCGTGCCGCAGGATCAACGATTGAATGTCGACAGTTTTACCTTGCAGGCTTATATATTCCCAACCACGCCGGAGAAAGGCCGACAGGGTTTGCTCACCAAATGGGTGGAAGATACTGAAACGGGCTATGGCCTGTTTATTGATGATGACAGTTGTCTATGTTTACAGATAGGCGATGGCAATGGCATGGTGATGAAACTTTCCAGTGGCAAGAAGCTATTGCGTAAAATCTGGTATCTCGCGGCTGCCAGTTATGATGCGAACTCTGGCCGGGTAACTCTTTATCAGGAGCCTGTGGTAACAGCTACTAATGGCGGCCTCGGCATGTCGATGCTATACCCGGCTGATGAGACTTCTGCAGTGGTCGAATCAATGAATAGCATGCGCCCGGGTATCAATGACGCTCCATTATTGATGGCTGCGTCGACCAAAATTGAAAGAACTGGTCGAACTATTTTTGGCGCGCATTATCATGAAGCAACTACGCCGGTAGAACTGCCCGAACAGGATTATGTTTATAACGGTAAAATTGATCGGCCCAGGTTAAGCCGTCGGGCTTTAAGCAAGGCCGAGATTGAATCGCTTGCGCGTGGCTTTAAAGGCTGTTCATCGGAACTGCGTAACGAAGTTATCGGTGCCTGGGATTTCCATGCCAATATCACGACTAATATCGCCTCTACCTATATTGCTGATACATCGCCGAGCGTGCTCAACGGCCATATTATCAACATGCCGGTTAGGGCTATGACTGGTTATAACTGGACTGGCGACGATATTGTCTATCACCACAAGCCCGAGGAATACGGTGCGATACATTTTCACGATGATGATATTGACGACGCGCGTTGGGATGTTGATTTTAAATATACAGTTCCAGAGGGGCTTAAAAGCGGCATTTATGCTGCCAGGTTACGTATCGGCGGTGAAGACTCGGCTGATACCGAGGATTTTGTGCCTTTCATCGTACGTCCACCACTGGGTAAAAGCACTGCAAAAATAGCGTTCATTATGCCGACTAATAGTTACATGGCTTATTCGAATGATAATCTCGGTACCAATTCCGTGGTCGCACAGTTACTCGCGGGTAAAGTGCCGGTGATGACACCGTCTGACCTATATTTGAATGAGCACCGTGAGTATGGATTGTCTACCTACTCGTTGCACTCGGATGGTAGCGGTGTATGTTATTCGTCGCGCTTGCGACCGATCTTGAATATGCGACCGAAGTATCGTCATTGGTTATCGCCATCACTCTGGCAGCTTAACGGTGACCTGCACCTAACCGACTGGCTAGAAGAAAAAGATATCGAATTCGATATCCACACGGACGAGGATCTACATCATGAAGGCGTGGACTTGTTGAATCGTTATCAGGTCGTATTAACCGGTAGCCATCCAGAATACACCTCGGAAAAAATGCTAACAGCCTATGAATCTTACCAACAGCAAGGTGGTCGCTGGATATACCTCGGTGCGAACGGTTTTTACTGGATTAGTGAATATCATCCAGAAAATTCCAACATTATCGAAGTCCGCAAAGGTGAAGCAGGGACCCGGGCCTGGACAGCTAATCCGGGCGAATACAACAATGCTTTCGATGGTAAATTTGGCGGCATGTGGCGTGCACGTGGGCGTATACCCAGTAAAACCTGTGGAATCACTTTCACGGCTTATGGTTTTGATGTGTCCTCCTACTATAAACGCGAGGACGATAGCAGGCGGCCTGAATGTTCATGGATATTCGAAGGCGTGGGTGATGATGAAGTGATCGGCGATTTCGGTCTGGTCGGCGGTGGTGCAGCCGGTCTGGAACTCGACCGTTATGATCTTGAATTCGGCACACCCCATAACGCCTATCTGTTAGCCCGTTCCGAAGGTCACACCAATCTGATGTTGCAGGTCAACGAAGAAATCCACTTTTCGGTTCGAGGTTACTACGGCGGCGGTACCGAAAATCCGCAGGTACGTGCCGATATGATTTATTACAAAACGCCGGATGACGGTGCCGTGTTTGCACCGGGTTCGCTGTCCTGGTGCGGTAGCCTTTCGCATAATAATTACCAGAACAATGTTTCTCAAATACTTGAAAATACGATTTCAATGTTTCTGAAAGAAGAGCCCTTACCATGATTCG
>JAUVCH010000100.1 GCA_030595795.1 Gammaproteobacteria bacterium
CGCAACCTTTTCGGCGTCTATCGGCAATATCCTCTCAGCCCGAAATCAGTTGAAAGGAATTCCGGTGGTACAGACCAACGCCTGGGGTATGGGCTATGGAAGTTTGATCATGGTCGCCTACGCCCTGTATGGAGGCGTTGATTTTAACTACGAGGCAACCATGAGCTATAGCCTGTCGCTGGTGTATTTAAGTGTGTTCGGTTCGATTTTTGCTTTTGGCAGCTATCTCACTCTGATCGGGCGGATTGGTGCGGACAAGACGGCTTATGCGGCGGTGTTGTTCCCGGTAATCGCATTGGGCCTTTCAACCCTGTTTGAGGACTATCGATGGACGCTGGGCGCTTTCGGCGGATTCGTACTGGTACTGGTTGGCAACTATCTAGTGCTACGCACTAAAGCGAAGATAGCACAGTAGCTTTTATCGACCACCTGAGACATCGATAAACGAACCGGTGGTATAAGAAGATTCATCGGAAATCAGCCAGAGTATGGCTTTAGCGACTTCTACCGGTAAACCTCCACGTTGTAATGGTACGCCAGATTTCATGCGGTCGACGCGCCCTGCTTCGCCGCCGCTGGCATGCATATCGGTATAAATCAAACCCGGTCGAACGGCGTTGACACGGATGCCCTGGCCTGCGACTTCGTTAGCCAGACCGATAGTCATAGAATCGATGGCGCCCTTGGAAGCGGCATAATCGACATACTCGTGGGCTGAGCCGAGTAGTGCGGCGCGCGACGACAGGTTAACGATGGCGCCACCCTTGCCGCCGTGTTTGTAAGACATGCGTAAAACAGCTTCGCGAGCGCAAAGGAAACTGCCGCCGACATTGGTATCGAATACACGTCTTAATCGTTGCAGAGAAATATTTTCGAAATTGCTTTGCGATTCGAGTATGCCAGCATTATTCACTAACGCGGTTAAAGAACCCAGCTCGTTATCGATGGTTTCATAGAGTCGAAGCACGTCTGTTTCGCTGGCAACATCGGCCTGAACCGCGATGGCGCGTTGGCCGGTAGCCTCAATTGACGCGACTACGTCTAAAGCCTCAACTTGATTATTCCGATAATTAACGCAGACATCGAAGCCAGCCAGGGCTGCGAGACGGGCGGTTTCTGCGCCGATGCCTCGACTGGCACCGGTAACCAGCATTATTTTATCCATAATCCCCTATTGGTAAATTAGTTCCAGTATTTCTCCGGCAGGACTATTTTTGTATTTAGCCTGTAGGCCCAATACGCCGCGAGTTTCCTGGCGAATTTCAATAATTATCTGTTGTTCGGGGGTTTGCAAATTTTTAACCTGATTGAGGGCTTCTGGATGCTGGTTGTAAACAATCATCGAGCCCGGATTCTGCGCAAAAAGTTGCGGTAAATCGGTTGCCGGAATGCAATCTTCGGCCTCTGGTAGCAGAATAGCAGTAAAAGGCTGGTCGCCTGCTGCGAGTGCACGGGTAATGATCCGATTGGAACAGCTGCGTTTGATGGTTAACATAATACGGTGTCTATATTAATGTCGAGTGGGGCTGATCGGAGTTGCGTCACCATCGTTGAACAATGCCTCGAGGTCGATCTTATCGAAATGATACTGACTATTACAAAATTCACAGGTAATCGAGACTTCATCCTGTTCTTCGATTATTGTATCGATTTCGGCTTTACCGAGTGACAATAACATATCCCGGGTGCGCTCCACAGAGCAGGAGCAATAAAATTCGACTGGGTCTGGGTCGAAAATACGAAGACTCTCCTGATGAAACAGGCGTCCAAGTAATTGCCCGACTGGTAGGCTCAGTAATTCCTCCGGCTGGGTAGTCGCGGCTAATAGTGTGATGCGATCCCAGGCATCGGCGTCGTGGCTGTCTTCGGGTAGTTTTTGTAGCATCATGCCGCTCGCGATTTCTTCATTACAGGCCAGTGAGAATCGAGTGGGCAGCTGCTCCGATTGATCGAAATAAACTTGCAGGGCTTCGGCCAGGTTGTCACCGCTTAGTGGCACTATGCCCTGATTGGGCTTTGCCCTGCCGTTTTTGATAGTGATAACGAGCTTGTCGCTTTCGAATATCTCGCTCAGACTCTTTTGATTATCGAGCTCGCGAGACTGGCGTACGATACCGCGAATGGTGTGTGATGAAGTGGCTTCTACGACGAGTAAATGTATCGCCCCAGTGCCGCGAATTTGCAGGCTGATACTGCCGTCTATTTTAAGAGTCTCAACCAGCAAAGCGGCAGCGGCCAGAGCATGCCCAAGCAAAATTAAGGCAATGCCTTTGACCCCCGACTGGTTGGCGATCTGTTGCCAGCTTGCATCGAGTGAAACATGCTGTCCGCGGATGGGGTGTTCCTCGAATAGAAACCGATGCATATGATCCGGGTTTTTCATTCGCCCTATTTCAGTTTATCGCGCAGCAATTGATTAACTTTCCCCGGATTAGCCTTGCCTTTCGACTGCTTCATAATCTGGCCGACAAAAAAGCCGAGGACTTTTTCTTTACCAGCGCGGAACTGTTCGACCTGATCCGGGTTGGCGGCGATGACCTCATCGATGATTGCTTCAATGGCACCACTGTCGGTGATTTGCTTCAGGCCCTGCGCCTCGATGATGGCGTCCGCGGAACCTTCGCCCTGCCACATGGCGTCGAATACCTGCTTGGCTATTTTCCCCGAAATGGTATTGTCGGCAATACGATCGATGAGTTCGATTAGCATCACGGCGCTGATTGGGGAATCCTTAATATCGAGATCGGCTTTGTTCAATGCACCGGTTAAATTTCCCAGTATCCAGTTAGCGATTTGGCTGCTGAGTGTAGGTGCTTTGGCCAGCGCCTGCTCGAAGTAGTCGGCTATGTCGCGACTGCCGGTGAGTAGTTCGGCGTTGTAGTCAGACAGGCCCAGGTCGCTAATATAGCGCTGACGTTTCTGCTCCGGCAGCTCGGGCAAGCTAGCACGAATTCTTTCGATATCATCATCGGTGACCGCAACGGGTAACAGGTCTGGATCAGGGAAGTAGCGATAATCGTTGGCTTCTTCCTTGCTGCGCATCGAGCGAGTTTCATCCTTATCCGAGTCGTAGAGCCGGGTTTCCTGAGCTACCTTACCACCGTCTTCGATCAGGTCGATCTGACGTTCGACTTCGAAGTTAATGGCGCGTTCGAGAAAGCGGAAGGAGTTGATGTTTTTGATTTCGGCGCGAGTGCCAAGCTTTTCTTCACCCATCGGTCGCACCGAAACATTGGCATCGCAACGGAACGAGCCTTCCTGCATGTTGCCGTCGCAAATTTCGAGATATTGCACCAGCGTGTGAATTTTCCGCGCATAGGCCACCGCCTCTTTGGCCGAGCGCATATCGGGTTCGGATACGATTTCGAGCAAGGGCGTGCCAGCCCGATTTAAGTCGATGCCGGTTTGATCGGTGAACTCTTCGTGTAGAGATTTTCCGGCATCTTCTTCGAGATGCGCACGCGTCACGCCGACTATTTTGCTCTGGCCATCTTCGAGACTAATACTGAGATCACCTTGCCCGACGATGGGAAGCTCGAATTGCGAAATCTGATAGCCCTTGGGTAAATCAGGGTAAAAATAGTTCTTGCGCGCGAATACCGAAACAGGTGTTATTTTGGCATCAATGGCAACACCGAATTTAATCGCCATGTTAACGACCTCGGCGTTGAGTACTGGTAAAACGCCCGGAAACCCGAGGTCTACGGCGCAGGCCTGAGTGTTTGGCTCAGAACCGAAAGCAGTTGAGGCTGCTGAAAAAATTTTACTCTTTGTTGCGAGCTGCGCGTGAATTTCTAGCCCGATGACGGTTTCCCAGGCGGCCATTATTTCATCTCCGGAGTTTGTATATGCCAGTCACTGGAAAGCTGGAACTGATGGGCGGTATTCAACAGTCGCGCTTCGTCGAAATAATTACCGATTAACTGTAGACCAACCGGTAAACCCTGACTAAATCCGGCTGGTATTGACATGCCGGGTAAGCCTGCGAGGTTAAGCGAAATGGTATAAATATCCTGCAAATACATGCTTACCGGGTCGTCAGTTTTGTCGCCTAGCTTGAAGGCAACCTCGGGTGTAGTGGGTCCGGCGATGACATCGACTTTCTTAAAAGCCTGTTCGAAGTCCTGTTTGATCAGGCGTCTAATTTGTTGCGCCTTAAGATAATAAGCATCGTAATAACCTGCAGAGAGCGCATAGGTTCCCAGCATGATGCGGCGTTTTACTTCTTCACCAAATCCTTCAGCTCGGGAGCGTTTGTACAGGTCTTCGAGATCAACGGGACTATCGCAGCGGTGACCGAAACGCACGCCATCAAAGCGCGACAAATTCGAAGAGCACTCAGCGAGCGCGACGACATAATAAACCGGAATAGAGAATTTAGTATTTGGCAAGCTGATCTCGATAATTTCGGCACCTAGCTTGCGATATTCATCGATAGCCGACTCGATGACCGAGGCGACACCGGCATCCAGCCCTTCGGCAAAGTACTCTTTCGGCAGGCCGATTTTCAGGCCCTTGATGTTGTTGCCCAAAGATGTGCTGTAATCGGGAACGGGCTGAACGATTGAGGTCGAGTCACGTTGATCGAACCCGGCCATGGTTTGTAACAGGATGGCACAGTCCTCAGCCGTGCGCGCGAAAGGCCCGCCCTGGTCGAGACTGGAACCAAAGGCAATCATGCCGTAACGCGAAACGCGTCCATAAGTCGGCTTAATGCCGGTAACACCGCAAAGCGCCGCCGGTTGGCGGATCGATCCGCCGGTATCGGTGCCCGTGGCTGCGGGTGCTAAGCCAGCAGCAACTGCGGCGGCTGATCCACCGGAAGATCCGCCGGGAACGCGTTCGTTATCCCAGGGGTTAGCAACGATGCCGTAATAACTGTTTTCGTTCGAGGACCCCATGGCGAACTCATCCATATTGGTCTTGCCGAGCATCACCGAATCTTCAGCCTTGAAATTTTCGATGATCGTGGCGTCGTAGGGTGCGACGAAATTATCCAGCATCTTCGAACCACAGGAAGTCTTCACACCATCAGTACAGAAAACATCTTTGTGGGCGAGGGGTACGCCGGTGAGTGCTTGCGCGTTGCCACTGGCGATTCGCTGATCAGCGGCTTTAGCCTGTTGCAGGGCAAGATCTTCGGTAACGCTGATGTAGCAGTTAATCGCCGGGTTGTGCTGTTTGATCGCGGTCAGATAATCCTGCGTGATTTCGACACTGGAGAATTCTTTCTTCGCCAAACCCTGCTGGATCTGACTGATAGTTTTGTTCATATCGCCGCCCTCACTCTATAACTTTGGGAACGCGATATAAACCCTTTTCTACATCGGGTGCGATGGCCTGAAATTTGTCGCGTAAATTGGGTTCGGTGACGGCGTCTTCGCGCAATCTCTGGGTGGCGTCGAGCGGGTGAGCCATCGGCCTAATTCCGCTGGTATCGACCTCATTCATTTGCTCAACCAGAGTCAAAATATCGGATAGTGCCGAGGTGTATTGATCGAGGCTGTCATCGTCAATTTGCAGACGTGCTAAATGTGCAATATTTCGCACATCTTCCGTTTTCAGGGTCATTTGAGGGAATTTCCAAAAGTGGTGGTTGAAAAGCAGGCAAACTTACCATAATTTATGCGCCAGTATAAGCAAAAGGCTTTGATTTTAATGGTTTCTTCCTTGCCGAAACGGTTGGCCGTTGATAGAGTACGCCCCAACAAAATGAATATGACACACCGACAGGGATATTTCTGTCATCGCGCACCACTTAACACTACAAAATCGGGTTAAAAGCTAAGTATGTTTGCAGCTATTCGGGGTCTGCTATCCAACGATTTATCGATCGATCTGGGTACTGCCAATACACTCATCTATTCCAGAGGACAGGGAATTGTATTAAACGAACCATCGGTGGTTGCGATTCGTCAGGATCGAGGTCCAGGTGGCCCAAAATCGATCGAAGCGGTCGGCACCGAAGCAAAAAAGATGCTTGGCCGAACCCCCGAAAATATCACCGCGAAACGGCCGATGAAAGACGGTGTTATCGCCGACTTCACCTACACTGAAAAAATGCTTCAGCACTTTATCCGTAAAGTGCACGAAAACCAGTTCTTACGTCCGAGCCCACGAGTGCTTATCTGTGTGCCCTGTGGCGCTACTCAGGTGGAACGTCGAGCGATCCGCGAATCGGCTCTCGGTGCAGGGGCACGCAAGGTTTATTTAATCGAAGAACCGATGGCCGCTGCGATTGGTGCGGGTATGCCGGTCGATGAGGCCCAGGGCTCGATGGTACTCGATATCGGTGGTGGTACTTCCGAAGTCGCAGTCATGTCGCTGAATGGTATCGTCTATTCTGCTTCCGTACGTATCGGGGGTGATCGATTCGACGATTCGATTATTAATTACGTGCGCCGTAATTACGGCATTTTAATTGGTGAAGCCACGGCTGAACGCATCAAGGTCGAAGTCGCCGCAGCTTATCCAGGAAAAGATTTACTCGAAATCGAAGTTAAGGGTCGAAACCTTTCCGAAGGTGTGCCGCGCAGCTTTACGCTGAACAGTAACGAAATACTGGAAGCTTTGCAGGATCCGCTTTATGGCATTGTCAGTGCGGTGAAAAATGCGCTTGAACAAACGCCGCCAGAACTCGGCTCAGATATCGCGGAACGCGGTATTGTGTTAACCGGTGGTGGTGCCCTGTTGCGCGATCTGGATCGGTTGATCATGGAAGAGACTGGTCTGCCAGTCATAATCGCCGAGGACCCACTTACCTGTGTCGCGCGTGGTGGTGGTCGTGTGCTGGAAATGATCGACGAGCACGGCCTGGACTTCCTCGCAGTCGAGTAAGCTGGAGATCCGGCCCACTCAAGCGAGATCATGAAACAGGTCTTCAATCAACCCCGTTATGCTACCTTACATACCCTGATACTGGTCAGTATCTGTATCGCGTTGATGGTCGTCGACCATCGATTCAAGCAGCTTGAAGCTGTCCGTTCCAATATTTCGCTGGTGTTATCGCCTCTACGCTATCTGGTGAGTCTGCCTGCGTTAACCGGCAACTGGGCGAGTGAATGGTTTACCTCGCATACCGAGTTACTCGAGGATAACGAGTTCCTTCGCTCTGAAGTGGGCTTGCTGAATGCACGCCTGCAAAAAATGAAAGTGCTGGAAGAAGAAAATACCCGGTTGCGGAATCTGTTGGGGTCATCGCAGAATCTGGCCGATCAGGTGTTGGTAGCAGAGCTATTGTCGGTCGACCAAAATCCCTATCGTCAGTTCATAGAAATTAACCGCGGCACGGTCGATGGCGTAGACATTGGGCACGCAGTGATTGACGATTCCGGGATAATGGGCCAGATCATTTATGCCAATAGGCAATCGGCGACAGCGATTTTAATATCCGACCCCGACCATGCCACACCCGTGCAGTTTATCCGTAGCGGCGTTCGTACGATAGCTTTTGGTAATGGGAGTACCGATCAACTGGAAATCCGATATTTACCGGCTACGGCGGATATTAGAATTGGAGACGAGCTGGTGACTTCCGGACTTGGCGGACGGTTTCCGGCCGACTATCCAGTCGCCACAGTGAGTGCTATTCGAGAAGATTTAACGCGTGGGTTTGTAGCGGTATATGCGATACCCAAGGCGCGTCTCGATAGCAGTCGTGAAGTGCTGGTTATAAAACCTCGGCTACAGGAATGATAAATTTACGCTATCTGGTTATCTATCTGAGCCTGGTGGCTGGACTGATTCTGATGATTTTGCCGCTGCCCGACTGGGTTCAGGCCTATCGTCCAAACTGGGTGGCTTTGGCCTTAATCTACTGGAGCATGGCTTTACCCAGGAAAGTGGGCCTCTGGTATGCTTTTTTTACCGGGCTCCTGGTCGATACGTTGCTGGGTACGTTATTGGGCGAGCACGCCCTGGCGTTGGTGATCATCATGTATGTGAATATGAATCTTTATCAACGAATTCGAGTTTTATCTTTATCCCAGCAATCGGTGTATATATTCACTCTGCTATTTATCTACCAGCTAATCATTTCCTGGGTGGAAGGTGTTATGGGTCGTTCCACACCGTTGTCTTTATATTTGGGTGCACCCATTATCAGTACACTGATATGGCCCTGGGTCTTTGTGATTTTGCGGGACATACGCCGTAAATCGATGTTGAGTTAAATGCCAATGAATTATCAGTTTATCGAGAGCGATGATCAGCTCGCGACTTTTTGTCAGGATCTGGAGGGTGAATCGTATTGCGCCGTAGACACCGAATTTATTCGTGAGAAAACCTATTACCCGCTGTTATCTCTCATACAGATTGCCGGTGAGAATGGTATGGCTTGCATCGATCCGTTCGCGATAAATGATTTCGAGCCGCTGCGACAGCTTTTTCAACAGCCCGATTTACTAAAAGTATTCCACTCACCGAGCCAGGATCTGGAAATTCTGTTTCAGCATTTCGGAGAAGTTCCCTCCCCTATATTTGATACGCAGCTAGCGGCGGCTGTTCTCGGTTTCCAGCATCAAATCAGTTATGCCGATCTCGTTTTTGAAGTAACCAGCACCCGGTTAGAGAAAAAACATACCCGCGCCGACTGGAGCAAAAGGCCGTTATCTCAGGATGAACTGGATTATGCGATGGACGATGTGCGTTACCTGATGCCGGTTTACCGCCACATTAAACAGGAGCTGGAAACGAAAAATCGATCAAGTTGGATCGAAAGAGATCTTGAGGTAATGAGTTTATCGTCTACTTACGAGGTCGATGTTTCCATACAATGGCAACGCTTAAAAGGCATACAGAAACTAAAAGGCGTGCAATTGCAGATTGCCCGGCAACTGTGCCAGTGGCGCGAATTGCGGGCCCAGCAGAAAGACAGGCCAAGACGGTGGATTGCCGCCGATGACTGGATTATCGAAATTTCACGAAAAAAACCCACCAATCTCGAAGATTTAGCCCTGATTCGCGAAATTCCCGCTAAAGTCGTCGAGCATCAGGGGCCAATTTTGATCGATATCGTGAAGGAATCCTTACAATCTAAAACGTCCGAATGGCCAGAGGCATTGAAGCCGCAATCACTGGGTTTGCATCAGCAGGCGCTAGGAGACTGTTTAATGGGGTTTTGCCGCGTTATTGCCGATGCAAATAATATTGCATTGGCAACATTTGCCACGCGTAAAGATATCGATAATTTGATCACCAATCGAAAAACAAGTCGGCTCGCGCAAGGCTGGCGATTCAACATGGCAGGTGAACAGTTATTGAGTTTTATTTATGGTCAGTCGAAGCTCGCCGTCGTCGATGGCAGGGTATGCCTGACTGGCAATGGCGATGCTACTGAACCAGAAAGCTCGAAAATAGCACATCGCTAATATCTTCGTTACCAGTTAGTTCGACCATCATTTCCTTAATTTGAGCGGTCGCTATTTTACGAACCTCCTCGCGTTTTGTAGATGATTTCATATCCTTAGCGTTTTGTTCGCTAAGCAGAACGATTAACTCGTGGCGTATGGCAGGAAGATGCGTGATAATTAAAGCTTCGGAGCTCGTGTCTTTTAATAGCAGGTCGGCTTTTATTTGTAAAAATGTGAGTCTTTTGCTGCTATTACTCAAATTTAACACCATCGCATCACCGAGTGAGACATAAGCGGTAATTTTTGCCGGTGCTTCTTCGGTTTCTTCGTCTTCCGCAGCCCAGACCTGTGTGCTGGAAATCAGAATCGTTAGAATGAAATGTAACAGTAATTTTTGCATGGCTTTTTCCTAATGCATATGTACTATGGTTTATAGAACATTTTTGCAGGAATTTTAACTTTTATTCAATGATTACCATAGAAAAGATACAGCAGTTAATCGAACAGGGTATGTCTACCGAGTCAGTGGAAGTCAGTGGTGGCGAAGGTAAGTATGTTGCTCATGTGGTTAGTGAGACCTTCACTGGCCAGTCGCCAATTAAAAGACACAAGCTGGTTTATGCCTGCGTCAATGATGAAATCGCCTCAGGTGCCTTACATGCGCTGACAATAATTGCTAAAACTCCGAACGAAATAGCCGAAAGTTAATCAAAACCTGCCTGGAAGCACTGGAGCTACAGGCTAACTACCGTGTTCTATACCGACCTTATGCTAGTTATTAAGCTGTTTTCGTGAACCACCATTGACGGTACTTTTTCATGACTAAACTGACATTATTCGAACGCCGACTACGCATTGTCAGCGGTTTAATTTTGTCGGTTTATATTATCGCCCATCTTAGCAATCACGCACTGGGCCTGATTTCTCTCGATGCGATGGAAACCATGCGAAAAGTGGTGACGCCGTTCTGGCGTAGCGAATTTGGCGGCTTATTGATCTACGGCTCTTTATTATCCCATTTCAGCCTGGCGCTACTTTCCCTGTATCGGCGTAGAACCTTACGCATGCCAGTCTGGGAATTTGCCCAACTGGCGTTGGGACTGTCGATCATACCCTTGTTGGCTGGGCATGTATCGGCGACCTGGGGCGCGAGAGTCTTAATGGGATACGATCCTAATTATGATTTCGCGTTAACGGCAATATTGAGTGATCCCTGGATAATGACCCGACAACTGCTTTTGCTGATCGTGGTCTGGATACACGTTGTGATAGGGCTGCATTTTTTCTTTCGTTTGTATCGCGGTTATCGACAATGGGCACTACATTTTTATCCAGTAGTGATCCTCATTCCCCTGCTTGTTATTTTTTCAATTGGGCGGGCAGGCATAGAAATTGGTGTCTGGAATAATACAGAAGACGAAACCGCCAGCATCGAATCGGTTGAGCAGATTGCCGATAACATCGCCGATAAAAATGAGGTTTACCGTGGTGCTAAAGCGTCTTATTTTCAGGGTACGCCTGCTAATAAAATATTACATCATGGTCTGTTAATTGGTTTCTATAGTTTGTTAATAGCAACTCTTCTCGCTCGCTTCATACGTGATCGGCACCAGTTAGCTAGCGGGAGCGTGATGATAAAACATGTAAACGGACGAGAACTAAAGGGAACAACCGGTCAGACAATTCTTGAGATTATTCGTAACCATTCGATTCCACATGCCTCGTTATGCGGGGGCCGTGGACGCTGCACAACCTGTCGCGTCAGAGTTGGCGCTGGCGCTGATCGTCTGGATGCACCTTCGGCGCTCGAAAAATTTGCCCTGAACCGAATTCGTGCTGCGCCAAATGTTCGCCTGGCCTGCCAGACGCGCCCCAGACATCCATTGCAGATCAGCCCGCTAATACGTTCTGATCTCGGTATAGAAGATAGTTTACGAAAAGGCGGTATCAGCGGTGAAGAGCGCGAAGTTGTGGCCATGTTTGTCGACCTGCGTGGCTCCTCTAAAATGAGTGAGAGTCATTTACCTTATGATGTGCTGTTTATTCTCAATCAATTTTTTCTCGAAATGTCGGATGCTCTGAAAGCCAGTCACGGGCATTACGCGCAGTTCGAAGGCGATGGTCTGTTGGCGCTTTACGGATTAAAACGTGGTTTGAAAACAGGCTGCCTGGACGCTTTGCAGGGCGCGGTTGATATGCAAAAACGGATTAATCAACTCAATACAAAGCTCGGTGACGAATTGAGTGAACCCTTACATTTTGGTATTGGAATCCATTGTGGGCAGGCGATAGTCGGTACAATGGGCCCGCCTACGACGCCAAATTATTCGGCAATTGGGGATTGTATTAATGCTGCCGCAAGGCTCGAAAACATGTCTAAGGAGCTCGAATGTGTGCTTGTAGTGTCTAAGGACGTCGCGGAAAACTCAGGAGCTGATTTTAATACCTTCCAAAGCCAGGCTGTTGGTTTGCGGGGAAAACAGCAATCAGTAGTGGTGTATGCTATCAAAAATCCACTTGATATTAATCTGTCAACTTCCAGTAATGAGTCTCAGCTCGGCCAATCCGCGCCATCGGTATAACGGGTGCCCCGATGTCCTTGCTTTGGGACCGGTGCGCCTAATCGCTCGCCGGGTGCTTCTACAATGATCAATATTCGTGGTTTACCGGAATTCGGATTAACGCCTCCGGTAATAAATTCTCGAATTTTTAAACGGCCATACAACTGATCACCAAATATGGTGTAGACAAAATTACCCGATTTGAGACGGGCGGGCTCCTTGCCAGCCATATGAAATTCGTATTCGCTACGGCTACCATCGTATAGCGAATCAAGTACCTCTATACCGGCTTTTGCCGGAATAGTTTTGGTGATTCCGAAACCCATGGAATCATTTTCGCATAAAGCTGTTCTACTTGCAGTGATATGAATTTAAATTCTCTGGGTGCCAAAAATTTCTGAACTGCTAGAATTAACGACCTTGAAGGAGCAATGCTGTGACTATAAATCATTTAAAAATTTGGATACTTGCACTAACGTTTGTTTTTTTAGTCGCCTCGGTTAACTCAGCCAGTGCGGATTGTGAAGAAAAACGCAAGCCCGGTATGGACTGGTCGGGTTGCAAGAAAATGCGCAAATTGCTGGATAACCAGGATTTTACCGGCAGTCAGTTTGACGAAGCCAACCTGAGCATGAGCAAATTAGACGAGAGTAATTTTACCAGCTCTAGTATGGTCAAGGCCGATCTCACGCGTGCAAGCCTCGACGAAGCCATATTCATGCATACCGATTTAACCAAGTCGGTGGCTTACCGTGCCAGCTTCAGGAAAGCCAGTTTCAAAAGTTCGCGATTGACCAAGACCGAGTATTCGCGTGCCGATTTTAGCGAAGCTACGTTTGAAAATATCGACTGGGCGAAGGCCGAACTGGGTCGAGCCAATTTCAGCAAAGCCCGGTTAAAAGAAGTTAATTTTGAATTCTCGAATATTGCCCGCGCCAGGTTTACTCAGTCGATACTTAACGGTGTTTATTTCACCAAAGCCTACACTTATTTAACCCGATTCGAAGGCGTGGACTTAACCGGAGCTATCAACCTGACCCAGGAACAACTTGAAATTGCCTGTGGCGATGACAAGACTCAATTGCCAGAAGGGCTGGTGAAACCGGCGGGTTGGCCTTGTGATGAGTAACAATAGCTATGGTTCTTATGGGTGGGAGTTAGTACTTAGTGGTTGTTGATCTGGTAATGAGCGAATGGGAATATATGAGAACAAACTGTAACATAAGTCAATATTTTTGCGTGTCACATAATCAGCTGTTAGGCTCCCAAAAATATGAAAAAATTTATCCTCATATTTCTCTTTTTACTTTTGTCCGGGTGTGATTTTTATAAAGACGCGAATCTCAAATTTGGAGAACAGCATTTCATCTCAGCGATAGCGCACATCGAATTACATAAAACTAGGAACGGTGAATACCCCTCGAAACTAAGCGAACTCGAGTTTCTTGGTGACTGGGATTTAATTTGGAAACAATCGGTGAAATATG
Organism: Gammaproteobacteria bacterium; assembly: GCA_030595795.1. Classification (GTDB taxonomy): domain Bacteria; phylum Pseudomonadota; class Gammaproteobacteria. The sequence goes on from JAUVCH010000100.1 coordinate 13,399, forward strand.
AAAAGCTACCTCTCGGATACAATCTTTACGTAATACGAGGGCATGCAACTTCTGTCGAGGTAATGTTGCCAAAATCATTTTTGAAAGGTTTAGGTTTAAAGGACTCAAATGTTAAATGGGCGACTGATGAAATCGAGTCATAATAGCGAGCCTAACCAGTGGCTCAAATTGATTCGGCGCGCAAGCGCGCCTCACAATTTAGCCTGGCGTTAGGGATATGAATTCATGAAATGGCGTGAGCCTTGGCTAGAAACATTAAAGTTACAAGACCCTTTCAATCCAATATCAATGGCGCAGATTAAGAATGGCGCGATATGGGCGGCAATATTTAGCTTTATCGGAGTTATTAGCGCTACAGCTAAAGGCATCGAATTGGGTGTTGTTATTGGAAGATTATGGATGATTATTCCGTTAGGCTTTGGTGTGTCATTTTTGTTGTATGCTATCGAATGGATAACACCATGGGGAATATCCTCCGGACCACGAGGAATTGTTCGCTCACGCTCCGGAAATATGATCATTATACCCTGGGTAACTATTACAGGTTATGAGTTCATACCTGCGGATAATTTTATTGAACTACGAATATCTTTAGTAGGTGAGAACGAAGTGCATATTCTTCGCTTACCACCTAATATAAATATTGGTGACATAAAAGAAGAAATTGACAGAATGACAAATGAAAATCCCTAACGAATAAGAGTATAAGGGGTCAAAGCCCTTTAATTGATGACCTCAACCTGATATTCTTCCGGGCATCCATACAGGGAGGCCGATCATGCCCAGAAAACCTCGTTTCATCATTCCCGGAGTACCCGTACATGTGGTGCAAAGAGGGCGCAGCAAAGAACCGGTCTTCTATGATGAGGTAGATTATCAGATAGACCTGAAATGGTTAAAGGAAGCAGCAGAGCGCTATCAATGTCAAATACACACCTACGTACTGATGACGAATCACATTCATCTATTGGCGACACCAAAAGACGCATCTGGCATAACCAGGTTAATGCAATATGTAGGCCGCCACTACGTGCCTTATATTAATCGCACCTATGGTGGCAGTGGCTCAATCTGGGAAGGCCGATATAAAGCCAGTCTCGTACAAGAAGAGACCTATCTGTTAGCCTGCATGCGCTATATTGAATTGAATCCAGTACGGGCTAATATG
>JAUVCH010000038.1 GCA_030595795.1 Gammaproteobacteria bacterium
AGAAAACAAACGGTTGAGCATCCCTTCGGTACGATAAAGTCCTGGATGGGATCGACACATTTTCTGACAAAGCGACTATCCAATGTCAGTACAGAAATGAGCCTACATGTACTGGCGTATAATCTCAGGCGAATGATGTCGATACTTGGGCCTCAAAAATTGATTGCCGCAATAGCGGCATAGGGCTGATAGCCTTATCTTCGAAAAACAGGCTATATAAACCCGAATCCAGGGCTATTTAACCGATGATATTTTTCATATTGAATTGAGTCGGTTGAAAATAATAATGGCTTAGCATCGCTCACATGAACTCAAGAAAGCGCCAGGTGGATATTATTAAGCGTGTTTGAGTTTTCACACAGTCTGTGCCGTGAAGAGCCAATTTCAGATGCTGCCGGGAACGACCGCTCCTTTGACACACCAGACATTAGAATTTAATCTAGTAAATGCTTCTTACTATCGAATTTCAGGCGAGGCCTTTGAGGAAAAACTAACTTATCGGTTTATTGCTTAAGTCATAATCAAGTAAGATCTTTATTTCATGATCACAGGTGTCAAAGAATTGAATAGCCAGGCTTATTCCTGTTTGTTAACTGCTTTTTTACTCTCATCAATTACAGTTACTTCGGTTCGGGCCGAAGTATGGCAATTGGAAACCTGGGCGGTACCCTTCGATTATTCCAGTAAAAGCCGAATAATCGATTATAAACCCACCTCGCCAGCCAGCCGTCCATGGCATTTCTGTATCTCTTATCCGCACCTTAAAGATGCTTACTGGTTTAACGTTAACTACGGTATGGTCGAAGAAGCGAAGCGACTCGGGGTAGCTTTTACCCTGGTCGAAGCGGGCGGTTATCCGAATCTTGAGCGCCAGCGACAGCAGATAGAGCAGTGTACAGCCGCCGAGGGTACCGATGCCCTGATCGTTGGTACCGTATCGTTTCAGGGGCTTAATGACAGTATCGCCAGAATATCCAAAACAATGCCGGTGCTGGCCACCGTAAACGACATTGACGACATCGGTATTACCGCAAAATCGGGTGTTTCGTGGACGGCTATGGGGCGAGTGGCGGGCGAATATCTTGCAGAAAGACACCAGGCAGGAAGCGAGCCGGTTACTGTTGCCTGGTTTCCCGGGCCGCAGGGCGCTGGATGGGTAGAGTTCATTGAGGACGGGTTTAAGCTAGGATTAAGAGATAGCGTCGTAGAAGTCGTCGTTACTAAATGGGGTGATACGGGTAAGGAAATCCAGCGCACACTGGTACAGGAAGTGCTGGAAAGCCACCCTCAGGTAGACTATATCGTCGGCAATGCACTCATGGCAGAAGCAGCCATCAGTACCTTGCGAAATCGTAGGCTTGAGAATCAAATTCAGGTGGTATCGACTTATTTCACCCCGGCAGTTTATCGCGGCATTCGGCGCGGACGTATTCTCGCAGCACCTACAGATGCACCCGTGATGCAGGGGCGTATTTCAATTGACCAGGCTGTGCGCATCCTCGAAGGGCGTGAATTTATCAAACACGCCGGTCCGCAGATACAGATGATCGATCATGAAAACTGGAAGGAATTCGACATTTCCGATTCACTTGCGCCACCCTCGTTTTCGCCTACCTTTGTTTGGCCGTAAAGAATAGTGAGTGTACCCCCACCAGTTTACTTTTTTCCAACCTGAGCGAGCAGCCAGTCACGAAAAGCGACTGCCGCGACCGAGAGGCTCTCAACGTTTTGATAAACCAGATAATAGGCTTCGCTACTTTTGAGTCCTGGACTAAAACCACAGGGCAGGAGTCCGAGCTTTTCTACCAGGTCATCAGTGGTTGGTGCGCGTGCCAGCGCTACGCCATAGCCGGACGCGGCCATCGCTAGCGCCATCGGCGTATCTTCGCAAAAGCACAGTTGCTGAGTCGGGATCTTATTAATACCGGCCGCGTGCAGGATTTGGTTCCAGTTGATGCGATGGGTAGATATCTGAATTAGCCTGTGTTGTAACAAATCATCGATGTTTTTAGCCGATCTGGCAATGTCCGGGGATGCCACGGGATAAACGGTTTCATCAAACAGACGGTCACACTGCGCCCAACTGCGGTGCACCGGACCGAACAGGATTTTTAGCTCTGCACCTGCGCGTTGAAAGTCCTGATCTCGGTAGGCACCGGTCAGGTGCAACTGTACCCTCGGGTGCTGTCGACTAAAGTCGACCAGGCGCGGCGCTAGCCAGCTATTGGCGAATACCAGTGTAGACTGCAAGGTGAGGGTATTACCTTTTTCTTCGCCGAATAGCGAAGCAGCGCTTTCTTCCACCGTACGCAATGCCTGACGCACAGCCGGCAGAAAAGCGTGGCCGGCATCGGTGAGCTCGACACTGCGTGCATGACGTAGAAACAGCTTTTCGCCGAAATGGTTTTCCAGCGACTTGATTTGCTGGCTGATAGCTGAGGTGCTGAGGTTTAGTAGTTCCCCAGCGCGGGCAAAATTTTCCATACGTGCAGCCGCTTCAAAGACACGCAGCCAGTTCAGCGATGGGATGTTTTCGGTCACGATGTTACACCAATTAGGTTAAGTATTACTAAACCAAAGGTGAGTTGAACACAGGTTGTTGATTAATGCTATTACTGCTTCAATGCGATCCAAACTCAAGTAGAATTAAAAGCCAATGACCACAGAAACAACGAAAAGAGTAAAGCGTAGTACCTGGCACTTCACTCCTGAATTGCCGGTAAAACAGGCACCATACTTCGAGCTGCCGTTCAGCATTGGCAACAGCCTGGAGTACCTGTTTAATATCTGGCGGCCGTTCAATCAGCGCTTTTTGCTACTTTTGCTCGCGATCATGGTGTGGACCTGGTTTACGCCGTCGCTTGAGCGCACACGCGAATTCCGGCTCGACTGGATGCTCGAAATCGGCCTACGCAATCTCATCATCGTGCTGGTAGTCGCTGGCGGATTACACCTGTTGTTGTATACCTTCAAATGCCAGGGTGATGACGAGCATTATGATGCGCGCCCATTGATGACCAATTCGAGGCGCTTTCACTTTGGCAACCAGGTTTGGGATAATATATTCTGGACTCTGGTCGGTTCGGTGCCCATCGGTACACTGTGGGAAAGTCTGTTGCTGTGGGCTTACGCTAACGGCTACGCGACCCTGATCACCTTCGGCGAAAATCCGGGCTGGTTTATCGGCCTGATGGTGATCATCCCGATCTGGAGCGGGTTTCATTTTTACTGGTATCACCGCCTCGGCCATGTCGAGCCACTATATCGCTGGTTCCACGCCTGGCATCACAAGAACGTCAATACGGGCCCTTGGTCGGGACACGCCATGCATCCGATCGAGCACCTGTTCCTGTACTCGGATCTCGCGATTTACTTCGTCGTCACGAGCCATCCGATTCATGTGATTTTCAACGCCATGCTGCACACCGTAGGTGGGCCGACATCGCACTGCGGGTATCACCGCGTTCAACTGACTCGCTTTTTCAGGCTGGAGCTCGGTGATTTCATGCACCAGTTGCATCATCGGTTTTGCGACTGCAATTACGGATCTTACGATACCCCGTGGGACAAGGTGTTCGGCAGTTTTCACGATGGTACCGAGGCTGGTAACGCGCACATTAAGGCGCGTCGAAAACTTATCTTTGAAAAGAAAAACCAACTCACGGAGTGTTAAAGACGTAATGATTTTGTTAGTAACGCCTTTTAATTCGACAATTGGGCCTAGGGCCTTGACTAAATTGCCAGTTACAGGCATATAGGCATCCTGTTTTTATTTGTCGGTAATATTTGCTTGAATGATTAAGAAAATACTGGTCGCAACAGATGCTTCTGCTGCGTCGGATCGCGCGGTTGACGAGGCTGCTTATCTTGCATCAACCCACGAGGCCGAACTTCTCATATTGCATGTCATTCGCGACATGCAATTACCCTCGAAAATGAAAAAAGTCCCCGAGATCGAAGCCTTCGCGAATACGCGTGAAGATGTCTTGCGACAGGTCGCTGAAAATATCCTGCTTGAAGCGGTAGAAAAAGCCAAAGCCAGCGGTGCAATAAAAGTTCAGACTGCAATCGGTAGCGGCGACCCTGCTACCAGCGTTATCGGTTTCGCGAAGCGTCGCAATATCGATACGATCGTAGTTGGTACCCGCGGATTAAGTAAGGTGAAAGGGTTGTTTATGGGCAGTGTGTCGCGGAAAATTGTTAACAATGCCGAGGCTAACTGTTTGATTGTGCGGTGAAAGTAAATTAACCGGTAACATCTCTTACCCGTGATTTAGTCGGATCGTAAAATGGGAAGGGTACTACGGTAGCGGGCAATCTTTTTTGTTTGCCATCCAGTTTTCCGATCTCGACCTCAGTACCTAATTGGCTGTGTTCAACCTGAATGCGGCACAGCGCGAAGTTTTTACGCAGAATCGGTGAGCGTACCGCGCTGGTTATTTCACCCACCTGATTGCGTCCTAGATTCACACAATCGCCATTTGCAGCCATTTCATCACCAGTGAGTTCCAGGCCTACCAATACGCGCTGTGGGTTTTCTTTGCGCTTGATCAACGCCGCTTTGCCGATGAAGTCGTCTTCTTTGGTTTTCAGGGGTACCGTAAAAGATATACCGGCCTCGTAAGGATCGGTTTGGTCGCTGAACTCGTAACCGGCGAATATCAATCCAGCTTCGGTGCGTAGCATGTCGAGTGCTTCTAACCCAAGCGGTGTAATTTTATGCGGCCTGCCAGCTTCCCAGATGGCATCCCAGACTTCAGTCGCGTGTTTTGGATGGCAGAAGATTTCGTAACCCAATTCTCCGGTGTATCCAGTACGTGATACCAGGATAGGAATACCATGTTCGTCGCCGATTCTGGCGATAGAGAATCGAAACCAGCCAAGTTCTTCGACTGTCGCCTGGTCGGGTCGCGTCCAGATAATATCTTTTAATACATCACGGCTTTTAGGTCCCTGAATTTGCAGGTTATGCAGTTGGTCGGTTGAATTGCGTACCCAGGCCTGCAATCCGAGTTTTTGCGCCTGTTCGCGTAACCAGATACCGCTTTCATCGCTACCGCCTATCCAGCGAAAATTATCCTGGGCTAAGCGGAATACGGTACCGTCGTCGATCATGCCGCCGTTTTCATAACACATGGCGGTGTACACCACCTGGCCGGGGGTGAGTCGTCGGATGTTCCGAGTTACACAGGTTTGCATGAGTAATTCAGCATCGGGGCCGGTGACTTCATATTTACGCAACGGCGAGAGATCAATGGCAACCACGCCTTCGCGGCAAGCCCAATATTCGTCGATGACGCCGTGTTTGGTGTAACTGTTGGCCAGCCAGTAGCCGGCATACTCGGTAAAGTTACGGGTGTGTTGGGAGGTTCTAGGGTGAAACCCCGTTTCTTTGGTTAATTGGGTGTCTGCGTCTGTAGTCATTCGAAAGGCCGTCGCTTTGTTAAATGTGTTTTTTGCAGGATAAATGCGCATGTGAATATCGGTTGGATTCCAGCCATTTGCGGGATCGATGTCGCAGGGGCAGGCTGAAGAAACACAAACCATATCTTTCAATGCACGCATCAGTACGTAGTCACCTGGCCTTGACCAGGGTTCGTCAAAGTACATCTGGTTGGTATCGTCGATGTTGGTATTGAAAAACAGGTTGATCGCCATCCATCCGCGTCGTGACTCGACGCCGTAAGGCTGCAGCGCGTTATTGAAGTTGTCCGAGCAGTTAACGTGACCGGGGTAGCCCATGTCATCGTAATATTTTGCGGTACAGGCAGTGCCGAAACTGTCGTGGCGGCCGCAGGTATCCTGAATCACCTCGATTAGCGGCTCGAAATCCTGGTCGTAAAACTTGGCGTAGAGTCCAGGTGCCGGATAGGATGCACCGACGACATGTCGTGTGCTGGTGGCATCCAGACTGCGTTCGATGCCTTTATCCAGTTTTGCAGCGTCGAAGCACTGGAAGTCGGAACATTCTCGACCTTCTACGTCGATGATCTGGATAGTCTCCCCGGCTTTAACCGGGTAGGCGTGGGCGGTACGAGCCTCGATGCGGATATCCTCGAGGGGATCGGCCAGTGGATCGGGCAAGTGAATAGCCGATGGCTCGGTATCTAATTGTTGACGAAAGACATAAGCGATCAGGTCGGTGATCGTCGATTGTTCATCGACAACCATGTCGGTTCCCGGTGCGGTGATTAAACAATAAACGAATTCACTGGCGGTAAATGTGATTGAGTCCCCTGCAGGTGACTGATCGACAAAAAAACGAGTGCTTTGTGCTTCGGAAAGATCTACCCCGAATTTATTCAATGCGGCGTGTAGGGTTTCAGTCGCTATCGCCCTGTTGGCCAGGATGTCCTTTAATCCATCGGCCTGACCATTGGCAATAGCCCCAATAGTTTGCATGTCACTCTTGCCGTTATAATCGAATACCGAAATTTCACCTGCCTGTAACCCTTCCGGACTGACTAGCTTGAGTTCGTCACCGGGATTGAGTGTTATCGCGACGCTACCATTACCTCGCACGAGGTATCGCTCAGTATTGGCTGGCAGTATGTTCAGTCCTGGTTCCAGGACTCTTAAACGTGCTGTGCTCATGATAGTTACCTGTCAGGGCTCCAATAGATCGTCATGAACATCGTGAAGATGCTTTTTTATGATGGAGACCGCTTCTGAAGTATGTCGTGCCGCGATAGCTTCGTAGATTGCGTGGTGCTGAAGATTATAGGCGTTGATACGCTCGGGTGTTAGCAGTTTGGCTTTCATGCTGCGCCATTGAGCGAAGCGTCTAACTTCGCTGATTCGCTCGTAGACCCAGTGCAGTAACTTATTTTTTGAACAATGTGCGAGAGCCATATGGAAGGCGGTATCGGCGCGAGCAAATTTCTCGGCATCGCCACCGCAATCTTCGCATTGGCGCAAAGCCTTGCGTAACTCCTCCAGGTCGCGATGGCTGGCATTGGCTATCGCGAGTCTGACTATTTGTGGTTCGAGTGCAATTCGCACTTCGACCATTTCCAGCGGGCTGGTGATACTGGAAATTTCCTGTTGATTGGTGAGTTCGCGATGCGATACGTAGGTGCCGCTACCAACCTGCCGGTTTACCAGGTGTTGGTCTTCGAGAATTTGTAAAACCGAACGAATAGTACCGCGTGAGACGCCAAACTCATCTGCCAGATGACGTTCGGCGGGTAGTCTTTCATCATGCGCGTACTGACCTTCAAGGATACGGTTGCGCAATTGAGTCGCCACCTGATTAGTGGTACTGCCTGAATTCGCAGAACCGCTCTTTTTAGAAACGGTTAAACCTGGGATTTGTTTTCCTGCAGAACGCATAGGTATATTACTCCTTTAACCAATTTACTTGTTTGGTACTAATAATTGGTACAATAATGCGATAATAAAATGCATAAATCAAGCCGAAATTGGACAATATTGACGATAATGGTGATGATTATTAAGCCACAAAGAATTGTTTTGGTAGGGTGAGTGAATATTATCCTGGATGCCGAATGATTTATTTTTAAATAGGCTTGAATTTCCTTAACTAATTGAAAAATAAGAATTAAAATAGATATATATAATTATCCGAATGATTTTGTTGACCAGCAAGCTGTAATGTTTAGTGGTGATAAATCGACGCGCAAAAAAATTGGTTCAGTATTATCCGAACCTTTTTAAGCAATTGTACAAATAAATTGAAATTAGGTCTTGTCATGGGTGGATGCATGGGTATACCATTGCGGCGAAATAGCCCGATAAAACGTAAGCGTTTGGCGGATGAATTGTTGTCGCCGACGCCTGGTTAAAGTGAAAGAAAGCATCTTAAAGAAACCGTTTGGAGGATTAAATGACTGATTTACAAGCACACGTAGAAGCACCTGGCCGGGCCGACCTGGTCAAGCAGGTAAGCGAGAAAATTAAAGAAACCGGCGTTGATTATATTTACTACCAGTTTATTTCGGTTACTGGCCGAATTATGGGTAAGGGTATTCCCGCAGCTCATTGGGAGCGCCTCGCCGAAAAAGGTTTTCAGTTAGTTTACGGTTCAACCGCAAACCTGTTTGTCGACCGTCATGGCGACTACATCGGTTATGGTGCAGAGTCCTGGGAACTGGTCGGTATTCCCGACCCCGAAACCTTTTGCCAGTTACCCTGGGACAAGCGTATCGGCCGTGTATTCTGTACGCTATTTCGCAACCGTGAAGAACGCGATAATCCAGGTGGTGCGTTAAGCTCTGATTGTCGTGGCAACTTGCGTCGTATTCATAATGAATTTCAGGACAAGCATGGTTTGAATATGCGTTGTGGCACTGAGCCTGAAATGATGTGGCTGAAACGTGGTGAAGACGGTAAGCCTGACGGTGGTGTCACCAAGCCTAATTGTTATCACATAGATCAGTTCGAAGAATTGCGCCCTACCTTTATGAAAGTAATCGAATACTCACAGCAAATGGGTCTCGATATTATCCAGGGTGACCACGAAGACGCGCCAGGACAGCTCGAATTGAATACTCAATACGATGACGTGCTGCGTAACGCGGATCGTCTGACCACTTATCGCCAAATTTGTGCGCAAGTTGCGCGTGAAGATAATTTAATTGCCTGTTTTATGTCCAAACCATTCATGGGTGTGTCGGCTTCCGGTTGTCACCACAATATGTCGCTGTGGCGCGGCGGTGAAGATAAGGTCAACAGACTTGGTTTTGAATCACTGGGGGGAATGGAGGGTTCATTCACTTATATCGAAGGTGGTGAAAATACATTCATGCCCGATCCGTCTATCGACAAAGTTGCCCCGGGCCCCATCGGTTTGCAATCCATTGGTGGCGTCATCAAACACCTTGGAGCACTGACTTCGATTGGCTCATCCACTGTTAACTCTTACCGTCGTCTTTGGGATACCGGGTTCTGGGCACCAATCTTTGCCGACTGGGGTTATCAGAACCGTACCTGTGCCCTGCGTGTATCGGCTCCGGGTCGTTTCGAATACCGTTCGGTTGATTCTATGGTGAATCCTTACCTGATGGGTACCGCGTTGTTGAAAGCGATGGACGATGGTATCGATAACAATCTCGATCCAGGTGAGGCCGAGGAGCGTAATATTTACGATGCGATCGCAGCGGGTAAAGATGTCAAGAAATTACCGATGTCGCTCGGAGATGCGCTTGAAGAACTGCGTAACGACGAAGTGATTAAGTCGTCTATGCCAGGTGAGATGTACAGAGTATTTGAGCATTACAAGCGCGATGAGTGGGAGAGATACAACGCCACAGTCACCGACTGGGATGTGGAAACTTATATGGACTGTTTGCCGTAGGCTGAACATTTACCACCCGGCGCTTCGGGCGCCGGGCATTATTAATTTTTAAATTTAAAGAGGAAAAGCTTATGTGTGGTATTGCTGGACTTATCTGGAAAGGTGGTGCAAGCAGTGATATCGGAACAGAGATGACCCAGATGCTTCAAGCTTTGAAGCACCGTGGACCAGACTCGACAGGTTTCGCACTGTATGGCAAGGCAGAAGAAGGCGTGCAAGTTTTGCGCTTTAAAGTTGCCGAGCAAGAAGAAATGAGCACTGGTTTTGATATCCATAAACAGGTTGTCGAACGTAGGGCTGCGGTCGATACCCGTCTTAAAGAGCTGGGTGCCGAAGTGACTGCAGAAGAGCAGGCGACCGAATATGCATTCCGTTATCATTTCAAATTCAGCGGTGATTTAAAGCGTTTAATCGATTTTCTGGAAGATATCGACGGTGTCGAAATTTTATCGGTCGGTAAAGCGCTGGAATTGATCAAAGACATGGGCGATGCCACCGTGGTATCTGAGCAATATGGGATCAAAGGATTTGTTGGCACGCATGCGATAGGTCATACCCGTATGGCGACTGAGTCCGATGTCGATATCCGTTCTGCGCATCCTTACTGGGCTTATCCGTTTAATGATGTATCGGTTGTACATAATGGCCAGTTAACCAATTACTGGACCATGCGCCGTGACCTTGAGCGTCGTGGTCATCGTTTTGTTTCTAACTGTGACTCAGAGCTGATCGCGGTTTATATCGCCGATGCGATCGATCAGGGTGAAGAGCTGGAAGGCGCGATGCGTCGTTCGATTAATGTTATCGATGGTGTATTCACTTATCTGGTTGCAACCAGTGATCAACTTGGTATGGCGAAAGACGTGATGTCCGCCAAGCCAATGGTGCTCTATGAAAGTGATGAATTTGTCGGCCTGGCTTCGGAAGAAGTGGCCATTCGCAGTATTTTCCCACGTGAAATTGACACCTGGGATCCTTATCAAGGCGAGGTGAAAGTATGGGCAGCGTAACTACATCCCATGACATGGGGCTGCACGAAGAGCAGCTAGCGGGTCGTACCCAGCAAATGTTTTTCTCGGCTTCCGAGGAAGAAAACTTTACCTATCCATGGGCATACGAGGTTGATACCGATAAATCAGCCGAGTTTGATGCTGCGGATATGGAAATAACCGACATTAATCTGAAAATTCGAGAGTTGATGAAATCGGGTCACGGCACGATTACAGTGAATAACCCTCGGGCCAAGCACTCGTTGGGTGTTGGTATTCTAAATCGGGTGAATCTGAACTTTAACGGTAGCCTGGGTTACTTCGGTTGTGGTTTAGCTGACGGCGCCAATATTCGCATCAGTGGTCGCGTCGGCTGGTCCTGTGCTGAAAATATGATGGCTGGTACGGTTGTTATCGAAAAGAATGCGGGTTCGTTATTCGGTGCGGCAATTCGTGGTGGTGACCTGGTCTGTAAAGGTCAGGCTGGCGCGCGCGTCGGAATTGACCAGAAGGGCGGCACCATAATTGTCGGCGGTAGTGTCGGCGCGTTTACCGGATTTATGATGCAACGCGGTCGCATGATTATCCTCGGCGATGCTGGCGATAACCTCGGCGATTCTATGTACGACGGCACCATTTATGTGGCTGGTAAAATTGCCAGCCTCGGTGTCGACTGTGTAGAGACCGAGCTCACCGATCTCGATAAGAGATATTTGAAAGGCAAGTTAGATCTTTATGGTATGGCTGCGCCAAATGGCATCGACAACATCATCAAGCTTACCTCAGGCAAGCAGTTGTGGAACTACGATAATCTAGAAGCTACTGAAAAGAAGCTAGTGCTATAAGTAGCTGGGGAGAAATATTATGGCTAAAAAACCTTTAGATAGAGATACCAATCGAATCGGGAAGAGTTTTATTTTTCCACCGGAAGTAATGGACGACATCCATGTCAAAGCGGAGCTGGGTCGTTACCGCATGCGCGGTTTCTCGCTGTTCAAGAAAATCCCAACCTGGGACGACCTGACTTTCATGCCGGGCACGCTGACACGCTTCGTTATAGAAGGTTATCGTGAAAAGTGTCTGACCAAAACGATCATCGGTCCTAACGCGAAGAAACCACTCGAACTTGATATTCCTGTTTATATTACTGGTATGTCTTTCGGTGCATTGAGCTACGAAGCGAAAACAGCCCTTGCGCGTGGTGCCACCATGGCGGGTACTGCTACCTGTTCTGGCGAAGGCGGTATGATTCCTGATGAGCGTCGTTACTCAAGCAAATGGTTTTACCAGTGCATACAGTCGCGGTACGGTTTTAATCCAAATCATCTGCGTCTTGCAGATGCGGTTGAATTCTTCATCGGCCAGGGTTGTAAAGTCGGTCTCGGTGGTCACTTAATGGGACAAAAGGTAACCGACCAGGTTGCTGAAATGCGTTCGTTGCCAGCCGGTATCGATCAACGTTCACCAGCTCGTCACCCAGACTGGATGGGTCCGGACGATTTGTCGCTGAAGATTCAGGAAATTCGCGAAGTCACCGATGGACAGATTCCGATTCAGTTAAAACTTGGTGCAGCGCGTGTTTACGACGACGTGCGCATGGCGGCCAAAACCGGTCCGGATTCGATTTACATCGATGGTATGGAAGGTGGTACTGGTGCCGGACCTCATCTGGCGACTGAAGATACCGGTGTGCCCGGAATTGCGGCAATCCGACAGGCGCGTCAGGCTCTCGATGATGTGGGTATGTCGGGCGAGATTACACTGATATATGCCGGTGGTATTCGCAATGGCGCCGACGTCGCTAAAGCGATCGCACTCGGTGCGGACGCGGTTGCGATAGGTCATTCGGCATTGATTGCCTTGAACTGTAATAAGGATATCCCCGAAGCCGATTTTCAGACTGAAATGGGTGTCGAGCCTGGATATTGTTATCATTGTCACACCGGTCGTTGCCCGGTTGGCATCGCCACTCAGGATCCGATCCTGCGTCAACGCCTCGACCCTGATGCGGCTGCTGAGCGCGTTTACAACTTCCTGCACACATTGACGATTGAAGCGCAATTATTCGCTCGCGCCTGCGGAAAGACCAACATCCATTCGCTGGAACCGGAAGATCTGGCTGCACTGACTCTGGAAGCTTCGGCCTGTGCTCAGGTACCGATGGCGGGTTCTCAACACACTGTCGGTCGTCCCGACATGACACGTTTCTAAGGGGGTTTAGGCATGGCTAAAGAAAATATAGATCAATTTCTCGAAGGTGATGGTCTCGATTCTGAACGCGAGAAAACTATCGGACAGCACATCGGTTACCGTTACGACGTAAACCTGGTTCCTGATATGGAGCGCTGCACGCCTTTTCTTCACAAATATATGGAAGTCATGGGCTGGCAGGATTTGAACTGGCTCGAAGATGTGCATATGGGCTACGAGGAAGGCAACCCAGCTGTATTTGACAGAAACATCAATGGCTGGGTAACCATTCCTACCAACATTGACTTGCCTGATAACCAGCAAGACCGTGACATGATAGCGCGTGAATTGTTGGTGAAGTTTCAGATGGCGAAGGGTCACCCGATGGTTGATTTGCGTAATGCTTATGCAAAGTTTGCCTGAGCTGGGCAGGCGTAGGTAAAAATTACAGGGAGTCCGTCGCATAGCTCGGGCTCCCTGTTTTTAAATTTGGGGGTTTTTGCCCTAAATTAGGGCGTTTTAGATATTTGGAAATGCTGGAATACCTGAATGGTTAATAACAGTGTCTTAAGGTTAAATAAAAGGTTGTTGATAGTTTCGATTCAGGGTATAAAACGAACACGGCTTAACTTGCAGGTATTATTGTTTCCTGTGGTGAAATAATAATACCTTAAGATTAAAAAGCTGATAGGGGGGCACTGCCATAAAGGGGGACATTTGGCATTCTGTCTTACAAATATTAAATAACTTATATAGAGAGGTAGAGGATGGATAATGAACTAACCGCACTCGGGATTATATTTACCGAGTTTTATTATTGGGTCACCGTCGTGTTTATGTTTTTAATACACGTCGGTTTCTGTATCTATGAGGTGGGAGCCTCACGATATAAACACCATACCCACACTTTGATGAAGAACACCATGGTTATCCCGTTGGTAACCGTCACATTCTTCTTTTTCGGTTGGTGGATTTACTTTGCATTTGTCAATGGTCCGTGGATCATCGGTCCTTTGGTGGATGCACCATTTGCTACGCCATGGAGCGAGTTAATGGGTACGCATATGGGCGGCGCACCACAAGCGGGTAGCGTCCTGACCGCAGATGACACCGCATTCTGGGCGCGTATCAACGGCGTTTTCTGGGCTGCCTTCCTGCTGTTTTCCTGGACTGCTGCTTCGATCGTATCGGGTGCTGTCATCGAACGCATCCGCCCCAGTGCTTTCTGGACTCTGGCGGTTGTCATTGGTTCTTTCACATGGATCATCGATGCGTCATGGGGCTGGTCATGGAACGGCTGGATGGTACAGGAGCTGGGTTATCATGACGCTTATGCGTCGGGTGTAATCCATGCAATAGCCGGTGGTTTTGGGCTGGGTGTGTTAGTGGTTTTGGGTCCGCGCATCGGTAAATTCCGTGCAGACGGTACGCCAAGAAATATTAACCCGCATAACCCATGGCTGGTCACAGTAGGCCTGTTCCTAATCTATACTGGTTTCTGGGGCTTTTACGTGGCATGTAATATTCCGATCATCGATATTTATGGTTCAGCGATGCTGGATGTGGCAGATAAGACTTTCTTTAGTGCTACCAATATCTACCTGCAGCCAACCACGCTATCGGCAATCACCTTTAACTTTCTGATGTCTCTATCGGGTGGTTTGATGGTGGCTTATATTGTGTCGGACGGTGATGCATTCTGGACTTATTCCGGTGGACTGGCAGGTGTTATTGGTGCTTCATCAGGTAACGATCTATATCACCCCATCCAGGCTATGTTAATTGGTGGCGGCGGCGCGTTCCTCGCTTACAAGATGCATTTCTGGGTAGAACGCAAGTTCAAGATCGACGATGCCGTTGGTGCGGTTGCGGTACATGGCTATGCCGGTTTCTACGGTGTTGTTATGGCTGGTTTCATGCTCTGGGGTTATCCATCGTCTCCGTTTGAAGGTTATGCGCCTATCACTCCGTGGGGCAACTTTGCGGGTGCTTTGATCATGTTCTTCGTGTTGGGCTTTTTCCCGGCATATATCGTGTCGAAGATATTGCACAGTATGGGTAAGCTACGTATTCCACGTGAAATCGAAATGGTCGGTCTGGATATCAACCACGAATCACTACGCGCAATGGAAGCCGAAGAAGTGGCGCAGGCAATTCGCGATGAAGCTGCTGCTAGCAGTTCGTGATTATGATTACTTTGATAACTGAATATATGAGGAGAATATTATGTCTACTGGTTTAGTTGATAACTGGCTCAATACCGATCAATTCGGCGCAATCTACCCGTTCGTTGGAACGGAAGTAATGCTGACAATTGTGGGATTGGTTTTCTGGTTTGGCTGGCACGTCTGGCAACACCAAAAGGAATCCGCCGAATTTGAGAGTGATTTAGAAAATATCAAAAAGCAGGGAGGGGTTGCAAAAGTCCTTGAAGGAGAATCTAGCAGGGAAATGAAGGATACTGTCGGGTGATAAAAGTCTGATTGTAACTTTCGTAGTAAGTTGTACTGAAGCCCCTTCGATTTTTTATCGAAGGGGCTTTTTATTTTTATAACAATGTTCTAACAGGAATTTGTGATGATAGTAAAAGATGCGCTCTCGGTTTTACCTGCGCGACCCGTACTGTATATCGTGCCTTTGATCGTGGTTGTAGTGTTATCGTTTTACTATTGGGAGCAATACAATAAGTGCTCGAATATTAAACAGTTTCGATCCTCCTTAGCTAATGAGTTAAACTCGATGGGGTCATCCGAAAAATTCAGGTTGAGTGAATCTACCGACTTTATCTGGGATAAGGTCAGGATTGTCGCGAGTGTGAACCCCGGTGAAAGAAATGCCGAATGTCCTTTTGGCTGGAACTGGGCGAGCGGCGAACGTGAGTCCCTGATGGCTTCGGGTCTGTTGTCGGTATTGATGTTCGGGAATGGGGAGTCGATAGTCGGGTATATCGAATTGCGTAGCGACGAAGTCGAGTTTCGTGGTGTTGAGTCCAGTTTAACACCGCAAGCCGCAGTGTTTACAGTAGGGTCAAGTTCTACTGGCAATGGCGTTTCGTTGACTTTGAGTCAATAGGGCGCTGGTTTCCCAGTATATAAAGAGTGTCGTATTATCGATGTTTTAAAAATCTGAATTTCGTAAAATTGAATTCGTTCACTATCTAACTACGGGGAATATAAACCTTGGCCACTATCATTGACGGTAAAGCATTTTCGGCTAACTTGCGCGGCGAAATCGCCCGTAAGGTTGAATTATTAAAACAGAATCATTCGGTGACGCCAGGACTAGCAGTCGTCCTCGTGGGCGAAGACCCTGCCAGTCAGGTTTATGTGCGTAGCAATGGCAAGCAAACCGCCGAAGCTGGTATGAATTCTTATGAGCATAAACTCGATGCCGAAACCAGTCAGGCAGACTTGCTGGCCTTAATCGACCAGTTGAATAACGACCCGGACGTTCACGGTATTCTGGTGCAGCTACCTTTACCAAAGCATATCGATGAAGAGTCAGTGATCAACTCGGTTTCCGCAGATAAAGATGTCGATGGTTTTCATCTTTCCAATGTTGGCAAACTGGCGACTGGCGCCGAAGGTATCGTACCCTGCACACCGCTTGGCTCGATAATGATGCTGAAGGATTATCTCGGTGATTTATCGGGTAAAAGAGCCATAGTGGTCGGCCGATCGAATATAGTTGGAAAACCCATGGCCGCTTTATTACTGGCCGAAAGTTGTACAGTCACCATTGCGCATTCTCGTACTCAGGACTTACCCGGAGAATGTCGGCGTGCCGATATAGTTGTCGCAGCAGTTGGTCGTCCGGAAATGGTGAAAGGTGACTGGATTAAACCGGGTGCAACCGTGATTGATGTCGGCATTAACCGTATTGAGAAAGAGGATGGCGGCACGAAACTCGTTGGTGATGTTGAGTTTGACTCTGCGGCCGAGGTTGCAGGCGCAATAACACCGGTGCCGGGCGGAGTTGGGCCAATGACTATCGCTTGTCTGTTACATAACACTCTGCAACAAGCCTGTCGCCTGAATAACCTCGACGTACCGGAATAAGATTAGTAATGTCCCTGATTTTGCAGCGAAGTATGATTTTTGTCACCCTGTTGATAGCGGGACTAGTGATTTATTCGGTCTGGTATGGCATCAGGGCTGATCGATACGATGATACAGCGATACCCTACTTGGAATCGGCCTTGCCCAAATTGACCAGTTGGCAATATACGCAGCTTGAACCATTATTGTCGCCCACGGCCCGGAGCGTATTTGAAAGCGAAAAAGTCCGTTCAGCGTACCGATCTTACAGCCGATTAGGGCAGTTTAAGTCGGCAGGCAAACCTCAGTATATGGGGAATACTTCTGAAACCAGCACGGCATTGGGTGATGTCGAAGTAATCGCATACAAGGTGCTGATGGAACTGGACTCCGGCCCAGCGGTTATCAAAATAAATCTGGTCGCTGATGGTACCTCCTATTATGTCAACCATTTCGGCATCCAGTCTGAGATATTTGCCGACTAGAAGGCGGAGTAGGAGCAACCCCTTGTGGTTGCCCGTTTTCATATCGGGCACCCACGAGGGGTGCCCCTACCTTTAGGTTTGCAAATAACTCTCCAACGAATCATCCAGGGCGTCTTTCCAGGGCGTATGATGCGCCGGTGCCACGCTGCCAGTGAGTGCTGATTTGTGACCGTGATCACGGAAGGTCATGATATTTTCTTTCTTGTGCTTCTTCCATTCGAAGAAAGCCTGATTAGACTCTTTGGTATCGAACGGTGGATAGTCGGTTAAAGCCATCAGATCCATAGTGTATTGACCCTGGAATTCGATGGCAGCGTAATCGTCCGGTATCGCATCTTCGGCAGCACGCCATTTGTCGATATCTTCGTGCATTTCGGCCTGCGAGGGCACATCAAGTCGCCCGAGGATGACATCACGCGCATACCAGGCCTGGGCATCGAACATGTTAAAGGTATACCACTGATCCTGCATGGCCAGGTACATGAGCTTGGGGTTGTGTTCCCAGACCACGCCATTATAAAGATTGACCGGGTATAGTCGGTTGTTAGTTTTTAGCTTGAGGTTCTCAGCCATGAATGGGAAGAAATGGATATAACCGGTACATAGAATAATCGCATCGATTTCCTTTTGCTTGCCGTCGATGAAGGTTGCAGTGTTCTTATCTACCTTTTTTAGCAGCGGTACTTCTTCCCAGTTATCGGGCCACTTATAACCCATGGGTGCCGTGCGGTGTGAAACGGTAATAGACCTGGCACCATACTTCCAGCACTGCGAGCCGATATCTTCGGCTGAATACGAGGTGCCGATGATGAGAATATTTTTATCTTTGAATTCCATCGCATCGCGAAAATCGTGAGCATGCAAAACGCGACCATTAAACTGATCGAAGCCTGGGTATTCGGGTACATTCGGGGTCGAGAAGTGACCGGAAGCGACAATAACGTGATCGAATTCTTCGGTATATTCGACCTCTTTGTCGTGATCTTTGACGGTAACGTGAAACATACCTTCGTGTTCGTCGTAGGCAACATGGCGCACAGGAGAATTGAATCGTATCCAGCTGCGAACGCCAGATTTCTCTACACGGCCTTTGATGTAATCCCATAGAACCGCCCGTGGAGGGTAGGATGCGATTGGACGACCAAAGTGTTCTTCAAAAGAGTAATCGGCAAATTCCAGACCTTCCTTCGGGCCATTCGACCACAGGTAACGATACATGCTGCAATGAACGGCTTCGCCGTGTTCATCTAGCCCGGTACGCCAGGTGTAATTCCACAGTCCGCCCCAGTCAGATTGCTTCTCGAAGCAGACGATATCGGGAATATCGGCACCTTTCTCCTTGGCTGACTGAAATGCTCTTAACTGGGCCAGACCGCTGGGGCCTGCGCCAATAATTGCTACGCGTTTGGACATATTATGTTCCTCCGAATTCAATGATGATTATCTTTAATAGCATGACTAATTTAGGTGGTCGACGCAAGCTGTAGTGTTGTGGGATATACGAAGAGGAGGGGGAGACTGAATTCCTGTTGAATTTAACAAACGCAAGCCAGTAATAAGCGTACATCGAAATTGCCATTAGTGGCTGGTTGATGGTTTGTCTCTTCTATAGATGGAAAATAGTGGATGAAGGTATGCCGATGCAAGTTTTCCTGATTATGATTTTTTTTGTTATGCTAATCGAAACCCCTATACAACATTGATACAGGACGGAGCAGGTAATTTTGAGTACAGATAAATCTGAAGATGGCGGTATAGAGCAGAACTCTACCAAATCGCTGGAGGTTGCCATCGGCCGTCAGGTTCGCGGCTTTCGTAAGCGACTTAACCTGACCGTTGCCAATGTTGCCAAGCAGGCACAACTGTCATCAGGTATGTTGTCGAAAATAGAGAACGGTTTAACCTCGCCTTCGTTGGCGACATTGGATTCACTCGCCAATGCTTTACATGTGCCGGTTACCGCGCTCTTTCGAGGCTATGAAGAGCAACGCGATGTGACCGTGATTAAAGCGGGTGAAGGCTTGCCGATTGAGCGTCGCGGCTCTGGTGCTGGGCATGAGTATCGTTTACTGGGTCACACCATTGGTAAGCCTTATACGATCGAACCTTATGTCATCACAATATCTGATTTGTCCGAGGTTTTTCCGGTTTTCCAGCACGCGGGTACTGAACTGATCTACATGCTGGAAGGCAGGGTGACCTATCGGCATGGCGACAGGAATTATTTACTAGAGCCCGGAGACTCGATGTTTTTCGATGCCGAAGCGTCGCATGGCCCTGATGAAATTCTCGAATTACCCTGTCGATATCTGTCGATAATCGTCTCGCAATCTGCCGACTAACCATCTTTTTAAAGTTTCCTATCAGGAAACATTATTTCATAACAGTTGACAGACTTTTAACCCTCTAGTAGGCTTGCGCTTCACTTTCAAAAGAGTTTTTTCGGGGGCGAAATCATGTGTGGTATAGCTGGGGTTTTATATAAACAAGAAGGCGCGCACGATATTGGTAAGACGCTTATCAATATGCTGGATGGCTGTCAGCACCGCGGTCCGGATAGCACCGGTTTCGCGCTGTACGGCGACGAAAAAGAGCAATTGCAATTGCGATTTATCGTTCCTACCGAAGAAGTTTCGAGAAAAAAGGCGATTGAAAATATTGGCGTGTTACTCGCTAAACACGGTGCCACCATCGATAGCGAACAGTCTATTGGTTGCTCCTATCAAATTTCGGTTAATTTTGATGGCGATTTGCATGCTTTTACGAAGGATATAGAAGAACACGCGAAACTGGTTTCGGTTGGCCATACCCTCGACATTATTAAAGACGATGGCACGGCGCAGGAAGTCGACGCGACTTACAATGTCGCGGCAGTAAAAGGCACCCACGCAATCGGCCATGTTCGGCTCGCGACAGAATCTGCGGTTCGACCCGAGGCAGCCCACCCATTCTGGGCGACCGGTTTTGAAGACATTGCCATCGTGCACAATGGTCAGATCACCAATTACTGGAAAATGCGTCGCCGTCTCGAGCGTCGTGATTTCACCTTCCATACCGACAACGATAGCGAATTGGTAGCGGTTTATCTGGCCGATAAACTGGCGCAGGGTGAAACCCTTGATAGTGTTCTGGAAACCGCCATCGACGACCTCGACGGTACATTCTCATTCCTGGTTTCGACCCAAAACGAGATTGGTTACGCGAAAGATCATCTCGCAGCCAAGCCAATGGTTTTATTCGAAACTGACGAGATGATTGCGATCGCTTCTGAGGAAGTTAGTTTAAACCGCCTGTTTCCAGGCCAGTCTATTACCTCAACCGAACCAGCGCCGGGAACATTTCAAACATGGTCAAGATAGATTTAAGCCAATCTAACATCACGGACGCGAATAATCGAATTCGTGAATGTGGCCAAAATGGTCAGGATGTCGAAATAATCAACCCCGATGCGCGCCATAATATCGGCGTTGGTCTGGTTGATCCGATAAAGGTAAGCATTAAGGGTTCTGCTGGTTATTTCTGTGGTGGCCTGTCACATGGTGCACATTATGAAATCGAGCACAATGCTGGCTGGGCGGTTGGCGACAATATTTATTCTGGCTCGGTCGTGGTCGGCGGTAATGCTGGTGCGATAGCCGGTGTTGCAATACGTGGCGCGGAAATTGTCGTGCGAGGCAACATGGGTAGCCGTGCCGGTCAGGTAATGAAAGCGGGTACTTTGTGTTGTGGCGGCAATGCGGCTTTTATGGCTGGTTATATGATGTACGGCGGTCGTATTATTATCCTCGGCGATGCCGCAGAAAAACTCGGCTCGGATATGAGCGCAGGAGAAATATTTGTCGGTGGTAAAATCAAAAGCCTGGGAAGCGACACCATGGTTGTCGATATGGAAGCAGGCGAACGCGACGATGTTATGGAATTCCTTGATCGCTATAAAATGAAATTCTCTGGTGAATTCACTAAAGTTGTGAATGCTGGTAAAAAACTTCGTTACGCTAATGCCGAGCCACGCACGCGTCCACAGCCTTTCTTTGTCTCGTCGAAGTCTTCGAATTACTGGAACCCCAAAGTTCAGGAAGATATCTGGATTAAGGGCGAAGTCGGGCGTTATCGGATTCGCGGCTATGGGGCATCAAAGCCGGTGCCACATCTAAACGATATTGCCTTTGTTAAAGATGTCTCGAAATTGACCACTAGCCCTGATGACCTGAAAGACATTAATTTAAAAACCACTGTCGGTGGCCGTTACGGCGCTAAACCAATTAGCCTGTCGATGCCGGTAATGATTGCGCCAATGAGCTTTGGCGCGCTAAGCCGCAAAGTTAAAATCGCGTTAGCGCGTGCCTCGCGATTGTCGGGCATTTCAGAAAATACCGGTGAAGGCGGCATGCTCGATGAGCAACGCGCCGAAGCCGATCAGTTGATATTCCAATGCCTGTCGGGTCGTCTGGGCTGGAATGTGAAGGACATGCAACGCGCCGATGCAATCGAGATTTATATCTCGCAGGGCGCTAAACCGGGCCTCGGTGGACAGTTGATGGCGAAGAAAGTGACCCCCGAACTCGCTGCGATTCGCGGCATTCCTCAGGGTATCGATTTACGCTCGCCATCGCGCCATCCTGACGTACTCGGTGCGGATGATCTGGTCATTAAGGTCGAAGAATTTCGTGAGGTCACCGGTCATAAAGTCCCATTAGGTATCAAGATGGGTGCCGGGCGGGTTAATGATGATATCAAGATCGCCTACAAGGATGGCTTCGACTTTGTCGAGCTTGATGGGCTCCAGGGTTCTACCGGTGCTGCCAGTACTGAAGTACTGGAGAACGTCGGAATTCCAACTCTGTCAGCGGTTCAGGAAGCCATCGATGGTTTGAAAGAAATTGACGCCAAAGACGACATGGATTTAGTAATGATGGGCGGCATTAAGGATGGTGTCGACGTGGTCAAAATGCTCGCTCTCGGCGCGTCCTGTACCTCGGTCGGTACCTCGGCGATTATCGCCGGCGGTTGTATTGCCTGTATGCAATGCCATGTCGGTAGCTGTCCGGTTGGCATTGCTACTCAGGATAAAGAACACGAGGCGCGTTACGATCTGGATCTCCAGGCCGAAAACATGCATCGATATTTCGAATCGCTGCGCTGGCAGATTGCCGCGATCACCAGGGCACTCGGTTACGACGATGTACACAAGGTCGGTCGTGATGACCTGGTTGCGTTAACGCCCGAAGCAGCGGATATAACCGGCCTGCCGTATCACCCGGAATATCGAAGTAATCCACAACCAGCAATAGGTCTGGAAGTATTAAGCAGGAAGGCGGGTTAATCATGGCGCTACTCAATTCAGAATTCTCTATTACCGCGACACCCGACCTGCAGGATGACCGGTCCGATATTCATTTTGTGCCAGCACCCTGCCAGGTAGCCTGCCCAGTGGGGACCGATGCACCTTCATATATCGGTTACATCTGGGAGGGTAAAAACGAGGAAGCACTGGAATCCATTATGGCGACCAATCCTTTCAGCGCGATCTGTGGCCGAGTTTGTGATGCGCCCTGCGAGCCCGCCTGTCGGCGTGCCGATAGCGATGGTGCAATTGCGATTCGTAATTTGAAGCGCTATGTACTCGATACCCTGGGGCCGGGTTATGCACTGCCACCGGTTGCAGTGACTCAGGAAAAGACGATTGCTATCGTCGGTGCCGGCCCAGCTGGTTTAACCGCAGCCCACGATTTGGCAGAAGCTGGTTACGAAGTACACGTCCACGAAGCGAGTAATAAACTTGGTGGCATGATGTTTTGGGGCATACCCCGGTTTCGTTTGCCCGAAGGCGTCGTGCAACAGGATATTGACCGAATCACTGGTCATTGTCCGGGTATTAAAATTCACTTGAAATCTGCCCTTGGTGAGCAGGTGACACTGGCGGAATTAAAACAAAAGCACGATGCGGTATTACTGTCCATCGGTGCCTTCGTAGGCAAGAAAATGGAAGTCCCCGGTGAGGCTGATCCGTACGTACAGGACGGTGTCGGTTTCCTCTATCGCATTAACGCTGGCGAACGCCCGACATTACCCGAAACAGTATTGGTCATCGGTGGTGGTGACGTATCGATGGATGCCTGTCGTGTCGCGATACGCATGCCGGGCGTGAAAAACGTCAAGGTAATTTATCGCCGCGATGCCGAAGGTATGCCTGCGCGTAAAGAAGAATTGCAAGGTGCCATCGACGAAGGTATCGAAATTGTCTACAACACCCAGCCGGTCGAAGTCATCGATGGCAAGGCCTTACGTTGTATCCGCACCGAAATGGGCGAACCGGGCGAGGATGGTCGTCGTCGTCCGGTCAATGTCGAAGGTTCAGAGCACGATATCGAATGCGGCCTGGTGATTGCTGCGGTTGGTCAAAAAGCCGAATGCGCGGATCTCGATGAGTCGGGTTTGATGGAATGGGATCAGGTGAAAACCAGCTTCGAAGGTATGGTCACCAAAGACCCGATGGTGTTTGGCGCGGGTGATGGTGCATTCGGCGGGTCTACTATTGTCGAAGCGATGCACCATGGTCATCGTGCGGCTTACTATATGAAGGCTTATTTGCAAGGTAACGATAAGCCACTGTCTTATCAAACGCCTTATCGCACACGACGCGTGCCGATTTGTAATGACCCCGATTGGGAACTCAACCCACGGGTTCATCAACAGTTTCATGGTCTGGGCCAGGTTCCAGTCGACTTCCCGGAAATTGAATCGACCTATAACGCCGAGGAAGCCAAAAGCGAGGCAGCACGCTGCTTTCGTTGCGACGCCGAAACCGGTTCTGGTGACTACACGGTCGGTAGCCGAGAGTCGATTTTTGCCATGGCGCGACTCTCACCTTTTGATACCGATAAACAGGTGAGTATTCTGGATAAACGTCTGGAAAATCGTGACGATCCATTCGGTGAAGACCATTTGCCGACGCTGGACGATCTGGTGTTCCTGCCCGCGAATCTGTCACGGCTGGTTATAGATCCCTATCGCGAAAGCTGTAAGACGGTAACCAACCTGGGTGCGATTAAAAGCGTTAAGATGGATATTCCATTTACGGTGACCGGCCTGGACGATGCACCGAGTGAAATTCGTGAGTCTTATGCGAAGGCGATAGCCGAACACGGTGCGGCCTACATCGGGCAAAAGCCAATTGGTGGATCCGCCAAATGGATTCAAATCGTTGAAGGAATTGCGAATACTAGTGCGGATGGTATTTTATTTAAGGCTGATGACGCTATTGCAGCGGGACAGGTGGCACGTGCCTCCGATAATCAACCGGCTGGTTTGCTGGTTAATAAGGCTAATCTGGAAAAGGCGATACCCTTTGCACTGGAGCAGAAGTTAGACTTCCTGTTACTCGATTCAAGTGATGGTTTACCAGGGCTCGGTGGAGAATTAGCCGGTGCCCCCGATATTTCGATCCTGAGTCAGGCAGTTTCGCAATTACGTGCCTTAAACAGTGAAGAAGAAGTCGACCTGATTTATTTTGGCGGTTTGCGTACTGGCACCGACGGTGCCAAAATATTAGCGCTGGGTGCGAAGGCGATAACCCTGGGTGCAGCGGCTGCGCTTGCACTAGGGGCCGATGTCTCGACCGGCGAGCCGGTTTACCAGGCTAACTTAACGGCGCAAGAACGCGACCAGCGTAGCTCGAATCTGTTACTGGCGTTCAATGCCGAGTCGTCGATGATGGCGCGATGTACTGGTAAAACTAATGTTCAGAACCTGGAGCCGGAAGACCTCCGTGCATTTACACTAGCGGTATCACGCGCTGCCAGGGTACCGATGGCTGGCAGTTTGAATCAACACTAATCTAATACAGGAAAAGAGGGCTAACAAAGTGGCAAAAGATCTTGAAAAAATCGCAAAAGACAAGGGATTAAAATATTTTTTGATTAGTTTTGTCGATCTGTTTGGTGTTCTGCGTTCCAAGCTGGTGCCAGTTCGTGCGATTAAGGGTATGCAAAAAGATGGCGCCGGTTTTGCAGGCTTCGCCGCCTGGCTGGATTTGACCCCGGCTGATGCTGACATGTTTGCCGTCCCGGACCCGGACAGTCTTATTATTTTGCCCTGGCGGCGTGAAGTGGGCTGGCTTGCCAGCGATCTGTACATTGATGGTAAAGAACTCGCAGCGTCTCCTCGTGTCGCCCTGAAGCAGCAGCTCAAAAAAGCCGCCAAAATGGGCTATACCTTCAAAACCGGTGTTGAGGGTGAATTCCACCTGATCAAAGAAGATGGGTCAGGTATTTATGACGACCGTGATATTCAGGATAAGCCCTGCTATGACCAGAGCGCGCTGATGCGGCGTTATGATGTTATTTCCGAAATATGCGATGCCATGGTTGAGTTTGGTTGGGGCGCTTACCAGAACGACCACGAAGACGCTAATGGTCAGTGGGAAATGAACTGGGAGTATGACCATGTACTGAAAACCTGTGACCGTCACGTTTTCTTCAAATACATGGTAAAACAGATAGCTGAAAATCATGGCATACGCGCCACTTTCATGCCCAAGCCATTTTCGAATCTAACCGGTAACGGTTGCCATATTAATGCTTCCCTGTGGGATAAAACTGGCAAAAAGAACCTGTTCATGGATGCAAAAGGCGAACTGGGCCTGAGCCAACTTGCCTACCACTTCCTTGGCGGTGTTATCAAGAATGTTGATGCGTTAACCTCTTTCTTCAATCCGACCGTCAACAGCTACAAGCGTATTAACGCACCGCGTACGGTCTCCGGTGCAACCTGGGCACCGAACACGATTACCTGGGGCGGTAATAACCGTACCAACATGGTTCGTATCCCGGAAGGTAACCGTATCGAATTCCGTCTTGCCGATGGTGCGATGAACCCGTATCTGGCACCGGCTGCGCTCCTGGCCTGCGGCCTGCGGGGTGTTAAAGATAAAATCGATCCTGGTAAGCGTTGTGATCTGGATATGTATTCCGAAGGGCACAAAGTCAAAGATGCCAAGAAGCTACCAATGAACCTGCTGGACGCGCTCCGTTTAACCGATAAGAGCAAATTTGTTCGTGATGCCATGGGTGATGAACTCATCGATGCTTACGTCAAGCTCAGAACGACTGAATGGGATCAGCACTGTCATCATATATCTCAATGGGAAAGAGATAATACGCTGGACTGTTAGTTAAAATTCAGGTGTCGGAGTCAGGTCTGACTCTGACACCTCCTCGCTAAAGGGTAGGTTGCCCTTATCTCTATTGGGCAATTGAATTAAATCCAGATTTATGTCGTTTTTTGGATACTTTCTTCTGTATTCCCCCGTATGATGTGGCCGCATTAATCGATAATTCCCCCGCTATTTGGAGACAAAAATGGCTAAAAGTGACATCGAAATCGCCCGCGAAGCGACGCTAAAACCGATAACAGAAATCGCTGACAAATTAGGCATGCCTGCCTGCGCATTACAACCATATGGTCACGATAAGGCCAAGATTACCGCCGACTATATTAATTCCCTTAATGGTAATAAAGACGGCAAGTTGATTCTGGTTACCGCCATTTCTCCAACCCCAGCCGGTGAAGGTAAGACCACCACCACGGTTGGCCTGGGCGATGGGCTCAATAGCATCGGTAAGAATGCCGTCATGTGTTTACGCGAACCCAGCCTCGGCCCCTGTTTTGGCATGAAAGGTGGTGCCGCCGGTGGTGGTTATGCCCAGGTCGTACCGATGGAAGACATCAACCTGCACTTTACCGGTGACTTCCACGCTATTGGTGCCGCACATAATTTATTATCCGCGCTAATCGATAATCACATCCACTGGGAAAACAAATCCGGACTCGATCCACGTCGCGTCACCTGGAAACGCGTGATGGACATGAACGATCGTACCCTGCGTGATATTACCATCGGCCTCGGTGGCCCAGGTAATGGCACGCCACGTGAGAGCGGTTTCGACATTACCGTCGCCTCAGAAATCATGGCGATCTTCTGTCTGGCCACTGACCTGGATGACCTCAGTCGTAGAATCGGCAACATCGTCATCGGCTACACGCGTGATCTCAAACCGGTTCATGCCAGAGACGTTAATGCGCCCGGTGCCATGACCGTTTTGTTAAAAGACGCCTTCATGCCGAACCTGGTGCAGACACTGGAAAACAACCCGGAATTTATCCACGGTGGCCCGTTCGCCAACATCGCACACGGCTGTAACTCGGTCATCGCGACAAAGACTGCCTTAAAACTGGCCGACTATGTCGTTACCGAAGCAGGCTTCGGTGCTGATCTCGGCGCCGAGAAGTTCTTCGATATCAAATGCCGTAAGGCCGGCTTACACCCCGATGCAGTGGTACTGGTTGCCACTGTCCGAGCACTGAAGATGCACGGCGGTGTGCCGAAAGACCAACTCGCGGGTGAAAATGTCGAAGCCGTCACCAAAGGTTGTGAAAACCTCGGTCGTCATATCCGTAACCTGACTGGTTTCGGTGTACCGGTTACCGTTGCGATTAACAAATTCGTCAGCGATACCCAGGGCGAAGTCGGAGCCATCAGTCAGTTCTGTGATGATTTTGGTGTCAAAGCGTTCGAATGTAATCACTGGGGTGAAGGCAGTAAAGGCACTCAGGAACTGGCAAGGCATGTTGCTGAAGTGGCTGACTCTGGACAGGCGCAGTTTCATACCCTGTACGACGATGATATGCCATTATGGGAAAAAGCCCGTCACGTTGCGCGTACCATTTACGGTGCAGACGACATCATTGCAGATAAAAAGGTACGCGATCAATTCGCCAAATTCGAAGCCGACGGCTATGGCCACTTCCCGATTTGTATGGCGAAGACGCAGTATAGTTTCTCCACCGACCCGGCACTGATGGGCGCCCCGACGAATCACGAAGTGCCGATCCGAGAAATTCGTTTATCTGCCGGTGCAGAATTCATCGTCTGTGTTTGTGGTGACATCATGACTATGCCTGGACTACCGCGTGTACCATCGGCTGATAATATTCACCTAAACGATGAAGGGCTCGTTGAAGGGCTGTTTTAAAGCCCAGGTAATCAGGGCGGCTCACCGACTGGTGGACCGCTCGTTTTACCCCAGGAACTACATTCAATCTAATGTCTACCGACGAGCAATATAAGCGATTCATCTCATGGCAGTGCCGTTTACGCAAGATGAGTATGCGTGAATCCGGCGGAAGGCCATCTACCGGCATGAGCGCTGGACTTTATTCGATTAGAGGCGGTGATGAACAGGCTCGCTTACAGTTTTTGATTGTAAAACAGGAGCCGGAAGAAGCTACCGCGGAGATCCGGCATCTTGTGCGAAAAACCCCCGATCCAGCCGAGTGGCTGAAAAATGGATTACGCATCCTGGCCGAAAGACACTATCAGGATGATTTTGATTTCTCGACACATTTGACCGCGTCATTTGCCACCGATTCATCTATTGCCGATGCGTTAAAAGACGCTGGTGAATGCCATTTAAAGTTTAAACAGGATAGTATTGATTTTGCCTTCGACTTTGACATCCAGATACTGGAGGAAGCCGACGCAACGTATCAATCTACCTACTGGCATAATCGTTTGTTTAATCCGGCTATGCCGGGTCAGATCGAAGTTTTGGCATTTGTTCCACGTCTATAGGAATTAAATTTACCGACGAGGGACTCAAGTTGAAGAAGAGCTATTCTTGGTTATCTGTAGCTTTCATTTGCAGATCGGGCTCGCGATGTGGCGGATGGGCTTATGGGAGATGTAACCATGGGTGTGGCCGAGGCGAAAGCAAAGGAGAAGATAGCACGTGATATAATGGAACGGCAGGAACAATCCAAAATCGATGGTGCAGATTCGACTGATGATAAAGATGATTCTGATTAATTATTAGGAATAGAATGAATTTCAATGGGAAAAGGCTGAGGTTTTACGCACTATATTTATTACTGTCGCTATTGATATTTTTCTTCGCTACAAAGTACATGATGAGAGGTGGGCGCGGTATTCGGGAATTTGTGATAATTACCGAAGAAAGCAATTTAGAATTACTATTTGTCCTACTCCTCTTGGGGTCAATAACAACTGCGTTTTTGTACTACGTGAATTTTAGACAGAAATTCAAGCAAACCAGTAAAATTTTATATCTTAAAGCTATTTATCTATTTCTTATTTCATTTATTATCTACTCCTCAATCGCCTTGGTCGCTGAAAAATCTGCATCTAAAACTAATCCTCTAACCCTAAAAGTTGGAATCGTAAATGATATTAATGAGTCGTTAGGTGGTAAATATGGAACAAAACACTATTATTCAATAAGAATAAAAAATAACGGTGAGGATATAAAGATTGCGGTGTATCGTACAGTAGCAAATAGTTTGTCAAGCGGGGAGAGGACTATTTTGGTTGTAACGAAGGGGTATTTTCTTAATTGGTATTTTGCTCTGCTCCCAAAACACAATCCTAAATTGAAAATTATTGAGAGTGAGGACTTGGAAGAAATTAAAGCGAGCCTTCACCGCGAAATCAACTCAAGAAGGTGAATTCAAGTCCAAAGCGCACCACCTAATGAAGAGATAGGACACCGAAGGTTTGTCAAAAATCTCATTCCGACCCTAATCCATGTAAATCCCCAGCTCACGCCAAACCCTCTCCTCATCAAAATCATCTATCGATTCCTGCGCCTCAATCATAGCGATATAATCGGTTGGAAAATCATGCTCGCGGGCACCGCGCAGCACATGTTCTTTATACCAGTGGTAAGGTTGTTGTATCGCGTCGATATCGATCGCATAGTAGGTTAGGGCGTCGATTGTTTCGCCATCCAGCGTGGTTATTTCTACGGTTTTACTCAGATAGCCAAAACCATGGCCTTCGTAATAATCCAGGGTAGCCTTTCCATCCTGGGAAATTAGATAAATCACACCGTAGATAACATCGTTATCGTCACCAGTAGATTTGATATCGCATTTACCCGATTGGCCTTTATCGTTCTTATGCCAGCAAAGTCGGTGTTCTCGTAACTTAGCGACGCGGTCTACTCTGGCTTCGGGGATACGTTGTAACAGGCGATGGGTCGCGAGGTTGGAGCCGTAAGCAAAATAATGAATGGTCATAATTGTCGTTTTAATTCGTGAAGGGGGACATTAAATCAATAACAGCTTTTCCTGACAAGCTCCTGCTGGATATACTCCGCGTATGAATGAATTAGTGCAGTGCACCTCCACAGAGCTGGTAGCAAAAATGCGAGTGGGCGAAGTTAGTGCGGTGGAAATATTCAATGCTCACGCCGAGGTGATAGAAGCGGAAAATCCTAGCGTCAATGCTTTGGTAACGCTTTGTCTGGAACGTGGGTTTGAGGAGGCAAAGGTAGCTGATCAGAGATCGGCAAAGGATAAACCTCAGGGCGTCCTTCATGGATTACCCTATGCGGTGAAAGATACACTGCCAACCAAGGATGTACGTACGACCTATGGCTCTTTGCTGTTTGAAGACCATATTCCACCAAACGATGCGTTACACGTCGAAAGAGCGCGTAGTGCTGGCGCCATCGTCATCGGAAAATCGAATACACCGGAATTTGCCTCTGGTACGCAAACCGATAACCCCGTGTTTGGCATTACCCGGAACCCGCGAAACCTGAGCAAGACCGTGACGGGTAGTTCGGGTGGATCAGCCGCAGCGCTGGCTGCCAACATGGTGCCGATGGCGGATGGTAGCGACCTTGGTGGTTCGTTGCGTTCACCAGCGTCGGTATGCGGCGTCGTCGGATTTCGCCCAACGGCGGGACAGGTACCAAAACGCGACAATGCTTTGCCCTTCGATGGCTTGCATGTATTCGGACCGATGGCGCGATGTGTCGAAGATATAGCATTGTTTATGTCGGTGTTCGCTGGGCGTGATTCATCCTGCCCCTTATCCATGGTATCTGAGCAAATCGATTTCAAATCGACACTCGAAACCTCACTCCAGGGTACGCGTATCGCCTTTAGTGCAACCCCTTGCGGATCTAATACTCACAATGATATTAAGGCGACATTGAATAGTCATTGCTTCACTTTTGAGTCAATAGGTTGTGTTGTCGAACAGCAGTGTCCGGACATTGGAGACAATCACGCCGCACACCAGGTGGTCGTGGCACTCAATGCGATTACTGAGTTTGGTGAGTATCTGGAAGACGATCGATTCTCACCCGGTGGCCGTCTGCGAATGTTTATGCAAAAAGCTGCCGGACTAACTGCTAACGATATTGCACAGGCGAGAAGAATTCAGGTGCACAGTTGGCAGGTGTTAACCGAATTCTTTTCACGCTATGATTTTCTATTATGGCCGACCATGAGCGGATTGCCTTATTCGATTGATTTGACCGACGCTGAAGTTGAAGAAGACTGGCGACCTGTTGAGTTGACCCCGTCGCTGAACCTGCCAGCGATATCTTTGCCGGCCGGGTTGTCTAACGAAGGGCTACCGATAGGTCTACAGCTAATCGGGCCGCCGAATTCTGATTTCCGATTGTTACAGCTTGCCTATGCGTTTCAGCAGGCGATGCTTTCTTAGTCCGTCGAGTTCTAGGCCGCCGAACTTCGAGACGCCTTCTTGCGTTCGTGCTCGAGCAGGTACTTCTTACGGATACGAATATTCTTCGGTGTGACTTCGACTAGCTCGTCGTCGTCGATAAATTCAAGCGCCTGTTCCAACGTGAAACGGATTGGTTTGACCAGGATTAAATTTTCATCAGTTCCGGCGGCACGGATGTTGTTGAGTTGTTTAGCTTTTAACGGGTTGACTACAAGGTCGTTCGCCCGACTGTGAATACCGACTACCATGCCTTCGTAAACTGCTTCGGCGTGACCGATCATCATTTTGCCGCGCTCCTGCAAGTTAAACAGAGCATAGGCCAGCGCTTTTCCGGTAGCACTGGCGATCAAAACGCCATTTTTGCGTTGTCCGATTTCGCCTTCAACCTTGCTGCCGTATTTGTCGAATACGTGGTATATCAAACCTGTGCCAGAGCTTAGCGTCATAAACTCTGCCTGAAATCCAATCAAACCACGCGATGGAATGACATAGTCGAGGCGTACCCGGCCTTTGCCATCGGGTATCATATTCTTGAGGTCGGCTTTGCGACTCCCTAGCGCTTCCATGATCGCGCCCTGGTATGGCTCTTCGATGTCGACTGTCAGCTGCTCGTAGGGTTCGCAAACCTTTCCATCGATTTCCCTGAGAATAACTTCGGCACGAGAAACCGACAGCTCGAAACCTTCGCGACGCATGTTTTCGATTAGTATGCCGAGGTGTAATTCACCGCGACCGGAGACTCGATACTTATCCGAGTCGGCGAGTTGTTCGACCCGCAGGGCAACATTGTGCAGGCATTCGCGTTGCAGGCGTTCCTCGATCTGGCGCGAAGTGAGGAACTTGCCATCCTTGCCGGAGAAGGGTGAGCTATTGATGCTAAAAGTCATATTTACGGTAGGTTCATCTACCGTCAAAGGCGGTAAAGCCTCAACCGTATTACGATCGCATAAAGTATCCGAGATATACATTTCTTCTATACCGGAGAACACAATAATATCACCAGCTTGAGCGGTTTCGGTTTCGATACGTTCGAGACCTTTAAAGCCGAAAATTTGCATCATGCGGCCATCGCGAACCTTATCGTCGGCACCTATGATTTTGACCGGCGTGTTGCGATTAATGGTGCCGCGGGTGATACGACCAATGCCGAGTACGCCCTTATAGCTGTCGTAATCGAGGCTCGAAATCTGCATCTGAAATGGGCCATCAACTTCGACTTTGGGTGGTTTGACGTTGGCGATGACTGATTCATATAGCGGTGTCATGTCGCCTTCGAATACGTCATTTTCTTCACTGGCATAGCCATTGAGTGCCGAAGCGTAAATAATTGGGAAGTCGAGCTGTTCATCATTGGCACCAAGTTGGTCGAACAGGTCGAAAACCTGGTCAACAACCCAATCTGGCCGTGCGCCGGGACGGTCAACTTTATTGACCACAACAATCGGGGTAAAACCCATGGCGAATGCTTTCTGTGTGACAAAACGGGTTTGTGGCATGGGGCCATCTACGGCATCAACCAGTAACAATACTGAATCAACCATCGAGAGCACACGTTCGACTTCGCCGCCGAAATCGGCATGGCCCGGTGTATCGACGATATTGATGCGATAATTCTGGTTTTCTTTTACGTGCTGCCAGTTGATGGCTGTGCATTTGGATAAAATAGTGATGCCACGCTCTCTCTCCAGATCGTTGGAATCCATCATGCGATCAGTGACATCGGCGCGTATATCTAGCGTGCCAGACTGTCGCAACAGTTCGTCTACCAGGGTGGTTTTACCATGGTCAACATGGGCGATAATGGCGATATTACGCAGGTTTGCGCGGCTACTGGAAGTCATGATGTTGTCGGGTGATGTCGTTGGGTATGGGCAAGGCGCGCGATTATAGCGCTTCGCGCGCAGAGTACCATGATTATTTTTTAAAACAATGACTTAAAACCTACCGATATTAAATGGTCGGGTGTTAGCGTTGTTATTTCGAAACAGATCGATCATCCTGTTGTCTGTTTCTAAAAGAGCATATTTAAGTCGTGACTATTCAAGAAAGTACTGTGCCGCTAGCGGGTTACTCAGATCGCCTGTCTTTGCGACCCGGTGAGAAGATCAGTTTTAAGCTGTCTTCGACGCAGACTGAAGAAATCTCGGCGCGTTTGATTCGTTCAATTTCCGCAGACCCGAATCCAGGTGGTGTTGGGATCGTCGAGGAAGATCTTGAC
Source organism: Gammaproteobacteria bacterium (assembly GCA_030595795.1). Taxonomy (GTDB): domain Bacteria; phylum Pseudomonadota; class Gammaproteobacteria. The sequence continues at coordinate 33,793 of JAUVCH010000038.1, forward strand.
AATGTATTTCCCCGTCAACACTTCCGTTCACGTTATCAGCCGTTTTATCCGGGGTCTTACGCGATTACCGATGAGTCTGTGACACTATCGCTCGATGAAGGCTTCGCTATATCCGCGACTATCTTCCCGACTCTGGAGAAACCGGTTAATCAGTCCGTAGTTAGTCTCGGAGAGCTAGCATTGTATATCGACGCGGAATCGAAAGCAGCGGTGCGTGTGGGAGATATTAGTGTATCAACATCGGTGGCGATGGAATTCAGGCACTGGTATCGATTGGAAGCCTCTTACGATGCCAGGTCGAAGCGACTCACTATCATTCAAACCAGCGAGAAAAACCCATTAGAGCGGATCGAGAATGTTATCGACGATGTAGATCTGTCTAAACAATATATAAAAGGGAAAGTTCTGATAGCTGCCAGTTGGCAAGATGATCAGGCTAGCGAATACTTTAATGGCAAAATCGAAAATCCTGCGCTGTATCGCAGTACCGAAATAGACTCCCAGACTGAAGTTGCTCGCTGGGACTTTGCTAAAAATACCAGTTCAACCAGAGTATCTGATCTTTCTCCGAATCAGCTCGACGCCCAACTGGTGAATTTTCCGGCACGTGCGATGACTGGTTCACAATGGGATGCCAGCGAAATGTGCTGGCGACATGCGCCCGAGCATTATGCCGCGATCCATTTTCACGATGACGATATCTATGATTTCAACTGGCAGACGGATTTCAGTTTTACGGTTCCAGATGATCTACCTTCGGGTATTTATGTCATGCGTATAAAATGCGGTGAGAGCGAAGATGCCATGCCGTTTTATGTTTGCGCAGCAAAAGGGAAACCAAAGGCAAAAATATGCGTGCTCATCCCGACCTTTACCTATGTCATTTATGGCAACCATGCGCGACCCGATTATGACGTCAGCTGGCAGACGCGTATTCAGGACTGGAATGCCTATCCAAATAATCCAGCAGAATATAGCCGCTATGGACTGTCCACCTATAACTATCATAGCGACGGTTCGGGAATCTGCCATGCCTCCCATTTGCGGCCTTTGTTTAATTTGCGTCCAGGATATCTCACTTTCTGTAACGTCGAAGACTCAGGATTACGTCATTTCCAGGCCGACAGTCATTTGATTAGCTGGCTGCACGAAAAAAATCTCGACTACGACATCATCACCGATCAGGAATTGCAGGACGAGGGGCTATCGGCAGTCGAAGATTATGAGGTTTTGATGACGACAACCCATCCCGAATATCACACGGTGGAGACGCTCGATGCGCTACAGGCATATCGTGACACCGGTGGACATCTTTTTTACCTGGGGGGTAACGGATTTTACTGGCGCATTGCTTTGCATAAAGAGGCGAATGGCCTGATGGAAATTCGTC
>JAUVCH010000044.1 GCA_030595795.1 Gammaproteobacteria bacterium
AGTGCAGGGCGGCTGGAATCATGTCAAACAGCGGATTGAGTCGTACTGGCCCGAATTCCAGGTGACAACAAAGGAACTGAAAATTCGCCTGCTCGGAGATGAGTTCAAACTGGTTTCCGGGTGTAATCCAGAGGATGTCGCCCTTGCCGATGTTGATGTGGGTATTCTTATCGTCTTTCAGTATCGCGTTGCCCTGGTGCACCAATCCGATAGCCGAGTCTGCCGAGATATCCAGTCTATTTTTCAGACCGCTAAGTAACTCTACCTCGCGTGTCTTTGGGCGAAATAATTCGAGCAATGAGGAGAGGCGATCCATTTTTATTAGATAGTTTGTACTAGATGATAGTAATCAAGGGTAAACAGGCTACCAATAGTACTTGGAGATTGGTTATAGTGCCAGTCGTATCGTTTAGACCGACTATTTGGAGACTATTGATGAACGTATTGAAGCCGCGCCAGGCAGTTCCCGCACTCGAAGTTGCAACCCTGAAAGGGCCGTGGTCTTTATCGGCTCAGGCGCCTGATCATTTTACCATGTTGGTTTTTTATCGAGGCTTGCATTGCCCGATATGTGCCAAATATTTACAGGAGCTGGAAAAGCTGTCTGCTAACTTCGAACAGGCTAGCATAACTGTTTTGGCGCTGAGTAGTGACGACAAAGAACGGGCTCAACAGTCCAGCGGTGAGTGGAATTTACAGAATGTAAATTTGGCTTATGATGTCAGTGTCGAGCAGGCACGTGCCTGGGGCCTGCATCGCTCGGCGGGCAAAGGTAAAACTTCGGTGGGCATCGAAGAGCCAGCAGAATTCAGCGAACCTGGTTTATTCCTGGTTCGTCCTGACGAAACGCTGTACTGGAGTCAGATCAGTACCATGCCATTTGCTCGACCCCATTTTAAGGAAATTCTCGGCGCATTGGGTTTTGTTGTCGCTAACGATTACCCGGCTCGCGGCGAACTCGATTAATCTGCTTGCGAAGGCCCCTGGTATTCATCGTAATGGATGGTGGGTATCAGGGGCATTAGCTTTATGGCTTAGTTGGAAAGTTTAGCGACAAAATCTGCAATACGACTCAAAGCCTCGATCAACTCTTCTCGGTTAATTGCTTCGATAGCGGCTGATTTGATATTGTCTGGGGTATCAAAATCGGGTTCACCAGCACCGAGTTCGATCACCGGCTTGCCCTGTGCCTTTAATTCGCGAGCACGCACCGATTAACAGGATCTCGGAAACGCAGATGCCGTTGATTCTTTCTGCGGATTCGAATTTGGTCATAGCTGGATGTCCTCATCACTCAAACCATAATCGTCTCTGGCGACCTGTTCAGAAATATAACCGCGCGATAAATCGCGTTTCACAAGTTCGGGGTCTCGCTCACTGACTGCACCGTATCCAGCACCGCCCGGCATCGCTAACATCACGCGTTGACCAGCAGGAACAAACTGTTTTCCCTTGCCCTTCATCGCACTGCCATCGCTTCGGGAGATGGTCATAGCCGCACCATTTTCACCACCTTGTCTGCCACGTGCCGGATGATCAACCCGGTCGAACATCGCGGAAAAATCGAATTCATGATCTTCGGTGGCACCGACTTCCATGTATTGCCCCAGACCACCACGATATTTTCCTGCACCACCGCTATCGGGGCGTAATTCCTTGCGCCAGATGATTATCGGCCCGGTGTGTTCGGTGGCTTCGACTGGCATGGTCATAACTCCGGATGGGAAGGCCGTGGCGTTTAAGCCATCGGAATGCGGGCGAGCACCGGAACCGCCAGAGTTGAATGTTAATACTTCGGCTCTAACTGCATTTTTCGATGCAGGCTTATCGGTTCGTGGGCGCAACGAAGCCTGGAAATTACACAGCGTACCCGCGCCTTCAGCAGGCACCATATCAGGCAACAACTTATCCAGCGCGTCATACACAGCATCGGGAATCATGTGGCCAATGATATGCCTCAAAGCAACGGGTGCTGGATGCACCGCATTCACGATGGTGTCCACCGGGGCGGTTATCACAAAGGGTGCTAGCGATGCTGCATTGTTTGGGATCTCGGGTGCGATTGCACATTTGAGTGCAAAGCAGGCGTAGGCCTTGGTATAAACCAACGGTACATTAATACCTTTCTTATCCAGCCCAGATGTCCCGGTAAAGTCACAGAGAATCTGATCTTGCTGGATATCGAGTGACACTTTTAAATCAACCGGTGAACTATAACCATCTATCGTCATCATGCCCGATGCCTTGCCGGGTGGTAATGCGGCAATGCATTCCAGTGTTGCGCGACGAGAGTTTTCCAGAATAAAATCAGCGATGTCATTTAGATCTGACAATTCAAACTCGGTCATCATGTCGATTAATCGTCGATGACCAATTTCGTTACAGGTCGCCAATGCGTAGAAATCGCCAATCGCCTGATCGGGTTCGCGTACATTGCCGCGTACGATATTGATTAAAGTCATATCGACTTCGCCTTTACTGGCGAACTTCATAATCGGAATATAAAGTCCTTCTTCGTAAATCGAATTAGCGTCGGCACCGAAGCCGCGGCCACCGATATCGACGATATGCGCGGTGCAAGCGAGGAATCCTACGTGCGAACCTTGATGGAAAGATGGTGTGACGACGGTGATATCGTGCAAATGGCCAGTGCCTTCCCAGGGGTCGTTGGTAATATAAACATCACCTTCGAAAATATTGTCGTAACCGATTCGCCGAATGAAATGAGCGACCGAATCGGCCATCGCATTGACGTGGCCCGGCGTACCGGTAACTGCCTGCGCCAGCATCTGGCCTTTGGTGTCGTAGACACCGGCGGATAAATCACCAGCCTCGCGCACCGACGGTGAAAATGCGGTGCGGATTAAAGCCTGCGCCTGTTCTTCGACCACCGAGATGAGCCGGTTCCACATGACCTGGTTGGAGACTGTCGAGGTATTCTGGGTCATTAGCTTTTCTCCTGGGTTACATCGATACATCCGTCTAGCTGGCAGATCGCCCGACGGCTACTCGGCAAGATAATCGTGGTTTCGTCTTCGGTGATAGCAGCGGGTCCAGCTACGCAGTCGCCGGGCTGCAAATTATTACGCAGGAAGATAGTGGATTCGACCATCTTGCCAACTGCGGGATCAAAAATATTCCTTTGCTGACTAGAGGATGCCATCGAAGTGGTCGACACGGGCTGAACCGCTGCGACTTTCTCAACCAGCGTGGTGGAATTCACCGACCAGACCGTAATTTCGATATCCATACCTTCGACCGCTCGCCCGAATAAGTTGATGTAATCTGTTTCGAACAGCGACTGGAAGGTTTCTGCGTCGGGGTTTTGAGCCTGATCGGCCGACAGAATAATGGGGATTTCTTCGCCCTGTCCGGTGTAACGCATATAAGCTTTATATTCAGCCTGAATTTTCGCGTTGGCATCGCAGGAGCGCACAAAGGTGGTTGCTTCGGTTTCGAGATCGGTTAACAGCTTACGAATGACTTCGGGTTTGAAATCGGCCAGGCGCATGTAGACGCTTCGATTCGCCTCGAAGCTAAAAGGTGCGCGCAGGAAACCTATTGCAGAACCGACACCCGCGCCGGGTGGCACCAGCAATCGATCCACACAGAGCTTTTCGCATAAGCGCCCGGCGTGTAATGGTGCCGCGCCGCCGAAGGCAATCATGGTGTAATCCGACAGGTCTTCTCCATTTTCGACGGCATGCACGCGCGCGGCGTTGGCCATGTTTTCATCGACGACTTCGCACAGGCCGTAGGCCGAGGTCAGAGAATCCATATCGAGTACGCTACCCAGCGTATTTTGCAAGGCGGAGGATGAACTGTCGGTATCGAGCCTGATCGAGCCACCGGCGAAGTTATTGGGGTCGAGCTTACCGAGCACCAGATCGGCATCGGTGACCGCCGGGCGATCACCGCCACGGCCATAACAGGCCGGACCAGGTTCGGAACCGGCTGATTCCGGGCCGACTCGAATTTGTCGCATCGAATCGACATGGGCCAGCGAACCGCCGCCCGCACCGATTTCGACCATGTCGATGACCGGAATAGAGATAGGCATGCCCGAACCTTTCTTGAAGCGATAGGTTCGTGCGACTTCGAAGACGCGGCTGGTCCTGGGCGTTTGATTGTTGATCAGGCATATCTTGGCTGTGGTGCCGCCCATATCAAAGGACAGTACTTTTTTGAGTCCATAGCGGGCTGCGATGTGCGCAGCGAACACCGCACCGCCCGCAGGACCCGATTCCACCAGCCTGACAGGAAACTCCGCAGCCGATTCGATGGAAATAATGCCGCCACCGGAGTGCATTAAAAAAATTGGACAGTCGACGCCATAGTTTTTTAATTGTCCGCCCAGTCTGTCCAGATAACTTTTCATCATGGGTTTGATATAAGCGTTGGCGACGACCGTGTTAAAACGTTCGTATTCACGCATTTGCGGGGAGACTTCGGATGAGAGCGAAACCGATACCTCGGGTAGCTTTTCGGATATAACCTCTCGAATCATTTTCTCGTGGCGATCATTCAAGTAGGAATGCATTAGGCCGACCGCGATACTTTCATAACCGAGGGGTTTGATTTGCTCGACCAGTTTTTCCACTTCGCTGCGCTGTAGCGGAATTAACACATCGCCATTGGCTCCAACGCGCTCTTCGAGGGTGTAACGCTGCTGTCTTGGTAGCAGTGGTTCGGGCAGCGTGAGGTTAAGATCGTATTGCTCGAAGCGCGATTCGCTGCGCATTTCAATGACGTCACGAAAGCCCTGAGTGGTAATCAATGCGGTTCGTGCACCACGTCGTTCGATTAGTGCATTGGTGGCAAGCGTCGTACCATGAATGATCTGCTCTATCCGGGACGGCTGAATTCTAGCCTGTTCACAGACCTGCTGCATACCGTCGATGATGGCGTCTTCCGGTGCCATATAAGTGGTTAACACTTTTGCCGAATATTGTTGATCACCGACTTCGAGCACGACATCGGTGAAAGTACCACCGATATCAACACCCATGCGGGTTGAAGACTGATTCATTATGCGCTGTTCTCCGGTTTGCTAGAATACCTGTGAGTATTTCAAAATTAACTGTCAGAAATATCCGAATCAACAATTTTATGTCCCCATTTCTGCTTCGCGTTTAAATATCGCTTATTCCATTTACTAACACCAGCAACATGTTTTTCGGTCGCTAAATGCGTGAGCCCGGAAATTGACAGGTCTTCAATTTTTTTCGGATTGTTGGTGAGCAGGCGGATGGAACGATTACCGAGGAAATGCAGAATCAGTGCCGCTGCGTCGGTGAATTCCCGGGAGTCGGCGGGTAGACCAAGGGATTCGTTAGCCTGATAAGTATTCTCTCCAGCATCCTGTAAAAGATAGGTAGCTGCCTTGGCCCACAGGCCAATACCACGACCTTCGTGACCCGCCATGTAAACGATTAAACCGCCAGTTGGATCTTGCGAAATTCGATTCACTGCGGTTTCGAGCTGCGGGCCGCATTCGCAACGCTCAGAACCAAACACGTCACCGGTTAGGCAATTCGAATGCACGCGCACCAGTGGATTCTCGGAATTTACCGGGTCGCCAATCACCAGTACGCTATTCACCGCCATGGATGAAGCGAGAGTCGAAAACAGGTTTTGTCCGCCGCTTTCCCGCAGTGTCGCCGCGAGGCCTTCCACTTTCTCCAGCTCGGTGCTGCGAACGGCGGCATACCACTGAGCCTGGTAAGATTCGCCTCCCATTTTTATCGGTAGCGGAATCGGGCCTAGCAGGTTGATTACCAGTTCGCCAGCAGGTGCGGGTTTGTCATCGTTAATGGTGACGCCCTTACGGTCGATACGCACGAGTTTGCCGGCGTCGGTTAACTGTTGGCGGATGTCTGGATTCAGGTAGGTAAACATAGATGGCTATAAAGCGAGAATACTAAGAGATAGTATTATTGCTGGCATGAGGTTTTGTGTACACTTTAATTTTAGCTGTATTGCCTGAGCCAGTGGATGAATATGAATCATCCTTGACAAGGGTCTTACAGGGCGGATCTTTTCAACAAGAAGGGATTGGGCCTTTGCGGTTAAACTCAGAGGTATTTGTAAAGCCAGTTTTAAAATCAATTCAGGGGAAGTCAGATTCGCCCAATCCCATCATGGCGACCATTTTTTGCCCTGTAAGACCCTTGTCAAGGACTTGCCGCGTAGCGGTGATTCATATTCATCCACTGGAGCATAGATAATGTTCACAAAGAAGTTCTTAGAATTCTTCAAAACCCTGGCGAAAAACAATAATCGTGAATGGTTTAATGAACATAAATCAGACTACCAGCAACACGTCGTTCATCCTATGCTCGACTTTATCGAAGCCATGGCGCCGAGGTTAAAGAAGATTTCCCCCCACTTTGTTGCTGATGCAAGACCACGCGGTGGTTCGATGTTTCGTATTTATCGGGATATGCGATTTTCAAAAGACAAGAGCCCCTATAAGCTTCACGCTGCCTGCCAGTTTCGTCATGAGTTGGGTAAGGATGCCCACACGGCAGGGTTCTATGTCCACATGTCACCCGAGGAAGTTGTATTTGGTGGCGGTATCTGGTTGCCGCCGAACGACGAGTTGTTCAAAATTCGCAATACCATTGTTGATAATCCCAACGAATGGAGCCGGATTAAATCGAGCTCGAAGATAAAGAACCTGTTTGGCGGAATTAAGGGTGATGGTTTAAAGCGCCCACCCAGAGGCTTTGACCCAGAACATTCGCATATTGAGGATTTAAAGCGCAAAAGTTTTTTTGTTATGCGAAATGAGAAACCCGATATAATCCTCGGCGAAGACTTCATCGACGAAGTCGAGGTTACCTTTAAAGCTGCTAAACCTTTAATGGAGTACATCTGCTACGCGCAGGAAGTACGGTTTTAATCGAGGAAACCATGTCTGTCATTTTGCAAGTTTCTAATCTGGTGAAACGCTTCGGTCAGTTAACCGCGGTGAATGACGTTAGCTTTGATATTCATCAGGGTAGTTGTTTTGGCTTGCTCGGGCCAAACGGTGCCGGTAAAACCACCACCATTGAATTGATGGAAGGTATTAAGACGCCCGACTCGGGCCGAATTCTGTATCAGGGAGAACCACTCGGCCAGAAATTTCGTAACGAAGCCGGGATTATGTTTCAAACCACGGCTTTACAGGATTTTGTTACGGTGCGCGAAATGCTGGTGCTATTCAGTCGGTTTTATCCAGTAACAACCGATATCGACGACCTGGTTGAGCGTTATGCGCTGGGCGAATTTCTGCACCAGGATACGCGTAAATTATCAGGCGGGCAGAAGCAACGATTATTGCTCGCCATTGCGTTGATTAACCAGCCTAAAATATTGTTTCTCGATGAACCAACCACCGGGCTCGACCCGCAATCACGCCGAAATTTGTGGGAGCAGGTACGGCAGGTAAAAGCGCAGGGTGCGACAATTTTGCTTACCACGCATTATATGGAAGAAGCCTACGAGCTTTGCGATGAGATTGCGATTATGGATCACGGGCGCATGATCGCTCACGATGCACCGGATACTTTGCTGGCGAAACACTTTGATGATGTCGTCATTCAACTCGATGAAAAAGACTTACCACGTGAGCTGGGCGAGGTGGAATTTATGGCCACTTATCGCGAAGGTAACGCGCATATTCTCACCGGCGATGTGAATAAAACCGTGGAAGGTTTGCTGGCCCGGAAAATACCGCTGGACAGATTACGCATCCGCGCGCGCGATTTGGAAGACCTGTTCCTGGAACTCACCGGAAAGGAGTTACGCGCCTGATGTGGAATCGAATTTATGCGCTATTCGTTGCGCGCAACACTGAATTTTTCCGAGACCGTTCGTCGTTGGCCTGGAGCGTGTTATTACCGGTGTTGATCATTTTTGTATTTGCCTATGCCTTCACCGATGACAATCCACAAAAGTTTAAAGTGGGTATAGTTGCTTCTACAAATTCTATCATGGCGACTCAAAACTTTACCTCGACACGCTTTATTCAATTTATCGAATTCGAAGAAGTTAAACCAAATCTGAAGAAAGTCGAACGCCATCAAATCGATTTGTTATTCGACGCCAATAGTTTCAGTTACTGGATAAACCAGACTTCGCCGAATGGTTATATCGTTGAGAAACTGTTAATCGCAGCATTTACCAACGCACCACAACAACTACAGCAGAATATTGTCGAGGGTGACGAGGTTCGTTATCTGGACTGGGTCATTCCCGGCGTCCTCGCCATGAATATTATGTGGGGCGCATTATTCGGTATCGGCTACGTCATCGTGCGCTATCGTAAATTTGGTGTGTTGAAACGATTACGTGCGACCCCGGTAACGGCGCTGGAGTTTCTCACCGCTCAAGTCATATCGCGACTGTGGATAATGTTGGCGGTCAATGTGGTGATCTTCATCGGAATGGACCTGGTGTTTGATTTTCGCATGCATGGTAGTTATCTCAATTTATTCATTGTCTTCACGCTTGGCTGTATCTGTTTAATTTGTTGTGGACTGGTCGTGGCCGCACGCATCTCCAGCGAAGAAGTTGCCAATGGCTTATTAAATCTACTGAGCTGGCCGATGATGTTTTTGTCCGGCGTCTGGTTTTCGCTGGAAGGTGCGCATCCGTTGATGCAAAAATTCGCGTTGGTATTGCCGCTCACCCACGTTACCGAAGCGGCGCGAGAGATTATGATCGACGGTGCTGGGCTGGTGCAAATCGCTGATCATTTGCTGGTTTTGGGTTTGTCTAGTGTTGTGCTGCTAGTGATTGGTGCGTGGATTTTTCGTTGGGAGTGATAGTCGGTTCCTCAGAATTGCCAAAAATTAAATAAGACACTACCAGCATGGTGGTGATTACAGGGAAAATATTTTTATGAATGAAAATTCTAGCAAGCAAAATCCTGACGATAGCGAAATACCTGAAGCTTCTCTACTAGACGCCATCGAGGCTGACGACCAGCAACAGGTCGCCGATATAGTCGAGTCAATTTCCAGCAACGAGGCCTTGCGCCAGGTTTCGTTGATGGATTCGGATGAACGCGATCAACTCCTGGTTATGATGACGCCGGAGAGCGCCGCCGAATTGATAGAAGAGGCACCGGACGAACTTGCGGTCACCATGATAGAGAATCTCGATTCTTCCGTGGCCGCAAAAATCATGGAGGAATTGCATAGCGACACCCAGGCCGACATCGTACAGGAAATGGAGACCGAGAGTTCTGAGGCACTATTGTCGGCCATGGAGGCTGAGAGTGCCGAAGGTGTGCGCAGACTTTCGCAGTATGACCCCGATACTGCGGGCGGTTTGATGGAATTGGAGACTTTTAGTTTTCCAGTCGACGATACTGTAGGCAGCATCCTCAAGAGTCTGGTCGATGGGCATGAGGCCTTCGAGCGTCATCGTGGTCAGCACCCTTATATTCTGGATCAAAATGGCAAGCTGGTGGGTGTGGTTTCGCTTAGAGACATGCTACGTAGTAAACGGTCGATATCGCTGTCCGATATTATGTTGACGCCTGTCTCGGTTTCTGTTGAAACGACTCAGGATGAGCTGATTGACCTGTTCGATGAAAATCCGTTTCTTGGTATTCCGGTAGTCGACGAGCAAGGTGGTTTACTGGGCGTGGTTTCCAGGATTGAAGTTGCCGAAGCCGAGCTGGCCCGTGCCGAGCACGAGAGTATGGCGCGGCAGCAAATCAGCGATGAATTGCGCTCGATGCCAACCCTGCTGCGTTCAAAAAGACGGTTGACCTGGCTGTCTTCAAATATCGTTTTGAATATTATCGCTGCGAGTGTTATCTCCGCTTACGAGGAAACGTTGGCCGCGGTGATCGCAATTGCGGTTTTTTTGCCGATGGTATCGGACATGAGCGGTTGCTCGGGCAACCAGGCGGTCGGTGTCAGTATGCGCGAACTATCGCTGGGGCTTACCCGCCCGGTAGATCTTTTCCATGTTTTAAAAAAGGAGCTTGGTGTCGGTATTATCAACGGCATAGTGCTAGGCATTCTAATTGGAGCGGTGGCCTGGTTCTGGAAGGGTAACGCTTATCTTGGGCTGGTGATTGGTTTGGCGCTGACCATTAATACCGTGTTAGCGGTGTCCATCGGCGGTACGGTGCCCCTGCTGCTGAAAAAATATGGTGTCGACCCGGCAGTTGCTTCGGGGCCTTTGTTAACCACGGTTACCGATATGGCCGGGTTTTTCCTGGTATTAAGTCTGGCAACTTTTTTTATGCCGCAGTTGCTGAGTTGATGCCAGAAGTATTTAATCTCAACCCACCAAACCAATCTTCCGCCCCTCGCGAACTATTTTTCCTTCGCGTTCCAACGTTGACAGAACTCGATAAAAAGCCTCGTGACTAAGTCCAATGCTCGCAGCAATGTCCTTCAGCGGGCTGGCAAAAGTTATGCTGTTGCCCGGATCGCTAATTTCCAATTTAAGAAACTGTATCACTCTTTCTTCCGCCGAGCGGATATTGCGGATTTCAAGGCGCGAGCGCAGGTTAATTACCTGTCGCGCTAAATGGGCCATGAAAGTCATTGCCAGATCTGGATTAACGGCAAACGCATCAAGCAGTGCTTTCTTAGGATGAATTTCAATTTCGGTGTTTTTTTCAGCTATCGCGTCACAGTGATAGACATCGGAAAACAGGGCGGCTTCCGAGAAGGTTTCGCCATCATTGGCGAAGTAAAGCGGTATCGCATTCCCATCGGCTAAATGGCGCAGGAGTCGAATCCGCCCAGTAATAACGATAAATATGGCCGCTGTATGATCACCTTGATAAAAAAGCGTTTCTCCTTTTAACAACCTTTGAGTGCTGACCTCGGCCTTCGGTGTCGGTAATTGAGTATATGTCATTGAGTTAATCGGCCTGTAGAATATGACTGAAATCATATTTTAAATAAGTGCATTAAACTACACTGACTATGTAATTATTTTTAAAGAGTCCGATTTTATGAATAAAGGAAAACTATTTTTTGGAGTTCTGCTGGTCGCGCTTAACATCAATTTAGCGTTTGCCCAGACGAATATGTCGCACAACATGTCGAACAATATGAATCACGACGGGAATGTAATGCACGGTATCAGCAAACCAACGCTGCCTGGCCAGGATGCTTTTGGCGCGATGCAGGAAATCATTGGAATTCTACAAGCTGATCCGGCTACGGACTGGTCACTGGTGAATATTTCCGGCTTACGCGAACATCTCGTCGATATGAATCAACTGGTTATGGGGACCAGTACAGAGGAGACTAAAGTCGATAACGGACTGGAGATAATCATCACGGGTAGCGGGCGCACTTTGCAGGCGATTCAAGCCATGGTGCCTGCCCATGCGACAGCTATCGATAATTTAAACGGCTGGAAAGTCAGGGCTGAAGTGAGACAAGGTGGAGCCAGACTTATTGTTACTTCTGATGATATGAGGGAGGTCACGCGTATTCAGGGACTTGGCTTTTTCGGGCTGATGGCGACTGGCAGTCATCATCAGCAACATCATCTGGCTTTGGCGCGCGGTGAGGGAATGCATGGGGAATAAAGCATGACATTTCTACCTCCTGGGTATAATGTCCTGATCTATGGAGGCGAAAATCTCAGGCCAGCAGAAGGTCGACAAGAAGCCATTCTTTATCGCAGATTGGCAAGTCGATCCTGCATCCCTTCGTATTAGCGACAATTCTAGGACGGTAAAGCTTGAACCCAAGGTTATGTCTTTGCTGGTATTTCTTTCTTCCAGGCCTGGTCAGGTTATTTCTCGACAAGAATTGGAGGATACTATCTGGACAGGGACCATCGTCGGTTACGACGCGCTGAGCAATGCGATTATCAAGTTACGTAAGGCTTTCGATGATAATGCGCGCAGCCCACAGGTTATTGAGACGATATCCAAGACGGGTTATCGGCTCATAGCGGCAGTTAGTGGGATTGGCGAAAATCGACCAGTCCCTGAAGCCCCTAGTCCGCAATTGCCTGAACTTTTATCAGAACCATCCATTGCAGTATTGCCATTCGATAATATGAGTGGCGACCCGCAACAGGAATATTTTAGTGACGGCATATCTGAAGATATTACTACCGATCTTTCGAAAATTTCTGAGCTACGTGTCATCGCTCGTAATTCTGCATTTGCTTACAAAGGGGTGTCGGTAAAGCTCAAAAATATCGGGAAAGAATTAGGAGTGCGTTACTTACTCGAAGGCAGCGTTCGCAGGGTTGATCAACGGGTAAGAATCAATGCTCAGTTAATCGATGTCAGTACCGATAGTCATATATGGGCAGAACGTTACGACATGAAACTTGCCGATATTTTTAGCGCACAGGATGGAGCAACGCGAGCAATTGTATTAGCGCTGCTGCAGAGGCTGGGTCTTAAAGATCAGGTTGTAGAGGAAGTTCCTGCAACCCCTGACAGTATTACCTACGACTATTTTCTAAAGGCTCGGGAGCTCTGTTTACTCAATACCGAAGAGGGCGTATCGCCAGCGATAGTTTTGCTGGAAGATATAATCGAAATGGATGCGAAGTTTTCTCTGGCCTATTCCTACCTGGGTCGATGCTATTCGCTGGCCTATGTGAACAATTGGGCTAATGCCAGATACCGGTCGCTTGATAAAGCACTAGAGCTAGGCCAAAAAGCGATCGAATTAAATCCGGATAATGCTCATGCCCATTTTGTTATTGCTTCATCAGCATTCTGGTTAGGAAAGAATCAACAGGCGAGGCTGGCAGCGGATGCTGCGCTTAATATCGACTCCAATTATGCCGAAGGATACGGCGTACTGGCAATGATACAGATATTCTCTGGAGAGTCGGATAAGGCGTTAGACGCATTAAAAATAACCATGCGATTAGACCCGCATTATCGGGATATCTACCTGCACTATATGGCTCTCGCGCACTTTCATCTAGGCCATTTTTCGGAGGCTGTTGATTTCGCTACTCGACGCCTGGTGCGCAAGCCAGACGCTGATATTAGCTATGCACTCCTGGCCACTATTTATGGTCGTATTGGTGATATCGATAGCGCCAGAAATGAATGGAATAATGTCATACGAGTAAACCCAGAGTATTCGATTGAGCAGAAGCAGCGAATGCTGCCTTATCAGAATTCAGGCGATCTAGATTTTTTTATGGCAGGTTTTCGCGAAGCAGGAATAGTTTAGTAATATTGGTCCGACGGAGGTGAGCATGGATAATTCAGAAACTATCAAAGGCGGATGCCTGTGTGGCGCGACGCGTTACCGCGCTACTGGAAAGCCATATAAATCATCCTATTGTCATTGCCTGTATTGTCGTGGGGTGACGGCTTCGCCTATCGCCGCCTGGTTGATGTTCGAGGGCAAGCAGGTGGAAATGATTAAAGGAAACCTGCAAAAATACGCATCGTCACCAGGAGTACTGAGAGGATTCTGTCCGGTATGCGGTACTCCGCTGTGGTGGGAAGGCACATGGGATAATATGGATATTCAAATGGTTACCACCTGTAGCCTGGATGACCCTGAGCTATATCCGCCAGATCGACATGCGTTTTGTCATAATCGACTCAGTTGGTTTGATGTCGATGACGATTTGCCGAGATATCAGCACGCCAGCCCTAAGGGAGTAATCCAGTAGGGCTGGCGCTCTCGTCGCTATTAATTTGCGGGCTTAATATCGCAGACATAGGCGGCCGCAGGCTCGTCACCGCGATTATAAAACCAGTGGACAGTCTTATTATCTTCGACAAATGTTTCGCCCGCTGCATAGACGGTTTCACCACTGTCGCGACCTTCGATCCAGGTGCCTGTGTCCATATATACGACTCCTGGTGTAGTCGCGGCGCTATGCCTGGCTATTTGGCCACCCGGATCGATGGTAATTCTCCGTAACAAAAGTATGTAACCCTTGAGTCCGATTTGGGCGGACATAGAACTCTCCGATACGAACCCGAGCTTGTCGACCTGAAGACCCTTATGTTTGGTTGGTGGAGCGCTTTGTGCCACGCCTGATTGAAAAGCTAGCATTGCAGTAGATCCCAGTATTAAGATGATTTTTGATGCAGTTTTCATTTGTTTCTCCGTCAGAAAAAAGATTCGGTAAGGGGTATTGCCGTAGAAGTTTGGCTGTAAACCCTGAGACCATTTATAACTGTATGAGGAAGCTTAGTTATTACGGAAATCCAACGATTTTTCGTTGGTTTGGCTTCCATACAACGGAATTTCTTGATCAACCTGTGCTTTATCGGCAAAGTAGGAATGAATATTAAGCGCTGGGAGCTATATCTATGAGGCCAGATCAGATAAAAGAAGAAATTAAACAGTTGGAATTATCCGAGAAATTGATATTGGTTGAGGATATATGGGATTCGATAGCTGCGAGTAACTCGGATATACCTATGGCTGTTTGGCAGAAACGGGAGCTAGACGCCAGATATAAAGAGTTCAAACAAGGAGGGCTAGGTCTCCAGAGCTGGCAGGAAGTTCACGAGGAATTGCGCGAAAAGTACAAGTGAAATTACAATACACGGAGCGGTCGGGGATTGATTTGGAGAAAGCTTTTGTCTGGTATGAAAGGCAAAGAAGAGGTCTTGGATTCGAGTTCCTGGATTGTGTTGAAAATGCCGTTAAAATTACCTCCAAAACCCCGGAATTGTATAGGGTGCAGTATTCTGTGTTCAGAGGCTGCCTGATTAGAAGGTTCCCGTTCTCAATTTTTTACACAGTTGAAGATTCTGAAGTGATGATCCATTCGGTTTTCGATACCAGGCAAGACACCGGCAAACGACCGGAGTAAGCGTTTCAAATAGCCAACTTTGGCTAAATTGTTTAGCTAAGGAATTTGCATGACAAACCATCAAATCATACTTTTCTGTTTACTCGGCGTTGTCTTCGGCCTGCTGGTCTGGAGCAAAATCCGTTATGACCTGGTTGCTTTCGGCGCATTAATCGCTGCTGTTATTATTGGTGTGGTGCCACAGGAATCAGCTTTCGACGGCTTTGGCCATCACGCGACGGTTATTATTGCACTGGTGTTAATCGTTAGCCGAGGCCTGTCGAATTCGGGCGCGATTGAACTCATTGCCAAACATATCATCGATGCCGGACGGTCATTGTTTCTGCACATTAGTGTGATGTCGGGTGTAGCGGCTATTCTTTCGGCATTGATGAATAATGTCGCCGCGCTAGCGTTGTTAATGCCGATCGATATGCAAGCGGCGATTAAAGCAAAGCGTAGTCCGGCCTTGAGTCTCATGCCTTTATCATTTGCCTCGATTCTCGGTGGCATGATTACCTTAATCGGAACACCGCCGAATATTATTATCGCCAGCTTCCGTGAGCAAGCGGTCGGTGAACCATTTGGCATGTTTGATTTTTCGCCAGTAGGTCTGGTGACCGCAACCGTTGGCGTTCTATTTATCGCCCTGGTCGGCTGGCGCTGGATTCCGATCCATGGCAGCGGGCAGGGTGCGGCGGCGAAGTTATTTGAGATCCAGGAATACACCGCCGAAGTCCGTGTGGGTGAGGACGCGAAAGTAATTGGTCAGAAGATTCGTGAACTGGACGGACAGGCAGAAGATGCAGATGCCGCTATCGTTGGTTTAGTGCGTAATGGTAAACGGCTACCCGGTCGAGCAAGATATGAAGTAATCGCCGTTAACGACTTAATTGTTATCCAGGCGAATGCAGAAGCGATCGATGCTTTTGTCGGTGCGCTGGGTTGTGAGTATGTCGGGTCGGAAAAACACGATGGCATTGTCGGCGAAGACCTTTCTCTGGTCGAAGTGGTTATTCCTGAAAACGCGCGAATCGCAGGGCGTTCCGCACTGAGTTTGCATTTGCTTTATCGGCATGGCGTGACCTTGCTCGGTGTCTCGCGCCGTGGCAAGTCATTTCGTGATCGCGTGCGTAAACTACCAATAAAAGTCGGTGACGTACTGTTATTACTAGGCCCGACTGATCGACTCGGGCAGGTGTCTAAATGGTTAGGTGGTTTACCATTGAAAGAGCGCGACTTGCAGCTCGTGCAGCGCAACAAGGCCTGGATAGCGGTTGCCAGTTTTGTTGCTGCGATTGGAGCCACTACCTCGGGCATTATTCATTTGCCCGAAGCCCTGGCAGTGGTTTGTATGGTGATGATTGGTTTTAATATTGTGCCACTACGCGAAATTTATACGTCGATCGAGTGGCCGGTGATTATATTGCTGGGCTCGATGATTCCGATAGGATCGGCGCTCGAAGCCTCGGGTGGCACTGCTTTGATAGCGCAGGAAATCGTCAACTTCGCTGAAGGCTACGGCCCGGTGATTGTAATAACCTTGCTGATGATCGTTACCATGACATTATCCGACGTGCTCAACAATACTGCAACGACTGTCATCGCGGCACCGATTGCGATTGATATAGCCAATCGGCTCAGCGTTAACCCCGATCCATTTTTGATGGCTGTCGCGGTTGCGGCTTCCTGTGCTTTCCTGACGCCTATCGGGCATAAAAATAATACCCTGATCATGGGGCCGGGGGGCTATCGATTCGGTGATTACTGGCGGATGGGATTGCCGTTGGAAGTGATTGTCATCGTGGTTTCCATTCCAATGATTTTAATTGTCTGGCCATTCTAATATTCAATAAAACTCCAACCATGGCCTGAATCCGCTAAAATAAGCATCAGACTCAATACACTACAGGTTTGAATGCCATGACTGTCATTAAACAGGAAGACTTAATCGAGAGCGTTGCTGGCGCGCTGCAGTTTATTTCTTATTACCATCCCACTGATTTCATTAAAGCGATGGATGCGGCTTACCAGCGCGAGCAAAATCCTGCCGCGAAAGATGCCATCGCGCAGATATTGATCAACTCGCGTATGTGTGCGATGGGGCATCGACCGATTTGTCAGGACACCGGCATCGTTACGGTATTTCTGACCGTCGGTATGAATGTGCAATGGCAGGCCGACATGTCTGTAACCGATATGTGTAACGAGGGCATTCGTCGGGCTTATCTGAATCCTGACAACGTTCTGCGTGCTTCGATACTGGCCGACCCGGATGGCGCGCGTAAAAATACCGGTGACAATACTCCCGGCGTGATCCATTACGACATTGTTTCCGGCGATACGGTCGAAGTGCATGTGGCGGCGAAGGGGGGCGGTAGTGAGGCCAAGTCTAAATTCACCATGCTCAATCCTTCCGATTCGGTGGTTGACTGGGTGTTGGGCCAGGTGCCACTAATGGGCGCGGGCTGGTGCCCGCCGGGTATGCTCGGTATCGGCATTGGCGGGACTGCTGAAAAAGCCATGATGCTCGCCAAAGAAGCCTTGCTGGAACCGATTGATATTCAGGATTTAAAAATACGTGGCGCGAGTAATCGGGCAGAAGAATTGCGTCTTGAGTTATACGATAAAGTTAACCGTCTTGGTATTGGTGCGCAGGGCCTGGGTGGTTTGACTACGGTTATGGATGTCAAGATTAAAGACTATCCATCGCATGCCGCCAATAAGGCGGTTGCGATTATCCCCAACTGCGCGGCGACAAGGCACACCCATTTCACCCTGGATGGTAGCGGTGCAGCAACATTGACACCGCCGAGCCTCGAAGACTGGCCAGAAATAACCCGTGAAGTGGGTAGCAATGTGAAACGCGTAGATTTGAATACCGTGACTCGCGACGAAGTTAAGACCTGGAAACCAGGCGATACTCTGCTGCTTAATGGTAAGATGCTCACCGGTCGCGATGCGGCGCATAAGAAGATGATTGACCTGATCGACAGAGGCGAAGAATTACCGGTGAGTATGGAAGGCCGCTTTATTTATTATGTCGGCCCGGTTGACCCGATAGGCACCGAGGTAGTGGGTCCTGCTGGTCCAACCACCGCGACCCGCATGGATAAGTTTACCCGTACTATGCTCGAAAAAACCGGCCTGCTTGGCATGATCGGCAAGGCCGAGCGCGGCCCCACAGCAATCGAAGCGATTCGCGATTACGAATCGGTTTATTTAATGGCCGTCGGCGGTGCGGCTTATTTGGTCGCGCAGGCAATTAAAGGTGCCGAAGTGGTGGCTTTTCCAGAACTTGGAATGGAAGCTATTTATGAATTTGATCTGGAAGACATGCCGGTAACCGTCGCAGTCGATTACAAAGGAACATCGATACATAAAACAGGACCAGAGTTGTGGTCAAAGAAAATTAGCCAACAGGAAGTTGAATTTACTATTTAACCAAAGGTAAAGATTAATGCAAATCAAGCTCGACGAATTATCGTCACCACAAACTTATTTCACCATGACACAAACTGTGGTGCCGCGTCCGATTGCCTGGATATTGTCGGAGAACGAGAACAGCAGCTATAACCTCGCGCCCTTTTCCTACTTCAATGCGGTCTGTAGTGATCCGGCGCTGCTAATGGTGTCGATTGGTTTGCAGGACGATGGTAGCGAAAAAGATACGCTTCGTAATATTCGCGAGCGTTCCCAGTTCGTCATCCATATTGCCAGTTGCGATCAGTTAGCGGATCTTAATCAATCTTCAGCGACCTTACCGCCGGGCGAATCCGAAGTAACTGCAAATAACTTGGAAACCACTACAGTCGAAGGCTTCCATATGCCTCGTTTAAGCGATTGCAAGGTTGCTTTCATGTGCGAGCGCTATAACATTCAGGAGATCGGTAATAATAAGCAACACCTGCTATTTGCTGAATTAAAAGAGATTTATGTCGATGATGATTGCACCTCGGTGAATGAAAAAGGACGAATGAAAATTCACGCCGACCGGATTCATCCACTGGCACGTCTTGGCGCCAGCGAGTATGTTTCGTTTGGTGAGGTATTGTCTGCAAGACGACCGGCCTGACCAACTTGTCAGTAAGCGTTTTTCTCGCGGCGATAATCGCCGTTGTTATTTTTGGTGGTTCAGCAATAGGCACCAAGCTGGCGGTATCAGGCATCGCGGCGATAGATGTTGCAATCCTCAGAACCATCATCGGCGGACTTTGTGCATTGCCTTTGGCATTGATTCTAAAAATACAGCTGCCGACGGCTAACTACCAACGGGGACTATTGCTGCTCTCGGGCTTCTGCGGCTTTATTGTTTTTCCGCTCCTGTTTACTTTTGGGGTGAAATATACATCGGCAAACCATGCCACCATGATTCTGGCAGTACTGCCGATTATGACCGGTGCGATTGCGATGGTATGGGATCGCCAGCGAACCAAGTCATTATGGTGGATTGGTTGTGCAATCGCATTCGGCGGGGAAATTATTCTTATTTACGAGCCAGTTACAGGGCCAGATACCG
Organism: Gammaproteobacteria bacterium; assembly: GCA_030595795.1. Classification (GTDB taxonomy): domain Bacteria; phylum Pseudomonadota; class Gammaproteobacteria. The sequence continues at coordinate 19,289 of JAUVCH010000044.1, forward strand.
CTAGTGTCAAAGGCGACTTACTGGTTTTGCTCGGAAATGTGTTCGCATCACTTGGCTATGTTGCTGGCGCACGATTACATCGCTCTGGATACTCCGCTAAAGGCACCACTTTCTGGGGCGTGTCATTGTTTGCGCTGTTGCTCGTGCCGGTCGCTGGGTTGGTGCTGGATTTCGAAACTCTAAAGCTGACTGAAAACCTGGCCTGGGCTGGGGTTTTTTATCAGGCCATCGGTGTGACCATTGTCGGGTATATACTCTGGTACTGGGCGCTTGGCACGGGTGGCATCGCCCGGGTCGGTCTGCTCCAGTTTTTGCAACCCGTGTCGGGCGTCATACTGGCGTGGGTCATTTTATCGGAACGGCTTTCGGTTAATTTTATAATTGCATCGGGGTTTATCATGCTGGGAGTCGTTCTTGCTTTTCGAGCGAAGTAGGTTAGCCGGGGTTTGTTTTGCAAGAGGCCTGCTATACCTGCTAGAGTTACCTCAGGCTTTAGAGGTGAAACATGAATCAACCTGCGACTAACACGGCAGAGCAAACTATTCTGCTCAAAAATCTGCCTTTTGATGTTGATGGTGGCATTGCGAGTCGAGCTACTATCGGGTTAATCGTGCTGGCAACCGACTACACGATTGAATATGAATGGCGTCAATTGTTCTCGACGATTGGCGGTATTGCGCTCTACCAGAGCCGTATCTACAACGAAAACACCGTCACTCCAGAAACGCTGCGTGCGATGGCACCGCGGATAAGCGAATGCGCGAAGGTGATTACACCCGACACAGGGGTCGATGTGATCGCCTATGGTTGCACATCGGCATCGATGGCGATTGGCGAAAACAGGGTTTTTGACCTCATCAAAACGAGCAAACCAGATTCAAAATGCACGACACCAATTACCGCCGCATTTGCCGCTTTCGATGCTTTTAAGGCGAAGCGTATTGGCGTATTGACACCTTATACCGCCGAGGTAAACAGGATTGTCTCCGATTACATTACAGCAAGGGGTTATCAAGTACCTGTATTCGGGTCGTTTAATGAAGGACTCGATACCGTGGTTGCGAGAATCACACCGGACTCAATCGAAAAGGCCGTTCGAGAGCTCATAAAGCAGGCCGAAGTCGATGCAGTATTTGTCTCCTGTACCTCAGTACGATTGATGGATGACTGCGCTAGCCTCGAAAAAAGCCTGGGAATACCGCTGACCTCTTCCAATCATGCAATGGCCTGGCATGCGTTACGCCTGGCCGGAATCGAGGATAAACTGGGGCAGTTCGGTTCGCTTTACGATTTACCGCTGGCGTAATCGGTCAGGCGATGGGGCCTGTCGACACTTAGTGTTCGTTGCGTACTCTTAAAAAGCTCGCAAACCTGGGTATCCCGTTATTGGTAAAGCCAAAATATTTATAGGTTATTGTTGCACCAATTGCGGGCGGACTTCGGCGCTCTGCATCCGAAAAACCACTGCCAATTTTAAACTGTTTGCCATCGTCGGTTTCAACCAGAACCGAGCCCATTAAGTTTTTATATTTTCCTTTTCCGCCAATGTGTCTGATGACAACCGCTTCGGCGTCGGAATGTTCTTTAAGTTTTAACAAATCATCGCTGCGGTAATTCTTATAAGTTGATGAGCCAAGATGGAGCATTAAACCTTCGCCACCATCCGCGACGACTTCATTCAGCCTTTGCATTAACAAATCATGTGTGGGTATTTTTTCCTGTTTAACCAGGCGAACGAACGGCCAGTTTATTTGTTTTATAATGGCTTCGAGTCTTAGCAGGCGCTGATCAAAAATTTGCGAACTATTCGGTAAATCAAACACCATGTATTTAACATTTATCCAGTCAGAGCCATCTTTCGATTGGCGCCGAACGATGCCAGAGAGTCGGTCAAACTGCCCATGCGCAAGCCATAGCTCGCCATCAAGTTGCTCTTCAGGCAACACCGTGGTGAACCAGCTCGGTGCATTAATCGCATTACCCTGTCGGGAGATCAATTGTTTGCCGTTCCAGAAAGCGCGAACACCATCGTATTTTTCACTCACCCAGTAGTTTGTTAAATCCAGCTTGTCGTGATAAATATTAGCGAGTTGCAGCCCGGGGGGCGAGGCCTGAGAAATGGGGCTAAGAATTAGTAATATTGCGAGGAAGTATTTCATCTCATCGTCCGTGATTTGATCATTGCTAAATTGGTTTTTAATAATACAGCAAATCAAAGACTCTCCTGATAATATATTTCACTTCCACTCAGGAATATACCCGTGCCGAAAAAACCAAATATCATCCTGGTGCTCGTTGACGATATGGGTTTTGCCAGGCCAGTGCGGTAGCCTTTTCCTGTGAGGTTAAATTGGCATCTGGATCTATATCGTGTTTTTGCTTGAGGTATTCGATAATAAGTTCGGTATCACCCATGCGTACCTCTTCATCTTCAATCCAAGGGCTTTTTTTCTTGGGGCCCTTGTCTGAATTATTTTCGACAATTGCCTGGTAGGGTAACTCCGTGAGTCGAAGCCAGCATTCGAGTTTAATCGGAAATGGTGCGCAGCTGGCAAAAGGCAGTCCCCAGGCTGGATCGAAACTAAATACTTTGATGGGTAAAATGATATTTGTGTTTACCATAGTCTTGTGCCCCTCTAGGCTACCATCATTTTTTCCAAAGCCTCCTGATCAGGTCCGACAAATCGCGGGGTTTTATAGGCTTCAGAAAGATTATCCAGCAGGGTCTTGTTCATTCCGGCCGCTACAGGCAGGTGGGAGCTTAGAATGACCTGAGGCTTAAGATCGCTAATAGCGGTCAAAGTGTTATTGAATTTTTGCGGATCGATTAACGCTAGCCATGGTGCATCGATCGATGCCCAGAGGTGACCACCTTCACGAAGGTTCTGTTCGCTTATCTCGGCCGCATTTTCTGCTGGTTGTGCCAAAATTGCACCGAAGCTGTCAGCGCTAAACAGCACACCAGTTTTCTGATCGAACAGGCCTGTCGTTTCTGGCGCGTCAAATGTGGGTGGTGACAGGGCGAGAATTTTTCTATCGCCGACATCAAGCGATTGCCCAGGATTAAGCAGATAAACACGATCCAGGCTTATGCCCTGTAGGCCCATTTTTGCCATGCCGACAAATGTCGTGATAACACGTGCATTCGGTGCTTCGGCAAGTACGGCCTCGAGATTTCCCAAATGGTCCATATCGGCATGGGTTATCCAGATCCAGCGTAATTCATTAAGATTAATCAAAGACTTTAATTCGCGCATAAAATCGGTTCGTAATGCTGCTAACCCGGTATCCACCAGCATGGGCTCTTTTGACTGAATAACAAAGGCATTTACCGGTAGTACACCTAAACCCGGTATGGGCAGGTAGGAAACCAGTGTTGTGATTCCCGGGGCAACTTTCTTTGATTCGAACATACCAGGTTCATTCATGTTATTTCTCCACTTAGATTTCTGACCACTTGGTTAAGTACGCGGCGGTTTTATATTGGGTGAACAATGGTGTTTACTAAAATAATATTAAAGAAAGGGCCATGCCTTGTCAAGAATTCAATAAACAGGTATGTTTACCGAATATGAAAAAGCGGAATTATCGAAAGTCTAAAAGAGCGGATCAGCAGGAGAAAACCCGTAAGTCCATTGTAGAGGCTGCAGTCACTCTGCATGAAACCCTGGGGCCAGCAAATACCAGTATTAAAGCCATTGCGGAGAAAGCGGGTGTACAGCGGCTGACGGTATATCGATACTTCCCCGATGAAGTAACCCTGTTCCAGGCCTGCTCGGGTCACTGGTTTAACTTGAATCAGCCACCCGGGATTTCTCAATGGAGTAATATTTCCCAAGCAGAAGAGCGAACTAAAACGGCCCTTATGGCATTTTATGCCTATTACAGTCAAACAGAAAACATGTTCTCCAGCGTTTATCGTGACCTTGAAAAAGTTAAAGCGATACAGGAACCGATGGAACAATTCGAACAATATCTAGATCAAATTCGAGACGATCTATTGGGTTGCTGGAAACTGAGGGGGGAACGAATGAAACAGTTGTCTTTGACATTACGTCATGGTTTGCGTTTCTCCACCTGGCTTTCCCTCAAAAAGGAGAGTCTTGACGACAGGCAGATAACTGAATTGATCATGACCTGGCTGTCTGAAGGCCCTGAACAGGTATAAATACGTCTCATGAAAACAACCATATCAGAAAAACCAAATATCATCCTCGTGCTCGTTGACGATATGGGTTTTGCCGACCTGGGTATTACTGGCTCGGAAATCAATACGCCGAACATCGATGCGCTGGCCAATAACGGCGTATTGCTTGCATCGATGTATAACTGCGCGCGTTGCTGATGCCGAAATTGTTGGCGGCCTGGGGGATGGAGAGTGTTGATGGTTGAAGTGTTTTACCCGCTTGAAAATTTCAGTAGCTGCCCGTAACCCGGATAAGACGAATCTCGGCTCAGTACGTAGCGCCGGGTAGAATCACGCCATCGTTCCTGAGATTTCCATAATCGCAGAAACAATTCGTGATCCACTACCCTGCTGCCGCCGAGCTGTGTAATCCCTCGATCAAACAGCGGGTCCGGCAGGCAGCCCACGGTAGGGCCTACGATAAACACCTGTTCGGCATTGCCGAAGTGAGGTAACAATTCATCGATGGTCTGATTAACTAGCACGGTGCCGGTACAGATGATTTTGCTACAGTCGTTGAGCTTTTCAGGTTCCAGCGTGACTTCGAACTGGGTGTTTTTCTGTAGCCACTGCTCGTCGAGTTCGATGACCGTTAAAGGCAGGCCCATTTCGCGCACCTGTTCGACCAGAGGCGGGAAGTAACCCACCATGCCGATATGGTCTCCCGCATCAAGCGCCAGATGTGTCATCGTTTTCCCGCCCGTCGACAGCGAGTAGTCTCCATGAGCAAACAGATACTGACTGACGGCATTAATTGCAGCCATACCGAGCACCTTGCACCAGCCTTCCTCCCGGGTATACAGGCTCGCCATCTGAACCGGTGATTTATTGAGAAAGGACTCGTATAGGCTGCGGTTTTGTAACACCAACAGGTCGTCACCGAGGCCCGTATAGGTCAGGCCGACCGTGCCGCCTGCAAGCACCAGAGCGCCGAACTTGCTATTTTTTACTGGGTTCGGGTTGTATGCAGCGATGTGGATTTCACGAACCGGGGGAATCTCTAGCTTCGCGCCGATGGTTTGCATTAACTGGAGGTAGTCGGTTGCGATGGTCATTGAGGTAATTCGATTAAAGTCTTAGAAAGTTATTCTAATTGAAAGCATGAGGCTACACTTGATTTTTCTGGCAAAGGTCATCTGGAAATATAGCTTTTATGCTTCCTGTACTAAGTGGAATCTGAAGTTCTTGGACAAGGAACTGTGTTTTGATCTACTCTTACATCCGTTAGAGGAGTGGATTGATGAAAAGATCAGCAACGGGGGCACCTTTGGTACTACTACTAATAGAAGATAATGCTGTCCATGCTGAGATGGTTATGCGTAGCTTCGAACAACACAAAGTATCAAACATAATAAAGCATGTTGAAGATGACCAGGCAGGTAACTAAATTCGTCATGACCAGGATAGTTCTAGTTTACCCGTCAGTCGTTGCTGTAGCCATGATCTTTAATCCGGAGTATTATCGATTGATAGTTTCAATAGTAATCAATGGCATGAAGACATTGAAAGGAATAAAAAATAATGATTAAGACTGTTGTTGTTCTAACCCTCTTATTTCTATCTGCAGCCTGCTCAACATCTACCAGGGAGGTAATCAATAAACCCGAAACCCAGCCACAGGTGAGTAAAACTATCGCTGCCGAGGCGGTGAAAGGCTTAAAGCGTAAGGTGGCTATTGCTCGATTTTCTAATGAAACCAAACATGGCAATTCGTTTCTGCTGGACGGAGATAATGATCGTATTGGTAAGCAGGCCATGGATATACTCTCGGCCAGGCTAACCGACACAGGAAAGTTTTTAATGTTCGAGCGAGCTGATCTCGGCAAGATTAAAGCCGAGCAGGAAATAGCGGAAATTGATACTCAGATGGTTGGGGCCGATTATTTAATTCTTGGATCAGTTTCCGAATTTGGTCGGACGACCGAGAGTGAAGTGGGATTATTTAGTCGTAATAAAAAGCAGAAGGCCAATGCCACTGTTAATGTTCGACTTATTGATGTGACCAATGGTCAGATAGTTTTTTCACAGGAAGGTAGTGGCGAAGCCCTGTCCGAGGCGAATCGAGTATTCGGTGTCGGCGAAAGCGCCGGTTATAATTCCCAATTAGATGACCAGGCCTTGTCTGCGGCTATATCAAAGCTGGTCAGCAACCTTATCGAAAATTTGCTGGATACACCCTGGGTGGCTTATATTTTAGATAATTCCGAAGGGCAGGTGATTGTTTCGGGAGGTGAGTCTCAAGGTATTAGGGCTGGCGATAAGCTATTAGTTATGAAGCGTGGACGACAGGTTAAGAATCAACAAACCGGCTTGATGATCGAATTGCCAGGCAAGGAAGTCGCTCGGTTGGAAGTGGTCGCCTTTGCTGGAACGGGTAACAATGAAGTCTCAATTTGTAGCGTCGTTTCTGGCGATCTGGCAAAGGATAAACTGTCGGATCTGATAGTCCGTGAGTTGTGAAGGTAATATGAAAAATTTTCAAACCATAGTGTTCTCAATATCTCTGTTAATAATTTCGGGCTGCGGAACCTATGGTCAGGCGGTTCAGGTAGACGATAGAGCTTATTTACTTCTTATCGGCAACCCCTACGGCAGTGTTCTCTCGATCGATAATGGCAAGCCTATAAACCTCGGATCCGAGACAACGTCATTTAATCTCAATGGGAGGAAAGCTACCAAGATAGAGATTTCGATTGGAAAACATAGAATTAAAATTATTAAATACGGTGTGGTAACCGTTAAGCGATCTTTTTATGTCACCAATGGTAATTCGTTTGAGGTGCAATTGTGAGACAATTTATTCTCGGTGTTATCGCTATCATCGTACTCAGTGGCTGCGTTACGCCCTTAAGCCAGTCAAACTTATATTGGGGAAACTACTCACAGACGCTTTACCAGGTGAAAAAGAACCCTGGAGAGGCATCAAATAGTGAGCATGAAAAGGAGCTTCTATCTATTGTTGAACAATCTAAAAAACGAAATCTGAACGTGCCGCCCGGTGTTTATGCGGAGCTAGGAATTTTTGCTATGGATAGAGCAGATAGCACTGCCGCGAATGATTTTTTTCGAATGGAACAGACCGTCTACCCTGAAGGTAGCGTTTTAATGAAACGCATCCTTGAAGCAGAAGCGGATAATAAATTTTAGGGTTAATGATGAATAAACTAATACTTTCAATTTTACTGGTATTCTCTTTGTTATCGACTGGTTGTGCGGTACCGACTATTAGCAAGGCTGAAGCCTATCCGGAAATGTATGTTGAAAAACCGGTAGCCATCCTGGTAGTCCCTTCGATAAATCATAGTACTGCGGCTGATGCGCCTATTCTTTATTCATCGACTATAAATGAACCTCTATCGAATGCAGGGTTTTATGTATTGCCAATAGAGGTCACCGACCGTTTCTTGCGTAACGAAGGTTTGGGCGAAGGTGAGATGCTAAGGGATATACCAGTACAAAAATTTGCAGCTCCATTTGGTGCAGATGCGGTTTTATATGTAACAATAGAAAAGTGGGACACTAATTATTTTATAATAGGAGGCAATGTTACGGTTGCCGTCGATTTCCGTATGAAGTCGGCTAAATCTGGGAATACTTTATGGGCCTATAAGGATCAAATGGTATTAGACACCAGCGGGGATGATAGCGGAGGTTTACTTGCTGCGTTAATCGCGACGGCAATATCGACAGCGGTTCAGGACTATGTGCCTGTCGCCAGAAATGTAAATACGATAGCGTTACAGGCCATTCCATTCGGTAAATATCATAAAGTTCACGATAAAGACCAGGCAATGAAAATTCCTTTGGGCAAGAAACAAAATTAGTGAGTGGGTTTAAATTGCTGAATTACGCTATCAGAGATCAATCTCTTATTATCTAAGCCTGTAAATCTAAAAAACTACCCTGCGGCAAGTTACCATCTACAGCACCACTGAAAACCAACTGCTTCTCCAGGTTAGCCGGGCCCTCATCATCAACTTCCTCCGATTCAGACGTAGACTCTGTTTTTTCAGAAGTTGCTGTCGAAGATTCAGCTTCATTGGGATTATCGGTAAGAAGCTCAGCCCGAGCCTGGCCTGCAATAGCTCCCGCTTTGGCGGCAATGCTACGGTCTGCGGCAGATGGGTCGCTGGGTGCTAGAGCGGCACGTTGAACAATTAATTCCTTTTCCAGTGTCGCCTGAGGGTCGTTAGGTATCGGCGACGTGTCGATTGGGACTTCGCCCGATACCGCATAGAGCCTTCCATCAGGCCCGCGCTGGTAACTCAGCGAGGGAGCACCGGCGTACCTGCCACCGACGGATGCATGCGCTTGTTCATGGGCGCGAACTTCACGATCCCGCTTACTTAATTCGATGATTTCCGCCAGTTGTTCCTTTTCAGCCTGATCAGAATTTTTGTTTTGGGCTTCTTTACTGGAATCTGCTTCTGTGACAGGACGTGAGGTTTCGGATGATGCCCCCGAACCACTTTGGTTGGAAACAGGCGCTCCGTTGTTAGCAGCGTTACTAAACACTGATTGGGATGGATTAAAGGGAGCTGTGGAAGCGGTGACGATCAATGATTAAAACCTATAGTTGAGTTCCGGGGAAAGTTTCAATGGTTGGCGTTAAGTATAGCTCAAAATTGTTTATGATGGGGAGAAGTAACAATATAGGGCAGACAATAGCTATGCGTCCGCAGCCAACCGCTCCCGTCGCTCCATCTCCTCAATCATGGCAACCTTAATTTCCTGCATCACAGTATCCACATCGGCGATTTCATCACTCTCCTCAAACTGCCCTGTTAACTCTACATCAGGTAGCAATTCCCCTGCTTCGTAAAGAGCCCAGATTTCTTTCGCGTACTGACTCTGGCGTAATTCGGGTGCGAACTCGGAGTAGTAGTCGGTGATTCGATTAACGTCGCGTTCGAGAAACATTTTCGCGCTATTATTCGCGGCTGCATCGATGACCTGAGGCAAGTCGATTATCACAGGCCCATCTTCATCGACTAATATATTAAACTCTGACAGGTCGCCATGTATTAGTCCGGCGCAGAGCATTTTCACGACATCCTGGATAACGATGGCATGATCTTCGATGGCCTGTTCGGTTGACATGGATACGTCATTTAAACGAGGTGCTTCCAGGCCGTCGCTATCGGTGATTAATTCCATTAGTAGTACGCCATCGAAACAACCAAAGGGCTTTGGTACGCGGACGCCTGCACTGGCGAGTTTATAGAGCGCGTCGACTTCAGTGTTTTGCCAGGATTGCTCCTGCTCTTTGCGTCCGAATTTGGAACCCTTCTGCATGGCGCGGGCACGGCGGCTATTGCGTACCTTACGTCCTTCCTGGTATTGCACGGCTTGCTTAAAACCGCGTTTCTCAGGCTCTTTGTAAATTTTAGCGCAGCGGATTTGGGAACCGCAGCGCACCACAAAAACATCGGCTTCCTTACCGCTCATGAGCGGACGGATGACTTCGTCGACCAGGCCATCATTAACCAATGGCAATATTCGCTTAGGGACTTTCATGGCGGCCTTATACAGTAGTCGAGCATGCAAGGGAAGGTGGCGAGAGATTTTATGGCTGCTGTATTAAATCTTTACGTTTATAACGGGATAATTCCGCATATACTGGAAGCGTAAGTTAAAATACCGTTTTCCAGATACTAACTTAATAATCTGATGCTTTATGGAGTAACTGATATGAAGAATTTGAATCTAATTTGTCTCTTAATAGCCACCGGCTTAATTTCAGGCTGTGTTATTCCCGATAATTATCATGACTCTCCCTCTTCGGTACAACGATCCACGCCGTCTCAGGCAAGTTCCAGTTCTTCTCTACCTTATGGGTTGCAGAAAAAGTCACAGAGAGGTCAATCATTACCGCCAGGCTGGCAAAAGAAGCTATACGTAGGAAGCGTACTTGACAAGCGGATATACAGGCATGGCGAGATTGTAGTGCCAATAGACAGGCATGGTTTGGTGACACTGCGCGTCGAAGGAAAGTTAATCAGGCTATACCGGGCTACCAGGGAAATAACCGAGATATTGAATTAGGATTAGACTGAATTAATTAAATATCTGAGTTGCCTTCAGAAATGCCCCGAGACAATAATTATTAAGGTCGTATTAATCATTATAGCCGCCCTGATCATAATCACCCTGGTGGCTTTTATCGTTCTTGGCTTTTACTCGCAATCGGGTAAACCCAATGGCATAGTCGAAGGTAAACTGACAAAGTGTCCCGACAAACCTAATTGCATCAGTACTGAATTCGAAGCGGATGCCAGTCATTTCCTGGAGCCTATTCGTTATTTTGAAGCTGGCGCCGCAGAAGTTCTGCAACAGCTAAAAGAAAATATTCAAGAAATGGGGGGTGAGATTAAAATAGAAAAGGAAAATTATCTCGCTGCCACTTTTACTTCATCGATTTTTAAATTTGTCGATGATATTGAAATCAGACTCGACGTGGATCAAAAACTAATTCACTTACGTTCGGCTTCTAGAGTTGGTTATAGTGATCGTGGAGTTAATCGGGAAAGAATTGAGCGGCTTAAGGGTCTCCGTTCATCCCATAAAAATTAAAGCCCGGATTTACCCGCCTGGTCTGAAGCCTCGATAAACCCAAAAGCTAGAAAAAATCAAATGCCAATATATTTAATTCGTCACGGCCAGTCCGAATTCAACGCCGCCTTTAACCAGCACCGAATCGACCCGATGATTATAGATGCGCCGTTAACGGGCGAGGGCCGCAGGCAGGCCGAAGCAGCCAGGGAGCTAGTGGTAGATCTGGGAATTAAACAGGTCATAACTTCCCCATTGACCCGAGCGATTCAGACTGCTCTGTGCATCTTCGACAATATTGCACCAATCACGGTAATTGATAAACATCGCGAATTGCTACTCCATAGTTGTGATGTAGGCCGACCTCCGAGTGACCTGAAGCGGGAATTCCCGACGCTTTCTTTCGATCATCTATCAGATCGTTGGTGGCATCATGATCCGGAAAATGGAAGTGGTATTTCGCTTGAACCTGAATATATGTTTCGCCAACGTATCGCCGAATTTGAAACTAGCTTGTGCCAGATTGAAGAGCGGCCGCTGGCTATAGTTGGGCACGGCAATTCGTTTCATGCGATGATTGGACGAATGCTGGATAATTGCGAAATTCATTTACATCGGCCGGGTGGATAGTAGGCTTTAAGGTTGGATGCTCAGCCCGAGCGAGCCTCCAGAGTCTCGAACTGACAGAGTTCCGTCAATTAAGAAACTCCCTCAAATGTCTTCACTTTCTGGATCGACGTTCCATTAAGCAGACCAGATAAAGTCGCGATATCTTATAATATCGAACAGGAAAATCTTTAATCCAGGATTCTGAATATGTATACAATTCTTTATATCGAGGACAATCTGGACAATGTCCAATTGATGGAATCAATTGTCGACTTGATTGAAAATACGCAACTGCGAAGTGCGTATAGTGCTGAACAGGGCATTGATATTGCGCGGCGCGAACGTCCTGATATCATACTAATGGATATCAACCTTCCGGGTATAAATGGTATCGAGGCGCTGAAGCAGTTGAATGACTTGCCGGAAACGAAGCATACCCCCGTCATCGCCATCACAGCACTGACCTCGCCCGGAGAAGTTGAAGCAGGTTTGGAGGCTGGGTTCAAAGCCTACATTACCAAGCCAATCAATATACCGGAGATCAATCGCGCAATTGAAGAAATTCTAAACGGTGCTAATCAGTCTGACTGAAGCTAGCGCTTTGTTATGCGACTTTTGCCATAAGTACGGCGCAGGCAAGCTATTTCTCTGATACCGCCCCAGCGGAAAATAGTGAGCGTAGTAGACCACCTTTTCGGGCATAATTTTTACCTAACCTCATACTTAGAGTCTCCTCAATAAGTCTAAATGATTGAAATATAAAGAATTAAATGCCACACTGCGGTATAATGATGCACAGAAAGTAGCCTAAATATCACCAAAGGCGTGCACCATGATTCGCTCCCACAGTCACAATCAACTCCCCGCTCAGTCATTGGCCCGAAGGGACAAGACTCCCTCGCCCAACTGGCGACTGCATCGATACTGGGTGATACAGCACCTGTATCAGCAACAGTGGGCGATGTACCAAACTAAAACTCGGCGCTGTGATGACCGCATTGTCAGTATCAGCCAACCCTATGTTCGACCCATCGTGCGAGGCAAACTCAACAA
>JAUVCH010000109.1 GCA_030595795.1 Gammaproteobacteria bacterium
CAGCTTGACCACTTCTATTTATTCTACTTCGCGTTAATTTTTTCTGTAAGCCTTGTCTCTGCTCTCAACTACAAGCAAAAGTATTAACTCGTCATTTTCGTCAATGGTATAAAATATCCTGTAGCTGCCTATCCGATATCGCCAGGTGTTGGGGGAGTAACCTTTTAATTTTTTTATATTAATCCCAAAATGAGGCTCAGATTTTATCTGGGGATATACGTATTCCCTTAATTTAGTTTGGACTAAAGCTTTATCGCGTTTTTGCAGTCTATCTATACTCTTTAAGAATTCTTCAGTCGCAAATAAATCATACATTACTAAATTAATGTTCCTTTTTTGTTTTTAGCATCATTTAAAGCACGTTTGAGACTAGCTTGTAACTCTTCGTTACTATCAATTTCCGTCATTTCAAACTCATCAATATATTCACTCTCCGAAATATATCGTAAAGCTGATGTTTCAATAAAGTTTGAAAGGCTGCGATTGTCACTTTCTGCACAAGCCCTGAACTTTGCATAGGTATCATCATTCAATCTTAATGTTACGGTCTTTGACATGATTAGTATCCTGTTTCACTATTTAACATATAGAATACATCCGAATATAAAAACTAACAAGTGCTTCAGCACAGGTCGGCGCTAGCATGCCTCCGCTTCAGAGGTCACCTGGCGAGCCTGCGACAATATAATATCCGCAGCTTTTTCAGCGACCATGATGACGGGTGCATTGGTATTACCCGATATAACCGTCGGGAAAATCGAAGCATCGACTACGCGCAAATTTCCAACCCCGTAAACTCGGCAGCTACTATCGACCACAGCAGTTTCTAATTGCGGGCCCATCATACAGGTGCTGGTGGGGTGAAATACAGTCGTACTGCGTTGTCTGATATCGTCGATTAAATCGTCGTCTGAGTTGATGTCCAGGCCTGGGGTCATTTCGTTTTCGATGATTGCGCTCAGGGCCGGGGTTTTAGCCATTTCGCGTAGCAGCCGAACACCTTCTAGCATTTCAACGACGTCTTCCCGTTCAGACAGGTAATTCGGCACGATTTTAGGGGCCTGAAAAGGATCTGACGAATTGATTTGTAGATAGCCTCGACTTTTCGGGCGTAATTGACCAACACCGTTGAGAAAACCGGGGTAAGGATCCGGAGTCATCAGCGGCCGTTCATCGGGCGGTGCGGTGGTATAAGTCATTGCCGCGAAATACATTTGCAAATTTGGTCGCGGCCTTAGCGGATTACTTTTCACAAAGCCTCCGGCCTGATTGACGCTTAAAGACAAAAATCCTCGTCGTGTTAACAGGTATTGCATCCCCGCCAACATCTTTCCCCACCAGGGGTTTAGCTGGTTATTCAAGGTTGGTACTCGAGATCGATATAAATGCGTACAGGCTAAATGCTCCTGCATATTCTGGCCTACTGCTGGAGAATGGTGGACTACTGAAATCCCCTGGTCTTTTAATAATTGTTGTGGACCAATTCCTGATAATTGCAATAGTTGGGGGGAATTGATTGCACCGCCACTGACAATGACTTCAATCCTGGCCTTTGCTGTGAGTAGCTTGCCATGTTGTTGAAATTCAACACCGGTGGCTTTTCGATTCTCAAAAAGAATTCGAGTGACATGGGCTTGCGATCGAAGCTGACAATTTGCTCGTTGGCACGCTGGATGCAGATAGGCCCGAGCCGCAGACATGCGCTTACCGTTCTTAGTGGTGATCTGATAATAGCCGACGCCTTCCTGGGTTTCGCCGTTAAAGTCGGGGTTGTAGTTAAAACCGGTTTGTTTGGCGGCTTCTAAAAAGGTAGTGCAAAGTGGATGATAGTCTCCACTAACGTTATTGACATAAAGTGGACCACTATCACCGCGGTAGGCATTTCCTCCGTCTGAATTAGTTTCTGATTTTTTAAAATAAGGCAGCACGTCGTCCCAGCCCCAGCCAGAATTACCGAGGTCGCGCCAGTCGTTATAATCATCGGCCTGACCGCGGATATAAACCATCGCATTAATAGAGGACGATCCACCAATTACTTTTCCGCGCGGCCAGTAGCTGCGCTGGTTATTGATACCCGGGTCTGGTTCCGTCATATACATCCAGTTTACCGATGGATCGTAGAAGGTTTTGCCGTAGCCGATTGGTGTCTGTATCCAGAATCGATTATCACTGCCGCCCGCTTCGAGTATTAGCACTTTATGTTTGCCGCTTGCACTGAGTCTATCGGCCAATACGCACCCAGCGGAGCCGGCACCGATAACAATGTAATCGTATTCCAGTTTCAAAACTTCATCTCGAGCATGCTAACAGGCGGATTATAGTCAGCGTTCGAAAGGAGTAAATAACTAAACTCTTGGTTTCGTCGAAAGCGCGCTTATTGCATAATCAACGCTTTGATAATGCTGGAGTAAAACTTGAAGTTTACCGTCGAAGAATTTCGCGCCTGGGAGCATAAGAAAGTCACCTTATTGGGTATGTCTGGCGTTGGTAAGTCATTTTTGGCAAACACATTACGTGGCAAGAACTGGTTTCATTACTCTGGCGATTATCGAATTGGTACACGTTATCTCGATGAACCTATCCTCGATATGATTAAACAGCAGGCCATGCAGGTACCCTTTCTTAAAGACCTATTGAGAAGGGACTGGATTTCTATACGTAATAATATTCGGATAAATGATCTCGGACCGGTATTAAGCTTTGTTGGTAAGTTGGGTAATCCGGAACTGGATGGTGTCGAACTCAGTGAGTTTATCGAACGTCAGGCCATTTATCGACAGGCCGAAATCGATGCCATGTTTGATGTGCCTCAATTTATCGAAAAAGCGCAGCAGATTTATGGCTATCCTCATTTTGTCAATGACGTAGGCGGCAGTCTCTGTGAACTCGATGAACCTGGTGTCATCGAAACGCTTATCGACTGTAGTCTGATCCTGTACATCCAGGTGACTAATCAGGCGCAGGAAAACACCTTGATCGAGAGAGCACAGACTTCACCAAAGCCTTTATCTTATAAAGAGGATTTTTTACAGGAGTACCTACAAAAGTATTTCGACGAGACCGGACTCGAGTTTGCGGCTCAGATCGACCCTGACGAATTCGCCCGCTGGGTTTTTCCACATCTGTTTCGATCCAGGATACCTCGCTACGAGGCGATTGCCGGACCCCATGGTTATACAGTCACTTCGGATGAAGCGGCACAGGTTAAAAACGAAGATGATTTCCTGGCATTGCTAGAAATGGCAATTAAGAGGCAAAGCTGATGCCACTGGTTGCTCATAACGATTTACCCGCCTTTAACAAACTGGCCGACGAAGGGGTTAAGGTTTTAAGTTCGAGTATTGCGTCTCAACAGGATATTCGTGAGCTACACATCGGCCTGCTGAACATGATGCCAGATGCCGCACTGGGTGCTACTGAGCGCCAGTTTTTCAGGCTCATCGGTGAAAGCAATCCGATAGCTCAATTCTATGTACATCCATTCACGCTCGATGCACTGCCTCGAAGTGATGAGGCGCGCGAATATATCGACGAGTACTATGAAAACTTCGATAAAATTCGTGAGCAGGGACTCGACGCTCTGATCATTACCGGTGCCAACGTTACCGAAGCCAATTTATCTGCTGAAGATTTCTGGGATTCGCTAATCGAAGTAGCTGACTGGGCGCATGAAAATGTGACATCTACCTTGTGCTCCTGTCTGGCAACCCATGCAGTACTCGAATTTCGCTATCAGCAAAAGAGAGAGTCACAGCCAAGAAAGAAGTGGGGTGTATTCGAACACCAGGTTGTTGATCCGGTACATCCATTGGTAGCAGGAATTAATACTCGTTTCAGTGTGCCGCATTCGCGTTGGAATAGTGTCCATCCATATCAATTTAATGCGCCAGGTCTACGTACGCTGGTAAAGGGTGACGATGGTTGTGTACATCTGGCTACCAGTGCTGATGGTTTTCGTACCGTGTTTTTTCAGGGCCACCCCGAATACGATACGGTTTCACTCTTGAAAGAATATAAACGCGAAATCAGCAATTACATCAGTGGTGATAGCTCAGAATATCCGCCATTACCCGATAATTACCTCGGTTTATTCGAGTCGGCGATACTCAGGGAATTTGGCGATCGTGTTATTTCCACGCAGCAACAAGGGCTATCGATACCGGAGTTTCCAGAGGCATTGATTTTGCAGTCATTAGACAATACCTGGCACGACACTGCCTGCTCGGTGGTTGGCAACTGGATAGGATTAATTTATCAAATTACCCATAAGGATCGTAAGATACCTTTCATGGCAAACGTTAACCCCGACAACCCACTTAATTTACCTGGCTGAAGCAGGGTTTAGTCAACTGGGATTAATACGATCCCCAGTTATCCTGCTTACGCCATCGAATTCGGGTGACTATTATTCCGAGTAGGAAGGCGATGATTGAGACCGCTGCACCACGGATAAACCAGTCCATTTTTGTCGAATCTTTCAGACTGTCGTTTTCGTCGCTAAGCGATTGCTTCTCTTCACGCAGTATCTCGACTATGGACTGAAGACGCTTATTATCGTCGAGAATAGTCAAAGTATTTTCCGAAGCGGTTCTTACTCGGCCGAGTTCGCTCTCAGAAGCCAGTAAGGTATTTTTCAGGGATTCGTTATCGGTTTGTTCGTTGTCTAGCTCAGATTTAAGTAGTTCAATTTCTTCTTTAAGGGACGAGACCGCTTGTTTTTGCTGGTCACTTTTTTCTTGTAAGAGGGCAAGTCGTTCACGGGCTGACGGAATATCGTCCAGGAAACGGCTCAGAACGTAACCTTTCTTACCATCATCAATCTCGACGAGAGAATACTGCGAAGCCAGATCTTCCTCAAGAACCTCGACAGCCTGGCCACTTTTTAGAATTTTGACAATATTGTTTGACGTGCTGGTGCCGCTACGCATAGTAACTTCGAACACGTCGATAACGTATTTTTTGGCGGCGTCAGCATTTCCGGCCATTGCCAGGCCAATAATTAGCATTATTGTAACTAACAGGAACCGCGTAGCACTGGTACCTGGTTGTAGCTGGACTGGATGCATATTTTTTTCCACAGAGTTTTGTGTCCTTAACGATCAGCAGAACCGCATTATTGACGGCATTAGCGGTAGATTCAATATCAAAGCGCTGTAATATCTGTTATTCCTGTAATTAATCCTGTAGTGATGTGAAATATTACGCACTCCTGCGTTAATTTGGAATACTTTACAAAATCACCGCTTACTCATAAAGTGGGGATGCGACGGGTAAACTAAGAGGGCAAAATGGATAACAACGATATTAAACGGCGGAATTTTTTGCTTGATGCCTTGGCAATCGGTGTTTTTGGCGGAGTTAACACGGCTGGTTTAGCACTTCCTGCCTACGCGTTGAGTAGCCTGCCTGGACGTCTACCCAAGAGTCGTTCTATCTATAAACTCTCTGGTAATGTCAGTGTTAATGGCATACCAGCCGATATCAAAACACAAATAACGGCAGACTCGGTCGTACGGACCGGTGGTGATAGTGAAATTATTTTTGTCGTTGGATCCGACGCTTTTATCTTACGCAGCAATAGCGAGCTTGAGTTCAGCGCCAATGGAATCCTGGTCAGGTCAATGCGACTGATCTCAGGTGCGCTGCTAGGCGTGTTCGGAAAGCGTGATACCGCTCATCAACTGGTTACTTCAACTGCGACTATTGGTATTCGAGGTACGGGTGTCTACGCCGAATCTGAAGCCGAAAAATCTTATCTGTGCACCTGTTATGGACATACCAATATTAGCGCCAGGGCTGATCCGAATGTCGTGGTAGATATTGTCACCGAGCATCACGATAAGCCGGTATATATTCTGGCTTCAGCGGCGCAACAGAAGTTGATTGTACCCGGACCTGTTATTAATCATACCGATAAAGAGTTGGCGCTAGTCGAGGCACTGGTTGGCCGGAAGACGCCTTTTGCGGAATCTGGGTACAAATTTAAAGGTGGGGGTGGCGGAGGTTACTAATTTATCTGTCTTTATCCGTTAGTAGCTTCCAAAGTATTAACTGTTATATCCGGCTTCACGTAAGGCGTGATATAAACCAGCAGCGAAAACTCCGGGTGGTCGAGATAATGCAGGCTTTTGCTGCGCATCCGCCGTTGCTCGAGCATATGATAGTTGTCGAGGATCCGGGTGTCGAGCGAATCTTTCAGCTCTGCGGCTAGCTCCGGATTGTCCAGGCTTTGGTCCAGCGTCAGGCGCGGCCGTCGATAAATTAAATCGGCATAAGTATGTAGGTAGCGCGCTAACACGATAGTGATTTTTCCTTCCAGTTCGAATAACTTCTCGTTTGTTCCGCGGATAGCCTGTTGGGTTGAACCATCGGTTTGATTTATTACTTCCAGCTGAGTACCGGATAACTGGCTGTCGATAGAGATAAATTCATCACCATATACTTTGCCGCCACGAATCCACACCGATAACGAATTATCTTTATCCATACCAGGTTGACGCCAGCCCTGATGTACTAGCAATTCGTAATAAGGCGACTCGATAATTTTTGCAGCCTTGTCGGTCATCAGTAATTTGTCTATTGGCGTCACTTCGTAGAATTTTGTGGCCGCATCCCGGACACCGAATGCGCTAGAGAAATCAATCGCTTCATCGTCTTTTGGGGGCAAGCTGACGGGTAGGGTATATTCCTTACCTTTCGGCACCTGGACATTTTTAAATATTATGATTTCGACATCGTAATAGCGGGTTTCTTCATCGTCCGACTGCGAAAACACGGTAACTGGCAGGGCGAAGGCAATCGAAAAAAGTAACAATTTTTGGATATTCATAAGACTAAGCAGCAAGATCCTCCAACAGAGATTCGATTTGTTTAAACCGAAGTTCAAGTTCATCACTTTGACAGCGAATGCGCAAGGTTTGTTTTCCATCGAATCGATATCGATCGGGACAGGCCTGGATTAACTGGATGATTTTCATTGGATCGATATTTGGATTCACGTTAAATACGATTTTCCCATCCTGTTCACCTATGTCGATTTTTTCGATACCGAGTGTCACCGTCTGTAGTTTTATGTGAGTCGTCCGGAAAAGGTGTTTTAACGATTCCGGTAACAGGCCAAAGCGATCGATTAAGTCCATTTGTAGTTCCCGCAGGTCGTCTTTGCTACTGGCCGAAGCGATACGTTTGTACTCGATCAATCGGTGATGGATGTCAGGAATAAAAGTCTCGGGAATCAACGCGGGTATATGGAAGTCAACCTCAGAAGGGCGCATTAGCGGCGTATCGAAATCTATCGGCAGGTTTGCTTTAATCGATTGCACCGCGCGTTCTAGCAACTCGGAATACAAGGTGAATCCGATTTCGGTGATCTGACCGCTTTGCCCGTCGCCGAGTAACTCTCCGGCACCGCGTATTTCGAGGTCGTGCGTAGCAAGCGTAAAACCGACGCCCAGATCTTCGAGTGATTCGATAGCCTGTAGGCGTTTACGGGCATCAGCGGTCATCGAACGATCCGGCGGTACGATTAAATAAGCATAGGCACGGTGGTGCGAACGACCGACTCGGCCCCGAATTTGGTGCAATTGTGCCAGCCCCAGTTTGTCGGCACGATTGATGAAGATAGTATTTGCTGTGGGCACGTCGATACCGCTTTCGATAATCGTCGTGCATACCAGCAAATTGCAACGATGGTGGTAAAAATCGAGCATCACCTGTTCGAGTTCTTTTTCTTTCATTTGACCGTGAACAATGCCGATCCGCGCTTCAGGAATTAAGTCCTGCAACTCACTGGCGGTGCGTTCGATGCTTTTGACTTCGTTATGCAAAAAGTAAATTTGTCCGCCGCGTTTGAGCTCGCGTTGACAGCCCTCAATGACAGTATCGTTATTCCATTGTGAGACGAAGGTCTTAATCGCAAGGCGCTGCATCGGCGGCGTGGCGATGATCGACAGGTCGCGCATGCCAGCCAGCGACATGTTCAAGGTCCTTGGGATCGGTGTTGCCGTCATGGTCAGCAGGTCGACCTGTGCTCGCAGTGCCTTCAGCTTTTCCTTATGACGAACCCCGAAACGATGCTCTTCGTCGATAATGACGAGTCCAAGGTCGCTATACTTGATCGAATCTGACAGCAGCTTGTGAGTACCAATGACGATATCGATCCTGCCGTTAGCTATTAGCTGTAAAGTCTCGTCCAGTTCTTTCTTGTGAGTGAAGCGGGTAAGGCTTGCGATCCGCACGGGCCAGTCGGCAAAACGATCGAGAAAGTTTTGATAATGCTGTTGCGCAAGTAAGGTGGTTGGAACCAGCATCGCTACCTGCTTACCCGAATTGGCTGCTATAAAAGCGGCCCGCATACTAACCTCAGTTTTGCCAAAGCCAACATCGCCGCAGACAATCCTGTCCATCGGTTGAGATGACTGCATATCGCTAATTACGGCCTGAATGGCATTTTCCTGGTCCGGTGTTTCCTCGAATGGAAATGTCGAAGCAAACTGTTGATACTCATCCAGCGAAAGCTGATGGCCAAATCCCTGTAAGGTGGCTCGGCGAGCCTGAATCTCCAGTAATTCAACAGCGATATCGTGGATTTTTTCCTGGGCTTTCTTACGTACACGATCCCAGCGGTTGCTACCGAGCCGATGTAGTGGTGCGTTTTCGTCACTCGCTCCAGCATAGCGGCTGATTAAATGTAATGATGATACCGGGACATAAAGCTTGTCTTCATTGGCGTATTCGATGCAGAGGAATTCAGTCTCTATGCCGGATACCGTCAGTGTTTTTAAACCCTGGTAACGTCCAATGCCATGGTCTTCGTGGACTACTGCGGCACCTTCGTGCAAATCGGCGAGGCTCTGGATGGTGCTTTCTGCGTCGCGGGTCTTCTTATATTTTCGCCGCCGTTGCTGTTTCGCACGATCACCGAATAACTGGTGTTCGGCGATGATGGCTAAACCAGAGCGCTCCAGGGTTAAACCGCTCACCAGTGAAGACGCAGTTAAGAATATACGACTGGTCTGGTTCGACAGGAAATCGCCCCAGTTAGTCACCGGAGTCGGGCGAATTCCATAGTGTTGCAGGGCTTCGTAGAGAAACTCACGACGACCGGCTGATTCAGCGCTAAACAGGATTTTTTCGAATGCCTTTTTGTTAATAAAGGCCTGTAAAGCCTGGTCGGGTTGCTCGGACTGATTTTGAATGGTTAATTGTGGAATCGCCTGCGTATCACAGTTGATTGTTTGCTGGTCGCAGTCGTCGTATTTGTAGCGATTATAAATAGTGCAGGGAAATCGCACCAAATTCTGCTCGATAGCGGCCTTGTCTAAATAAAGTTGATCTGGTTTTAGTAGCGGACGTTCCAGGTTATATCGTCGAGATTCAAAGCGGTCTTCGACATGGCTGAGGAATTCTTCGCTGTGTTCGAGAGCCG
Organism: Gammaproteobacteria bacterium; assembly: GCA_030595795.1. Classification (GTDB taxonomy): domain Bacteria; phylum Pseudomonadota; class Gammaproteobacteria. The sequence goes on from JAUVCH010000109.1 coordinate 9,428, forward strand.
ATTGATCGAGCAGAAACTGACATTGATCAGGTAAATAATCAAACAGGCTGACCAGTTGCTCAAAAAATAGCGGCAGATAATATTCTACTCCAGGTGACGAACTACCCTGCGAAATATCGGTATAAACCGGGCAAGTGTTTGGATCGATATCGAAGCGTTCGCGAAAATTAAAGCGGAAGGTTTTGATGCCTTCCTCGTCTAGCGGAAATTCCTGTGCGGGGAGTAAATCGATTTCCTTGAGCTTCTCCAGCGAACGTTGACTTTCGACGTCGAAACTACGGATCGATTCTAGCTCATCATCGAAGAACTCCAGCCGAAACGGATTTCTGCTACCCATCGGAAATAAATCGAGTATCGATCCGCGTACCGCAAATTCACCATGCTCCTGAACCTGAGCAGAGTTTCTATAACCATACTGGATTAACTTACTCCTCAGATCGACCGGCTCGATAATATCGCCGACCTTAAGGCATAGACTTCGTGCATAGATGAACTCTGGGGGTGAGACCTTTTGTAGTAACGTCGTAATTGGGAGTATCAATAAACCCTGTTTGGTCGATGCAAGTGTCGCCAGGCATTTAATGCGCTCCGAGATAATATCCTGATGTGGCGAAAATTGATCGTAGGGCAGAGTCTCCAGGTCTGGAAATCGAATAACCTCGGGTTTCTTATGGCTGAAAAAAGCAATTTCGTGCTCAATTTGATCAACATCGGCCATATCGCTACAAACGATAACCGACAGTCCTTTAAATTTAGCGACACGTTCGGCGAGTAACAGACTGCGACTGCTGCCATAAAGCTGGCCCAGGCGCAGATACGTTCCGGTAACTGGATCAGGGGTATCGAACAGGTATTTGGGCATGACGCCGAGCGTTGGAAAATAAATGGAGCGGGGATTTTACCGGCTGTAGATGAAAATGAAAGCAGCAGGGCTAAATTAAACCTGTGAAATTCTTTATTAGTGCTTTGTTAAGCTCTCCGCCTCACGCAGATAGGCACTCTCAGCTAGCACCCAATCACGAAACGCGGACACCTTCGGGCTATTTGCCTTCTGCTCGGTAGTCACTATAGCGTAAGACAGGCGTACCGGTAATCGGGTCTCGAAGGGCTGAATTAAACGTCCGGCGGCTATCTCACCGGCAGCCATGACACTCGCAACCAGCGCCACTCCCTGTCCCTCCAGTGCGGCATCCATGATCATTTCAGACTGATTAAAAAATATGCCGCGACTCGCATCGATACTATCCACACCAGCAGTAGCCAACCACATATCCCAGTCGGGCCAGCTTGAATCTACATCATCGTAATCGTTGTGCAATAGAGTGTAATGAGCCAGATCTTGCGGGCTGCTCAAGCCTTGCCCCTGCTTCAGCAAATCAGGGCTGCACACCGGGATCAGGTCGAAACAAAATAAATAAACCGAGTTTAGATCCGAGAATTCGTCCGTGCCAAATCGAATACCGACGTCGATGTCCTCGCGGACGAAGTCCACCAATCGATTCGAAGCGTCGATTCGTACATCGATATCCGGGTATAAGCTGTGAAATTTGGCCAGCCGAGGTATTAGCCATTTTGAGATAAACGATGGCGGTGCGGTAATCGTTAGCGGCACATTGTGCTGGCGTTTGCGAACTAGTTCGACAGCTTCGGTAATTCTGGCGAATCCCTCCGCGAGTAATGGCAGAAACAATTGCCCGGCATCGGTGAGTATGATGATCCGATTGAGGCGCTTAAATAGCTTGATATCGAGAAACTCTTCGAGTGTCCTAATCTGCTGACTGATTGCCCCAGGCGTGACATTGAGTTCGTCAGCGGCCTTGCTGAAGCTTAAATGGCGTGCAGCAGACTCGAAAGCACGTAGAGAATTTAGCGGTGGTAGTAATGTCATTTCAGTTTAGATAATCTAATCTGGTGAATAAAAACTATCGTTTGTTAACTACCAATACTAAACATATATTACTACCGTAACAACAGATTTATTCATTTACGCTAGTGAGGAAAACTAATATGAACATCATGAGTATAGCAGTCGCTTCAATCGTCGATGCCAACACTGGAAATGGCATTAATCAAAAATTTGTCGATCAGTTTGCTTCGAATTACACCGAGCACGATAGACATGCCCATGAGATACGAGCGAACACGTTCATCACACTGTTGGCAAAAATTAAAAAGTCGGTAAAGACATATATTGACCGATCCATAGTAGCGGCCCAGGAGCGGGAAAATATAAGAGCGATATCCAGCATGAGTGAGCATATGCAAAAAGATGTCGGGCTGAACCAGATTGATATAGATGATTTACGCTCCGGGTTAATTTCGCTTAATTCGTTGAGTGCGCGACGAGAGCAAAACCTTAATCAGGAAACTACAGCGTCGACTCGTCTTGCCAGTAGTAATGTGCAGGAGTTGATACCTATCAATCAGGAAAGTCACGAATTGAAAAAATGCGCCTAACTTGCCTGTGATAGTTGATATTGTCGGTCATATATTTTAACTTGATCACCGAATTGACATAAATTAGGAAAAGATCAATGACCGAAGTAGATACCACACTATTAAACGACGTAGACATTAACGCGGTAGCAGGCCTTGCTGGCAAAATTCAACAGGAGCCCGAGGTTGCAGCCACAAAATGGAACGCACTGGTTAAATGGAAAGGAGGGTTCCGCTCGGAAGCAACAATACGCGATTTCGCACCCATCGCCTCAGATGAGCCCGGCGCATTAGGCGGAACAGATAGCGGTCCTAATCCGGTTGAGCAAATTCTGGCAGCTTATGGTAATTGCCTCGCGGTCGGATACGCCGCCAATGCGACTGTCGCCGGAATTGAAATCAACGATCTCAGTATAGAACTCGAAGGTGATCTCGATTTACATACCTTTCTCGGCTTGAAGGAAGGCCATGCCGGATATGACAATATCACCGTCAAGGTTAATATCAATAGCAGTGCTTCAGCCGAAGAACTTCAGGCCTTGCACGACAAGGTATCCAGTACCTCACCAGTGGGGCACACGCTTGGTCGGGCGATACCCCTGACGTTTGAGATGATCTAGAACTTACCCAGGGTCGGAGCCAGGGCTGACTCCGATCCTGTTAGTAGAACCTAGGCAACCTTAAAAGATTCCATCTGACTTGCCAGGTACTCGTCGTAGCTACCCTGAAAATTCATCATCTGCTGATCTTTAATCTCAACCACGCGACGTTTGAACACATCCACCTTATTGGGTACCCGCTGATGAGGATCATCCCATGAGCAAT
>JAUVCH010000131.1 GCA_030595795.1 Gammaproteobacteria bacterium
GGTGGTATTAGGAACAACCCTTGGCGCTGCGCTTGTATTTATGATCATCGGTATTATTTTCTGGGGTGGGTTCAACACCGCGATGGAAGCGACTAATACCCTGAAGTTTTGTATCTCCTGCCATGAGATGGAAGAAAATGTCTATCAGGAGTACAAAAAAACCGTTCACTATACAAATCGAAGCGGCGTCCGCGCCACCTGTTCCGATTGCCACGTGCCCGATCCCTGGGTGCACAAAGTAGTCCGCAAGGTACAGGCCAGTAATGAAGTATTCCATAAGATACTGGGAACCATCGATACCCCGGAAAAATTCGACAGTAAACGACTCGAACTGGCCAAAAACGTCTGGTCTGCGATGAAATCTACCGACTCGCGCGAATGTCGTAACTGTCATGATTTCGAATCGATGAATCCCGCCGACCAGAAAAAACGGGCACGCAAGCAGCACATCAATGGCATGGAAGCTGGTAACACCTGTATCGATTGTCATAAGGGGATAGCGCACAAGAAGGTACACGATCAGCTCAGCGATGAAGAATTGACGGCGCTTGAAAAACCAAATCTCGACGATAGAAGGCCTATTCCGCCGCAGTGGCAAGCAATGATTGATGGTCGGTCGGAAGATGGCGAAACTGAAACAGAAAAGATTACTGAAGAGATAGAAGTGGTAATAGCTGAACCGAAAACTATTCCGAACACGAGTACAGAATCCGGCAATATAGACTGGTCAGGCATCGAACCGAGGGAAGTCGTATTATTTTATCCTGGCCAAACCTCTATAGAATGGATGCTCAAAGGTAGCGACCACGGTGGCAAGCGTGCGTTTGTCACAGGCGATCGTTGCTTCGAATGCCACGAAGACGAAGAGGTCGATATCGGTGATCTGATCGTCACTGGAGACAAAGCAGAAGCGACCCCGATTCCGGGTAAACGCGGCAGCATCGCTGTTAACATTCAAGCAGCGCACAACGCCGATAATCTCTATATGCGGTTCCAGTGGGAAGACGGAGAACACGCCCCAGTGCCATTCGTCGAGGGCGGCAAGATGGACGCGGAGAACCCGATCAAATTCGCCATCATGTTAGCGACCGATAACGAAGACGACCCAAAAGTAGAATACGCCGAGCGCACTGGCTGCTGGCAAACCTGCCATCAGGATGTTAACTACATGCCTGATCAACCCGATGAATCGGTGCTAACGTCTAGCCCACTGGCAGCGCGACTCGACCTCAGCAACGGCTTCACCAAATACCTCAAGGAGAGCCGTACAGCTATTGAAATCAATGGTAAGGATGGCAAGAAACGTGGTGGCTGGGACAAACTTAAAGACGAGGCCGAGATTCAGGCAGCTCTAGATAACGGCTCTTTCATGGACTTGCTGCGTTACAAGTCTGGCACGGGTGAATCTGAAGACGGTTACATCCTCGCCGAGCGTGTCATGAGCGGTGGCCAGGGCGTGAATTTCACCGGCAGTCTTACTGATGGTGTGTGGACGCTTGAAATGGTACGCAAGCTGGTTTCCGACCAACCCGGCGACATCAGCATGAGCAGCGATCAGTGGTACAATATCGGCTTTGCAATTCACGACGATTACAGCAATAGTCGCTTCCATCATGTCTCGCTTGGCCTCAAACTGGGCTTTGACGACGACGAAGCCGAAATCAATGTGATTGGTCAGTAATCAATGAGTCATCGCTTTTTACCACTGATTTTAACCACCGCATTAGGCATTCAATTTGCTCTCGCTAGTGGTGATCAAACACAACTGGTGATTATCAAAGATTACAAATTCATACCGCAGGAAATCACTATTCAAAAGGGCCAGGTTATACGCTGGGAAAACCGCGAGAAGCGCCAGTACCACAGCGTCTGGTTTGAAGCGCTGGACGAAGAAGAGCCAGAGGATTACCTGTTCCCCGAAGACTATTACGAGCGAGAGTTCAACCAGACTGGTTCTTTTTCCTACCGTTGCGGGCCGCATCCGGAGATGACCGGCGTCATCCGTGTAACCGAGTAGTAATCGATGTTATTCAAACCCGCTTCGCTTATCGCAATATTATTGTGCCTGTCGCTAAGCACCGTTGTTTCTGCTAACGAGGTAACCAGTCTTTATCAGGATAACTGCGCCGAGTGTCACAATGCCCAACGGTTGGGCGGAATGGGCCCCGCACTACTTCCTGGTAATTTGAAACGGCTACGCAAAAAAGCAGCGGTTGAAGTGATTAGCAATGGCCGAGCCGCCACGCAAATGCCTGCCTTTGCTGACAAGCTATCTGAGCAGGATATTAGAGCACTAGTCGATTATATTTATTCGCCATCCAAACAAACTCTCGCCTGGGGCCTGCCAGAGATCACCGCCAGCCACATCACCCACAATAAACCCGAGGATCTGTCCAGCACGCCGGTATTTAAGGTCGATGATATGCTAAACCTGTTTCTGGTGGTAGAACTCGGCGACCACCACGTCACCCTGCTCGATGGTGACAGGATGGAACCCATCCACCGATTCAAATCGCGCTTCGCCTTACACGGTGGCCCCAAATATTCCTCATCCGGTAGATTCGTTTATTTCGGCTCTCGCGATGGCTGGATCAGTAAATACGATATCTATAACCTGAAACTGGTGGCCGAAATTCGCGCCGGCATCAATACCCGTAACCTGGCGGTCTCGGCAGATGACCGCTACGTCATGGTAGCCAACTACCTGCCGCACTCGCTCGTGCTACTCGATGCGACCGACCTGAAACCGATTAAGCTAATCGATGTAACAGACAACAATGGCAATTCTTCCCGCGTAAGCGCGGTCTATACCGCACCACCACGCAATAGCTTTATCGCCGCGCTGAAAGACATCCCCGAAGTCTGGGAAATATCCTACGACGATAATCCACCCGCAGGCTTCGGTGGCTGGGTACACGATTACAACCCGGAATCGGGTGAAAACGTCGAATCGGAGCCTTTTCCGATTCGTCGAATCAAAGTGGCCGATTATCTCGACGACTTTTTCTTCGACCAGGAATACGTCACCATTATCGGCGCCTCGCGTGAAGGCAAAGGACAGGTCATCGATCTGGACGTCAGAAGAGTCATAGTCAACGACCTCGAGTTACCGGGTATGCCTCATCTTGGCTCAGGCATCACCTGGGAATACGAAGGTCGAACCATACTGGCCACACCCAATCTAAAAAAAGGCAATGTCAGCATCATCGACATGGAATCCTGGGAGACCATAAAACACATCGAAACGTTAGGGCCAGGCTTCTTCATGCGCAGCCATGAAAATACGCCCTACGCCTGGGTTGACGTATTCTTCGGTCCGAATAAGGACGCCGTACACATCATCGACAAACGTAGTCTCGAAATTGTCAAAACACTGCGCCCCGCACCGGGTAAAACTGCAGCCCACGTTGAATTCACCCGCGATGGCAAATACGCCCTGCTCAGCATCTGGGATCCCGACGGCGCAGTCGTCGTATACGATGCGACAACATTGATCGAGGTCAAGCGAATACCCATGAACAAACCATCAGGAAAATACAACGTGTACAATAAGATTACTCGTTCAGCAGGCACCAGCCATTAATTCTTAACTATTTTGATGACTCTCGATGAAGTAATCCCCTATCTGCCACATTTTCAGGCCGTATTAAATACATCTGCGGCATTACTACTGGGAGTCGGCTACTACTACATTCGAAACGACAAACGAAACCTGCATCGGTTGTGCATGGTGACCGCGCTCATCATCTCCAGTGTATTCATGGTGTCTTACCTGACCTATCACGCCGAAGTCGGCTACTTGCCATTTAAGGGGCAGGGAATCATCCGCCCATTTTATTTCACGCTGCTGGCTTCGCATGTCATATTAGCTGCGGTCATTGTGCCAATGGTTCTGTCTACCGTTTTTTTTGCGATCAAAAGGAATTTCAATAGTCATCCACGCCTCGCGCGCTGGACTTTACCTCTGTGGTTTTATGTATCGGTATCCGGGGTGTTGATATACATCCTCGGCTTCCACGTTTATACAGGCGAGATATAATATGCAATTCGTTTATTACACCATTACAGCAGTAATCCTCTACGTTCTGTCCGACTGGATTCTGGTCAGAATAGAAGCCTATCGTGGAGAACCACTGAAACATCGGTCAGTCTTGTTCTTTGCGATTATTCTGGTACTTGCTATTTCTTCGTTTAAGGCGATAGAGTTGTTGGTGGGTTGATATAGCCAGTCATGGCAGTCTGTCTATATCAGGCAAAAGACAAAATATTGAGGTTTAAACGTGGATATTGAAGTCGAAGCTAAGGAGATTCAGAATTTTGTCGATAAGGGTAATTACCACGCGGCTTATAATATAGCGCTGTCTGGTTTAAATGCCTGTCGTCGGGAGGGTAACCAGGCAGAGACGGATCAGTTTATTGATATCATCAGGGGCATCGTCGACTCGTTGGCTGCGGAGTTTGGCAGCCAGCCAGAATAATAATACATTTTCATTCCATACCCGCATCGATAATGAGTCGCTCATTTAATATCGAGCCTAGCCCTTATAAACTGACACGCCTGCTTTAAGTTTAAGAATCTCAGCCAGATTTGGCCCTCGTCAATCCAGCACAAATATTCACCATTAACATATTTCAGTTTTGGTTTTTTACATCGAATTCTATCTCTGTTGTTTTCGAATATCATTGGTTACCACACTTCCAGATTATGCTAATCCGTCTATTGTCATTGAACTATGAGAATATGACAAATAATTCCGCTATCCCTCGTTCCGGTAGCGTGAAATGTAACATTTCCCAGAATAGTATATCTATTTACCATTGATCCAAATTTCCATGATATAAACCAATGCTGTAATCACCCCTTCAAATCACCCGCCTGGGTGATTTTCTAGCCGTCGGAATCTTCTAAGCTTTATTCTCACGTATTGTGAATCCAATAGAGGACTTAATCATGAAGATGTTTGAACAGTATTTTGGGCAGTGGGTTGTAGCGAAGCGCTGGTGGATACTACTGGCTTCGGTGGTATTGTCGGTCGGCACTATTTACGGTGCCCAGTATCTTAGTTTTGAAAACGATAATCGTATATTTTTTAGCGAGGACAATCCTCAATTAAAGGCATTCGAGGCGCTGGAGCGTACTTATGCTAAAAACGAGAATATCCTGTTTATTATTGCACCCAAAAATGGCCAGGTTTTTAATCGTAGTACGCTGACTGCAATCGAAGACCTCACCGAGCAGTCCTGGCAAATACCTTTTTCCAGCCGTGTCGACTCCATTGCCAACTTCCAGAACAGCTATGCAGAGGACGACGATCTGGTCGTGGAGGACATGGTCAGCGATGCACAGAATCTGACCGACGATCAACTCGCCTATATACGGGAAACCGTACTAGCAGAACCATTGCTGGTTAATCGCGTCATATCGCCTGCTGGTAATGTTACCGGAGTATTTGTCACGATCCAGAAGCAGGGCGAGGCGAATGACGAGGTACAGCAGATCGCTAGTTTTAGCCGTAATCTGGCTAGAGAGTTTCGGGCTAAATATCCTGATATTGATCTCCATCTGGGTGGCAGTGTGATGTTCAATACAGCTTTCATGGAAGTTAGTATGGAAGATATGGCTACGCTGGTGCCGTTGATGTATCTGGCTCTGTTACTAGTAATGGCCTATCTATTACGTTCCGTAGCAGGCACTTTCGCAACGTTAATTATTATTGGCGTTTCCATGGCGGGATCACTCGGTCTGGCTGGTTGGGCTGGCATTGCGCTAAGTCCTCCCTCGGTCAATTCACCGACAATAGTACTCACCCTGGCCGTGGCCCATTGCATCCATATTCTCACCAGTATGTTAATGCAGATGCAGAATGGGAAAATTAAATCCGAGGCGATTGCCGAGTCCCTACGAATTAATTTACAACCAATCGTACTGACCTCGGTAACCACTACGATTGGCTTTCTAAGTATGAACTTCTCAGATGCGCCGCCTTTCCGTGACCTGGGTAATATCGTTGCGATGGGAAGTGTTGTTGCGATGTTGTTGTCCCTGTTTACCTTGCCCGCGTTAATGGCTGTGTTGCCGGTGCGTGCACCAAAGATCAGAGTGCAGAAGAAAGCCAGATTCATGGATCGTTTTGGCGCTTTCGTAGTACGCCGTAGCCGTTGGTTGATGTATGGCGTGCTTGCACTGGTAGCCGCCACTACGCTCGGTATTAACAAGATCAGCCTGGATGATAATTTCGTCCAGTATTTTGACCAGCGTTACGAGGTCCGCCAGGTAGCCGACTTCACCCAGGACAATCTGACTGGCCTGGACGCAATTGAATACTCGCTATCTGCTGGTGAACCCGCTGGTATTAACGACCCCGCCTATCTGGTAAAGATCGAAGAATTTGCCAACTGGTATCGTGCACAGCCCCGTGTTTCGCACGTCAACGTGATTACCGATATCGTTAAACGCTTAAACATGAATCTGCATAATGATGACCCGACGTATAACCGTATCCCGCAAGATCGTGAGCTGGCTGCTCAGTATATGTTGATGTACGAAATGTCGCTGCCTTATGGACTCGATCTGAACAACCAGATCAACATCGATAAATCGGCCACCCGCATGATTGTGACGCTAAATAAGGCTACTTCCAAAGAACTGCGTGAAATCGATGCACGGGCACGCGAATGGCTAGAGGCAAACGCGCCGCAACATATGTTCACCTACGGTGCCAGCATGTCGTTGATGTTTGCACATATCTCCGAACGTAATATCACTCAAATGTTGGGCGGTACTATCCTGGCGCTGGTTCTGATCTCCGGCATTTTGATGATTTCGCTGCGCAGTGTGAAGATCGGACTGATCAGCCTGGTTCCCAATCTGATACCTGCCGCGATGGCGTTCGGTGTTTGGGGGCATATGGTAGGAGAAGTGGGGCTGACAATAGCGGTAGTCGGTTCGTTAACCCTGGGTATCATCGTCGATGACACCGTGCACTTCCTGAGCAAGTATTTGCGTGCACGCCGTGAACTCGGGCTGCCATCGAGCGACGCCATCCGTTATTCCTTCTCAAGTGTGGGTAAGGCATTGTTCGTCACCACGGTGGTTCTGGTCGTCGGGTTCGGCGTGCTCTCGCTTTCGGGCTTCAAACTCAATGCGGATACCGGGTTGTTAACCGCCATTGTTATAGCACTCGCGCTGGTGACTGACTTTTTGCTACTCCCCGGCCTACTGATGAAAGTAGACAAGCGTATCGAGGCTGGCACACACAGATCATCCCCGATAATCGATAACTTAATCGCTCCGGCACAGGCCTGAGCAAACAGTTCGTACTTAAACCAACTATTGGAGAATTAATCATGAAACTATTGAAAACAATCATCACCACTAGCCTGTTGATACCTGCTCTGGCCCTGGCCAATGTCTCACCCGAACAGAAAGGCCTGTACATCGCTACCGAGGGGGATCGCAGAGACCTCGGTTTTACCGATAGCATGTCGTCATTAACCATGGAATTAAAAAACCGTAATGGCGATATCAGTATCCGGCGTCTGCGTACCCTGACCCTGGAAATAAAGAATGATGGCGATAAAATCCTGTCGGTATTCGACCAGCCTGCGGATATCAAAGGTACCTCGATACTGACCTTTACCCACAAGCAGGGCAATGACGACCAGTGGCTGTATCTGCCAGCTTTGAAGCGTGTAAAACGCATCAGTTCAACGAACAAGTCCGGTCCCTTCATGGGCAGTGAATTTGCCTATGAAGATATATCCAGCCAGGAGGTGGAAAAGTATACCTACCGCTGGATACGAGACGAGCAATTCAACGGTCAGGACAGTTTTGTCATCGAGCGTTATCCGCTTGATAAGAAATCCGGTTACACCCGCCAGGTAGTATGGATCGACAAAGCCGAGTATCGCATGCTCAAGTCAGACTTTTACGACCGAAAAAATACCCTGCTGAAAACTCTGATTGCCAGCGGATACCAGCAGTATCAGGGCAAATTCTGGCGCGCCCATGAACTGGAAATGACCAACCATCAAAATGGCAAGGCATCGCGCCTGGTTTTTTCTGACTTTCAGTTTCAGACTGGGTTAAACGAGAGGGACTTTAATAAGAATAGTTTGAAGCGGGCGAAGTGAAAGTCTGTTAAACCGGGCAGTCGTGTTGTTTAGCACGACTGCCGTTGGGCTATATACGTCATCGGTTTTAAATTGTAATAGTTGGTATTTGAGGTTTTGGAGGGTGTTTGATTTGATCGAAGCTGATTGGTCGTTTATGCCTGTAGGGGTTAATTGAGGGCACGATTAGTTTCTTCTTGGAAGACTCAAAATGGTCAATAGCTGTCGCTGATCATTGGTATTTCTGAACGACCGGAATCGCCGACCAACGTAAACTTCTTATTTTTTTGATCAAGCCAGGCCTTACTCCAAAGTTGAATTAGTTTTCTTGGATTATTAAGGGAGTTAGAACTCTCTTTCTTCCCGTATTTGGGAAACTTCAATTCGACTGCTTAAGTAATCGATGAATTTTCCCAACCACAATTGAATTTTTGTTGATTGAATTTCTGATATCCATTTCCGAGCTGAGTCCCTTATTTTTGACAGATAGGCGCTTTCATGACCGGTCCATCCGCCCATATGAAAATGCACAAATAAACTACTTTCGACTTGATCATCACAAAACTCCTCAATAAAAGAGCGTGTAAGCAGACCACCTGAATCCTCATCTAGGGTTTTAGGTAATACTCCTTCTATCAACCACAGTCTTTTTTCTTTGTCCTCCTTAACCCAGTTAATAATCTCCTCCACGGGCATATAGCAAATTGCACCCTTGCGTGATTTGTCTTCAAAGCCTGTGTCACGCAACCAATCAATGGCGTCATAACGACTATTTGTTTCATCAACTATAAGTTTCGAGACAATTTTCCAAGATTCTAGCGGATGGGCAAAAACGATTTTATCTGCAACTTTTGCGATATGTTCCAAGCTACCGTAACGGGAAACTTGACCTTCGTTACTTAAAATTTTATCGAGTAAAGCAATACTTCGGTTTGGATGTTTCTTTAGGAAGCCTTCCGCTATTTTGTTCCAGTAATATCCATACATTTGATCTTGATTATCAATTAGAGGCATAGCAGTGATAACCTTAAATATTAGCTCTTCAGGGAATTCGCCCGATGGATCTTCATCAAAATAGTAGCCTTGAACAAGCTCCGTGCATATGCTCACTGATG
>JAUVCH010000060.1 GCA_030595795.1 Gammaproteobacteria bacterium
TTAGATCTTTCACCCTCCCCCAATTTCGATATAAAATCTGGGTTTAGCGTTGTCCACGTAGATACTGTCGATAGTCGGATAGAGGATTCGTTTCCAGGTTCGACGGCTTTCATTGTAACCAGTTATAAATGGGCAAATAATCATAGCCTTTCTGCCAATTACTACTATATAGACCGTATGGAATGGCTCGGTAACGGCGACCCGACATCCTCTATTAACAAACTTGACGTACGTTATGCGTATCTATTAGATAGAGACAGCGAAACCAGGATTGAGCTCATCGGTCAAAACCTGCTCGAAGACTACCCCGATTACTATCGGGAGAACATAAACGAAAAAGTTATTTTCGTAAGGATATCTGGCGGCTTTTAGGACCGCACAATGGAGCAATGAAAACAGGATTGTTGGTATTTTGGTTATTTCTATTACAGGCCCTGCTCTGTAGTCCGGTTGCGCTCGCAAGCAACGCCAAGGATATCATTGTTGTTAAAAGTAGTGATAACGCCTACTTCAACGAAACTATCAATAAACTGAAGGAATTAGCGTCCAAAGACATCCACTTCAAAGTCATGAGTCCAGATGATTTGAACTCTGAAATGAAACCCATCTACCAGAATAATATTTTTATCACTCTTGGTATTCGGGCTACTGCAAAGGTGATTAAATTATTCCCCGATCAACTTATCATCAGTACTTATTCGACACGTGAGCAAATAGAAAATCTTTCACCAGCAGGGCGTAAACACCTGGCAATCTTACTTGACCAACCACTCGAGCGATACCTCGCTTTCGGTCACTATCTAACCAAATCGAGTAGCCCCGGTATTATTAATAGCAAACAAATTAAGCTGACTCGCCAGCAAAAACATATCCTCAACCGGCTAAAGCTAAACCTGTCGCAATATCAAACCCAGCGTAGTGCCGATCTTCTATCTACCATTCGACACTTAAAACGACAAAGCGATGCATTATTGATGCTGCCCAACCAGCGGCTTTATAACCGAGATACCCTGAAAGGCGTGCTGTTAACCGCTTATCGAAATCGCATCCCGATTATCAGCTACTCACCGGCTCACGTTAAATCAGGCGCTCTTGCCTCGATATATTCCTCTCCGGAAGATATTGGCAGGCACCTCAGCGAATTACTCTCTAGCAGTATGAGCAAGCCTCCGAAGGCCGGACAGACCTTACATTATGCCCGTTATTATTCGATTAAAATAAATCGTCGGGTAGCCCATTCCCAGGAATTTAAACTGTCCAAAGAGGCAGATATTCGGCAACTTTTGAGTGAGGTTCTTCGATGAACAGGCTCGGAATAAAATATCAAATCCTGTTAATTACCTTTATTCCCGCTATTCTTATCGATGTGTTTTTCACCTATTTCCATATCGAGACCACCATTTTTCAGGCTGAAAAAACATTACAGAATCAAGGCTTGATCATTTCTAAACAAATCGCTGGTGCCTCGGAATACAATTTATATTCGGGCAACGACAGACAAATCCAGTATTTGCTCGATCAAACCGTGGATACCAACGAAATCGTGCTTGCAGCGGTTTATAACGCTGAAGGCGAGCTAATCGTCCAGTCCGCATCAAAAAACTATGAATCGAGTCAATTGAGCGAGTATTACCAGTTTCATCAACCCATTAAATCCGAAAGCATCATTGTATCCGATGTATTCTCGCCGGATCAAAATGATAGCTCGCAAAACCAGACCATAGGCTGGGTAAACCTCTATGTTTCCAGGCAAAAACTCGATGAAACGAAAGTCGAGGTCTTGCGAGATTCGGTGATTGTATTCATTTTTATATTAATCATGACATTAGTCATTACGATTATAATTAGTCGAGGTATCACCAATCCTATTTTTAAACTCATTGAACATCTTAGAAGGGTAGAAACAGGTCATCTAGGCGAATTAATCGCCCCACTGGAATCCAACGAAATCGGCTCGGTTCAACGTGGATTTAATCGCATGACTCAGTCGCTGCAGACTAATCGGAAACATTTGAACGAGCGTATCCAGCAAGCCACGCAACAGCTTAGCGAAGCGATTACCGATCTCGAAACCAAGAACCGGGAACTTGGATTCGCTCGCGACGAAGCACAGGATGCTAACCGTATAAAATCAGAATTTCTGGCCAATATGAGTCACGAAATACGCACACCTATCAACGGCATAAAAGGCTTTATAAATTTGATGGGGCAGTCAGAATTATCTTCTCGGCAAAAAAGATACGCCGATATCATTATGAAATCGGCCAATGATTTAACCGAAATCATCAATGAAATTCTCGACTTTTCCAAACTCGAGTCGGGCAAACTACAAATCGTCGAAGAAAATTTCGATCTTTACGAACTGATTGAACAAACCCGAGACATCCTGTTTATTAATGTTATTAGCAAGAATATCGATTTAATACTAATTATTTACAGTGATACACCGCGCTACGTCTGCGGCGACAAACTGCGTCTAAAACAGATATTACTCAATCTAGTTGGCAACGCCATTAAGTTTACAGATCACGGACAGGTCGTGGTTCGTGTATCGCTGGAACAGGAGTCCAATAATGAAGCCGAGGTTCTAATACAGGTTGAAGATACCGGCATCGGTATTTCCAGTCATGACCAGGAGGAATTATTCACTGCATTTAGTCAGGTAGAGACGGCGGCTAACCGTCGTTATACCGGCACCGGCCTTGGATTAGTGATAAGCAAGAATCTGGTAAATCTAATGGGTGGAGAAATAGACCTGAAAAGCGATGCTGGACAGGGTTCGACTTTTTCTATGCGGCTGCCTTTTACCATTCCACTGGAAAGTCACGGTCTTGAACCGACTCAAAGTATTCAGTCAACTGCTCTAATTTTTGCTTCGAGACAAGCCTGCCTCCAGGAAATAAAGTCGCTTTACGACCGCGCGGGACTCAACACCGAAGGAGTCTTAATTGAACCGGATCAAGCCCCCGAGAAAATTAGAGAACCCATTCTACATAATCTAAAATCGATCGACATAATCGTTTTCGACTTGCGGCACCTGACGCAAAAACTGGGTGACATTATCGATGAAACTATCAGCTCAGGAGTCAGGATCATTGTCATGCATTACGATCCTGGTTTGCTGCCGGAACTGGTGAGCGAAAACTATGAATTCGTTTCAAACATCACCACGAGTGCCTATTTGAGAAAATTGCTCACCCGAAGCACGATAAATGCCGACAGTCAACAACCGTTACTGGCTACCGCAGCTCAGCCTTCGTCTATTAAAAAAATATTAATCGTCGACGATAATCAAATAAACCTGAAACTCGCGGCAGAATTTATCATTCTGTGGGGGCATCAGCCGACAATGGCTTTGCACGCCCAGGCAGCCATAGCTTATTACAAACAGCAATCGTTCGACATCGTCATTCTCGACATTCAGATGCCGGATATCGACGGCACTGAATTGTTAAAAATGATGCGCGAAGCCAAACCCGAAGACAATGTGACTTTTGTCGCCCTGACTGCCAATGTACTACCGCAGGAGTCAGTACGCTTACTCAATATTGGGTTCGATTACTACCTGAGCAAACCTATTGACGAAGATAAATTTCGCGCGATTCTCGATGGCAACGACCTGGAACCCGAACTGCAAGATGATAAAAACGCTGTTATTGAAGGCAATCCGAAAACCGAGGCCCTGAAAACCATCGATCTGGAAAAATCACTGGTTCTCTCGGCCAACAACGAATCGATACTATTGCAAATGTTTAAAATTCTGCTGCGCGAAATACCAATTCACCAGAGTCAGCTTGCCTCAGCTTTGAAAATTTTAGATCGGGGAAAAATATCCAGCATAATTCACAAGATTCATGGCATAACCTGTTACGCTAGTCTGCCGAATTTACGCCAACGGGTATTATCGATTCAGCGGCTCATGACCGATCAGCCCGACCACTCGATTGACGACTTAGTCGAGGAGATTATTACCGAGCTGGAGAATGTAAAAATAGAAACCAAAAATTTATTAAAGCACAAGTTCGATACCAGTCGGCCAGCCCAGAATTAGTCAACTTCCAGAACCACCATCGCGACCGCGTAATGCTTTTCATCCGAAAGTGACAGAAGAGCACGGGAAATTTGCCGTTCTTCGACTAATTGTAATGCTACCCGATAAAAACATAAGGATGGCTTTCCGTTACTGTCATTCGTAACTTCGATAGATTTATACCCCACACCCTGGTCAAACCCAGTACCCAGTGCCTTGGCAGTCGCCTCTTTAGCAGCAAATCGAGATGCCAGGAAAAGCGCAGGATGCTTGCGCCGCTGGAATTGTCTAAATTCGTCATCAGTTAATATGCGTCGCGCAAAACGTTCACCAAATTTCTCATGCAACTTCGAAAACCGAATCGTCTCGGCAATGTCGACACCAATGCCCGATATCATACGCGCGCTTCTAGCATTAACCGTTTCATTTCACGCACCGAATTTGCCAGGCCATTAAATACCGCGTCGGCAATAATCGCGTGGCCAATATTGAGTTCACTAATTAATGGGTTGGCTGCAATCGGCCCGACGTTATGAATATTCAATCCATGACCTGCATTGACCTGGAGTCCCTTACTATGCGCGTAGCTGGCTGCCTGGTTTATTTCCTCAAGCAGCTTCTGTTGTTCGTCTTCGTTTTGCGCATCCGCGTAGTGACCTGTATGGATTTCGATGCAGGGAGCCCCGCATTCAATCACGGCATCGATTTGCTCCTTGCTGGCATCGATAAAAGGAGAAACACGGGTACCAATTGCCGACAGACGTTCGCAGGCTGATTTAACTGATGCCAACTGACCCACAACATCGAGCCCACCTTCGGTGGTTAACTCCTCTCTTTTTTCCGGTACCAGGCAAATATCTTCTGGCTTAACTTTTTCGGCGAGAGAAAGCATTTCTTCGATCACCGCTATTTCCAGATTAATTTTTGTCTGCACTACTTGCTTCAGCAAGAGCACGTCACGTTCCTGGATATGTCGACGATCTTCGCGCAAATGCAGAGTAATCGAATCAGCACCGGACTGTTCTGCAATCTGCGCAGCGTATATTGGATCTGGATAACGCGTCCCTCGGGCCTGCCGCAAAGTAGCCACATGATCGATATTAACGCCTAATGTAATCGACATAATTATTTTCGCTTCTTAATTTGTTGGTAGATATCACGAGATTTTAATACTTTTCCCTGTAAGTTAAAGTCGATAATGCAACGCATTACGGTTTTAGCGACCTGTAAGACCTGAATGTCCTGATATTGCATCTGATTCCACGCATTAATCGTAGTACCGCTGACCACATTGGCCGCACCTCTATCACATTCCAGGAATCCACGCGTCGCCTGAAAACTATAGTAAGCATCGACTCTAATTGGCCTACCATGCTCCGCATCTATACCCATATCTGGAAGATATCCTAAAACTTGCATGGCAGATCGCTCAAATTCGCGTAGCTGTGCTTCGATATTTTCATTGTTTATTTGTCTTAGTAATCGATCATATAAGGCAAATATTTCGGGGTTCGGATCCTGTTTGGGCAAAAAAGTAGCTATTAATTCATTCGCATATAAAAGCGGCAAATACAGGCGTTCATCAACTGGCAGAGCTGTACCGTCTATCGTGGTTAAAGTTTTGAGTTCCTGCCGACCCGTCCAACTCACAATGAGTTGGCAAAATGGCTGAAACAGACCTCGCGACTTACTCGATTTCCCACCTTTGGCCATCAGACTGACTCGTCCATAATCAAGCGTCATCAGATCCAAAATCAAACTGGAGTTTTGCCAGTCATGTCGATGTAACAGATAAGCTGGTTGATCAGTGATTCTGATCTGCACTAGAGTAGCCAAATGTGGCCAATGAACGCTCGTCATCGGCCCAGTCTTCTCGAACCTTTACCCATAATTGCAGGTAGACTTTACCATCGATTAACTTCTCGATATCGGCCCTGGCCAGGGTTCCGGTTTTCTTTAGCTGACTCCCCTGCTTGCCGATCACTATCGACTTTTGCGAATTACGCTCTACCCATATTGTTGCAGAAATACGAGTGATATCGGTTTCTTCTATATAATGGTCAACGCTCACAGTAATCGAATAAGGCAGCTCCTGAGTTAAAACCCGAAACAATTTTTCGCGTACTATCTCCGCGACAATAAATCGCATCGATTTATCGGTTATCTGATCATCCGGGAACTGTGGCACCGCCACAGGCAAGCGACTCACTATGAGCGATTCCAGCCGATCAAGATTATCTTTTTCGAGCGCCGAGATCGGTATGATTTCGAAGTCTGGTGCTTTCTCGGCAATTTTTTGCATCACCGGCAGACATTCAGCCCGGCTGAGTTGATCTATTTTATTGAGCACGATCAAAACATTACGCTGGTCAGCAACCCGTTGCAGTATTTTCTCATCGTCGCCGTTAAAACGACGTACGTCGACTAGCAAACAAATTAAATCAGCATCCGCTAGCATACTGGTCGCCGCTCGGTTCATATAACGATGAATCGCCTTATGGTTACTGTCGTGTATTCCAGGTGTATCAACAAAAATACATTGGTACGCTTCGGTAGTTTTGATACCAAGAATCTGATGCCTTGTGGTCTGTGGACGATGCGCGGTGATACTCAGTTTTTCACCGATTAAGGCATTCATCAAGGTGGACTTTCCTGTATTTGGTTTACCGATTAGCGCCACATAACCGGTGCGAAATCCATTATTCATGCGGAGATTTCCTTAAGGGCAAGCTCGGCAGCAACCTGCTCGGCTTTTTTACGGCTACTACCTTTGCCACTGGTTTCGATCGAATATTCAGGCACCAGACACTTCACCGTAAAAGTTTGATCATGCGCCTTACCGACTGTTTGTACAACATCATAAACCGGCAATTCGCTTTGTTGGCTTTGTAGCAATTCCTGTAGGCGAGTCTTAGGGTCTTTGAGTGACTGGATATCCGGGAGATTTTCCAACTGATGGCGATACAACTGTAAAACTGCTAGTCGGGCCTGCTCGAAATCACTGTCGAGGTAGATAGCGCCGATGATAGCTTCCAGCACATCGGATAAAATAGAGTCTCGACGGAAACCACCACTCTTCAGCTCTCCCCCACCGAGGCGTATGAATTCGCCTAGTTCGATGTGGCGAGCGACTTCTGCCAGTGTTTTTTCTTTTACCAATAAAGCCCGCATGCGACTCAAGTCGCCCTCATCAGCCTGTGGAAATTGCTGGTAGATATGCTGTGAAATAACCAGGCTTAAAACACTGTCACCCAGGAACTCCAGGCGTTCGTTATTATGGCTGCGGGAAAAACTTCGGTGAGTGAGTGCCTGCTCAAGTAAGTCAGTTTGTTTAAATCGATAACCTGAAATAGCCTGAAAAATTTCCGGAGTCACCGGTCGATTACAACCGTCTCGACAAACTTGCCACCGATAAACAGGTTACCGATATAATCGTCGCGTGTTTCATAACTCACTGTTATCGTTGTTTTACCATCTTTACGTGACATCTTGACGTTATCGCGCGTAACAAGAGTATGAACTTCATTGATAAATAATTTCTTCTTCATCGATTCCCAGATTGCACGCTTCGATTTAACATCAAGACTGGCGTCTTCCTGCACCGATTCAAGAACCGATTTAACCAGAAAATAATCATAGTACATGGGATATATTTTGAAAAAAGTGAGCATCAATAAAGAGAAAATAGCAATAACCACCAGCCATCCAGGACCAGACAACCCTTTTTGCCGGTGTTTATTTAGTTTCTTTTTGTTCATAAGCACTAACCTCAATTAGATATACGGGTGCCGACCCTCGAAACATCCAGCCCGGTACCGCCACTCCTCCAATCCCAGTGCATCCAGACTATCACAGCCTTTCCAACCAGATTCTCTTCGGGAACGAAGCCCCAATACCGGCTATCGTTGCTATGATCTCGATTGTCTCCCATGACGAAATAATGTCCGGGAGGTACAAATAATTCTCCGTCGTCACCGTAACGAGCATCCGGGTTGTTCATCATCGTATAACTCACCTCACCCGTTTGTTCATTAAACACTTTGCATTTAGCTTTGACGTTATCGCAGCCCTGGTTAATCAACAATTCGCTCGACTCTCCCAAACCTTGATAATCTTCCAGGAATTTTGTTTCCAGGGGTTTGCCATTCACTGATATACGCCGATTATAGTAACTTATGTGGTCACCGGGCAATCCTATAATACGTTTAATGTAGTCCAGGGATTCATTTTTGGGATACCTGAATACGGCCACATCCCCTCTTTTGGGTTTATTACCGGGTGTAATTTTTGTTTGCAGGACTGGCAGGCGTAAACCGTAGTCGTACTTATTCACCAGTATAAAATCCCCTACCAGCAGCGTGGGCATCATAGATCCCGATGGAATCCTAAACGGCTCGTACAGAAAAGAACGCAACACCATCACTGCGAGTAACACGGGAAAAAATGACTTCGCATACTCGACTAATATCGGGTCGTGTAATGTTTTACTGGTCGCAGACTGCTGTCGCTCTTTGGCGAATAGCAGGTGGTCTATTAGCCAGATGATTCCAGCGACCAGGGTTCCAGTTACCAGAAGAAATTCGAAGTCAAAGTCTATCATTATGATTTAATATCTCGTGCAATTTGCTAACCGTCAACTTTCAGTACGGCCAAAAACGCATCCTGCGGTATTTCGACGCTACCAATCTGTTTCATTCGCTTTTTCCCTGCTTTTTGTTTTTCCAGCAATTTCTTCTTACGTGTTGCATCACCACCATAGCACTTCGCAGTCACATTTTTGCGTAATGCCTTAACATTTGTGCGAGCAATAATATTGGAGCCAATCGCCGCCTGTATTGCAACATCAAACATTTGTCGCGGAATCAATTCTTTCATTTTAGAAGCTAGTTCGCGACCTCTATAGTCGGCATTATCGCGATGCACAATCAACGACAAGGCATCCACTTTTTCGTTATTGATGAGCACATCAAGCTTCACCAGGTTAGAAACCTCGAAACGCCGGAACTCATAGTCAAAGGACGCATATCCCCGACTGACTGATTTTAATCGATCAAAGAAATCGAGTACAACCTCACTAAGGGGTAGTTCAAACACCAATGACACCTGATTACCGAGATATTGCATATCTTTTTGCACGCCGCGTTTTTCGATACACAAGGCGATAACCGCACCAATATAGGCTTCTGGTAACAAAAGATTGGCCTGAATAATCGGTTCACGAATTTCGTTAACTTTATTGACTGGTGGTAAATCAGCCGGATTGTGGATTTCGAAAACATCTCCGGCGGTTGTTTCTACCTGGTAAACCACCGTCGGTGCGGTGGTTATTAAATCGAGGTCATATTCGCGTTCTAACCGCTCCTGCACGATTTCCATATGCAACATACCCAGAAATCCGCAGCGAAATCCAAAACCAAGCGCCTGCGACGTTTCTGGTTCAAATTGCAATGCGGCATCGTTTAACTTCAGTTTTTTCAATGCTTCCCGACAGTTCTCATAATCGTCTGAACTAACCGGGAATAATCCCGCAAATACCCGTGGCTGCACTTCCTTGAAGTCGGCCAACGGCTGGTCCGCTGGAGACTGACTTAGGGTGATCGTGTCACCAACTTTTGCCGACTCTATATCTTTGATACCAGAAATAATAAATCCGACATCACCGGCCTGCAGAGTATCGGTTTCCTTACGCTTAGGTGTAAAAATACCTACTTTTTCGACCAGATAATCTCTGCCCGTAGACATCATATTAATTTTTTGTTTGGGTCGGATACCGCCTTCCATAACCCGAACCAGAATGATAACGCCGACGTAGCTATCGAACCACGAATCGATAATCAGTGCCTGGGTTTTATTTTCTGCAGAACCTTTCGGTGCCGGCACAAGCGAGATTAACTGTTCGAGCAAATCTTCTACTCCAACGCCAGTTTTAGCACTAACTTCTATCGCCTCTGATGCGTCCAGGCCTATAATTTCCTCAATTTCGAGTTTCACTCGATCAGGATCAGCAGCGGGAAGATCGACTTTATTCAGCACCGGGATGACTTCTAGATCGAGGTCGATGGCTGTATAGCAATTTGCCACACTTTGTGCCTCGACTCCCTGCGACGCATCGACAATTAACAGGGCGCCCTCACAGGCTGCTAACGAACGCGAGACTTCGTAGGAAAAGTCAACGTGACCCGGCGTATCGATAAAATTCAGCGTGTAGGTTTGACCGTCCTTAGCCTGATATTTGAGCGAAACACTCTGAGCTTTGATGGTAATACCGCGTTCGCGCTCCAGATCCATCGAATCGAGAACCTGGCTACCCATCTCCCGCTCGCTTAATCCGCCGCAGATTTGGATAAAACGATCAGCAAGCGTCGATTTACCATGGTCGATATGCGCAATAATCGAGAAATTACGTATGTTTTCCATCCGCATTGAGTGAATATAACCCCAGAGTATGTGCCGAAATAAAGGTGGTCTGGTGCTAAATTCAAAAAACCAGCACGAGCCTTATAAAAGAGCGCGAAGTGTACGGCAAATGCCGGTAAATCTACAGCCCAAAAACTAAAAAGGTCAGTATATAGAAAGGATACCAGAATGAACTAATGGTCGATCTCAGCTCAGCGCGGCTAGTAATGCCTCACCGTCGAGGAAATAATGACAAATTTCCTGATCACCAAGGCAGAGAACAGGAACCATAGCATCATACATACGGACTAGTTCGGGGTCTCGATCAACATCGATTTCTCGCCATTGGACTGGTTTTCTCTCGTGACTAAATACCACCAGTGCTTTGCGCATGGCATCGCAGAGGTGGCATTCTTCGCGAAAATATAGGACTAAATCCAATCAGGAGTCTTCAGGTCGGATAGCCAGAAAGACTGGCCCTGAATGACGTTGCACCAGTAATGCTACAGACTTACCAGAACTTAATTCGCTAGTGACTTCTTCGAACTCTTCGATTGATGATATCTCTTCGTTATCGATCATCGTAATAACATCACCTTTTTGGATACCGGCATCCCGGGCAGCGCCATTTGCTTCTACATCGACTACAGCAACACCCGCTTTTAATTTTAGTTTTTTCCGGTCTGCCTTCGACAAAGGTTTGACGCTCATACCCAGCGCGCTACCCTGCTTTGGTTTATCATCTTCCGGTGTATATCCGGCCTTTGTAATCGAGGTGGGTAATTCATCGATTTTAACCTTAATTTGCTTGCGTGATTTATTTCGAATGATGGTGACTTTGGCATTTTTACCCACCGCAGATCGCCCCACCAGGGGTGGCAAGCCGCTGGAACGCATGACTTTCTTACCATTAAATTCGACGATAACATCACCAACCTGCAAGCCAGCCTTTTCGGCAGGGCTATTATCAAGCACCTTCGCTACCAAAGCACCATGCGGACTATCCATACCGAAGGATTCGGCTAGTTCTCGGGTCACTTCCTGGATTAAGACACCAAGCCAGCCACGCGAAACCTGACCGTTTTCCTTTATTTGATCTGCGACATCAACCGCCATCTCGATAGGAATGGCAAACGAGAGGCCCATAAAGCCACCGGTACGGCTATAAATTTGCGAGTTGATACCGATCACTTCACCATCTAGATTGAATAGCGGCCCACCGGAATTACCAGGATTAATGGCGACATCGGTCTGAATAAAAGGCACATAACTATCGCTCGGCAAGCTACGACCCTTGGCGCTGACGATACCCGCAGTCACGCTATGGTCGAAGCCAAAGGGCGAGCCTATGGCCAGCACCCATTCACCAACTTTCAATTTATCTGAATCACCAAATTTGAGTACTGGCAAATCATCTGCCTCTACCTTTAATACTGCGATGTCTGAAGCCTTATCCGAGCCTACGATTCTGGCGACATATTCTTCTCGGTTTGAGAGTCGCACGATCACTTCATCGGCACCGGCAATCACGTGATGATTTGTCAGAATATAACCATCACTGGAAATAATGAAACCCGAACCCAGAGACTGGGATTCCCGTTTTCTTTCGCCAAATTCATCCTGGTTAAAAAATTTCTCGAATAGCTCTCCAAAAGGTGAGCCTTCTGGCAATTCGGGCATTGGCGTACTTCTTTCCGACTTTGATTTAGTTGCTTTGGTCTTGGTGCTGATATTAACCACCGAGTCCTTGGCTTTATCGACAATGACGGTAAAATCTGGAAGTGCGGCCTGACTCGCAACCGGTATAATCAGTGCGACGATTAACGGTATTTTAAAAATTATTTTGCTTAAAATTTTCATCTTTTTTAAACCCTAAATGTAGTTTTATAATTCATAGCTGAGACTCATATTTCACCTGTCGGTTCACTATTTATCTCAAGAATTCGTGGATCAAACTGACTGGCAAAATTTTTCCTGGCTAATCTGGCAGACACCAAAAAACCACCGCCAAAGCCCACAACTGTCATGACCAAAACCTTAATTTCCGAGGCTTCGAATAACCATTGACCGACAATCGCCGACAGCAGCAGACTAAAAAGAGGCAATCCATAAATCAATAAACTAGCCTTTAGAAAGCTACTGTCTGGCATACCCAGAATAATCCGGTCACCCGGCTCAAGGTCGAAGGAACTTTCGATCATCAACGGCTTACTTCGGTGACCCAGCAATCGACCAATCGCGCCAGTCCCGCAACCCTGATTGAGTTCACAATGATTACAGGCGCTTTGGCGCTGCATCTGGATTTCGATCCATCGGCCATGCCTGCCGATAACTTTTGCCTGCTCTTTAATCATAAAAAAATTATAAAGCGTCTACAGGCTAACATCGACCGATATTTAAGGAAATATTGCTAAAGGACTTAAGACTTCCTGGAAGAAATTTATGGGTTTTGATATAAAATAGATTCGGCCATCTGTTTCACTGTAACTGCTGGTACCTCGCCGATAGCTGTGACAGAAAACTCTTTCATTTCGCGAATAAAGGCGTTTACAGCTCCTATTGAAGATGCTCCGGAAGGTAATTGTCGATCAGACTGTTTCTCGATGAATACCGACAGGGAGGCTAAACCATCGGAAAATACCATTTGCTGGAAAGTTTTGCCCGATGCAGAATCGAGTCTCGTTAACACGGATTGCTGCTTGAACCCCTTAGGTAAGGTGCCTATTTGCCAGGTGGTTTGGCTGACGATGCTGCCCGAACTATCACCACTGTGGTAGCGCACCATGGTGTAGTCATCACCGATTGGCGGGATTGCGATAATATCCAGCTCTTCACCCTCTTTCAGAAGCTCAAGACTGGTAAACATAACCTGTTCAACAACATTGTTATCACTATCGACCAGAATAGATTTCATCATCAACCCACTATCGGCACTTATCCAGAACTTTAATCCATATCGATATTTATCCCTGGGTTTGATTTGTACTACAACTGTTTCATGGTTGGCGACTCGATCTGTGCCGATTATCTTCATATCATACAAACTGCCGATTTTCTCGACATCATCCGGTATGAAAATTGGTGAAAAGGAGTTCTGACGGGAAAAATCAACGACAACCTTACGACTTGAGGGCCAGATACAGGTCAGGTTTTTGTCATCGCGAATAACTTCTCGTGCTTCGCCATTCAGTGATAGCAGGCGTTCCTTTTCACCCGACTCATCCTTCATATGAGATATCGACATGCTTTCCAGCTGATTATCATGCATGTAGACGAAATTACCGCGGTAATTTAATTCACGCATCGCCTCAGACATGGTCTGAATCCAGTCCATGGCCGTTTTACTCGCGGCCAGGCTGAGACCAGGCAATAACAGAACAACAATTGCTACTAATCGCAGAGATAAATTCAATTCATAAACCCCTCTCGTCGCATGGATAGTTATTGCTCAGCATCGAATCCAGCGACACGAGCCTGCGGAATCAGCCCCTGCATAGAGTTTGAGTACTCTGTATGATTGACCAGATAAGCATTCAATTTTTGCTGTATAGCGGGTGTATCCTGCTTTACGGTCCAACGCGTACCACCGCCTAGATTAGAAGAGACCGTTACCGCGTTACCCCGTATGGGCTGGCTGGCGAGCTTTTCAATCTTTTGCTGTTCGGCCGATACCAGTTGGTTTCCGTCACTATTCGGCTGTGGGTTAACCGGTGCGGTTTGCCAGAGGCTGATGGATATCATCGCTACCGAAGCAGCAACAGCAATACCAGTAAACGGCTTGAGCATGGCCCAGGACAAAGCAAATCCCCACCCAGTTGTTTTCTCTATCGCGACAGAACTTTCATCGGGCTCGACCTGGCGTACCTGCGACATGATTTGATGACTCAAATCAAGATTAATCCGGTCGGGCAGTTCGTGACGCATGACATCGCCAATCATTTGGTAGCGACGCATCTTGTATTGCAGGTTAACATCGTCAAGCAGTTCGTTCAGCACAGCCTCGCTATGCTCGTCATCTGAGTATTGATCCAGGATAACGGACAGTTTCTCGTCTAATTCGCTCATAACAACACTCACACTCAATAGTATTCTGGTTTCATCGCTACTTAGTCACTCTAATAGCGGTCTAAGTTCCTTATCAATCACATCTCTCGCACGAAAAATTCGTGATCTTACTGTACCGATCGGGCAATCCATTACTTCGGCAATCTCTTCATAGCTCAATCCTTCCATCTCTCGCAGCGTAATGGCCGACTTAAGATCCTCGGGCAAAGCCTCTATCGCTGCAAATACAGTCTTTTTGATCTCCTCGGTGAGTAGCAAGTTCTCTGGTGTTGCATACTCTTTTAAACCTGACTCACCTTCGAAGTGTTCCGCATCCTCAATATCAATCGTGTAACCCGGTGACTTCCTCGCTCTGGAAGCCAGGTAATTCTTAGCGGTATTCGCCGCGATCCGATAAAGCCAGGTATAAAACTGACTATCGCCCCTGAAGTTACCGATTGCTCGGTAAGCTTTGATAAACGCATCCTGTGTAATATCGTAACATTCGGCCTTATCTGAAACGAACCGACCGACCAGGTTTACCACTTTATGCTGGTATTTCTGTACCAGAATATCAAATGCTGCGGTATCACCTGCCTGCACACGCTTCACTAGTTCTGCGTCAAGCAGATTTGTCCCCATCTATAACCCTGAATTTTTTATTTAACCCGTTCACTAAATCACGAGTCGTACGATTATCGCCAATGCGTATGAGCGAATTGACACCAACACCGATATTAGCACTGGTCTAGACATAAGAGAGATAGAATTATCCAAATCCCGAATAAAGACCACTATTCGTAGCAAAAGTTCACCTCCCTTTACTTTACTTTGAGGCATTAACAGATAATCTATATGCAATTCATCCACGATTTAAAAATTTCATGAGCAAGCAATTCAACTTTGATGTTGTCATCGTCGGTTCCGGCGCTGCCGGCCTTTCCCTCGCCCTGAATTTACCGTCATCAACATCAATCGCTATTCTTGCCAAAAATAACTTTGAACAATACGCCAGCTATTTTGCACAAGGGGGTATTTCAGCCGTTCTCGAACCCGATGATACGGTCGAAATGCACGTCGAAGATACGCTGATTGCGGGTGCAGGCCTATGCGACAAGGCAGTGGTGACGGCGACGGCGGCAGCTGGAGCTGACTGCATTCAATGGCTCGCCGATCTGGGCATGCCGTTTACCCGTGATCGCCAGGACGTCAGCACCAGTGGCTACCATCTCACGCGCGAGGGTGGTCATAGCAAACGTCGTGTTGTTCATGCTGCGGATGCCACGGGCAAGGCTCTACAACAAACCCTGCAGGCACATGCGTTGGAACATAAAAATATTCGAATTTTTAACAATTATATTGCCATCGACTTAATTCGGCAGGAAAACCGCTGCCAGGGTTTATATGCCTACAATCACGATGACCAGCATGTGAATGTATTTTCGGCCCAGAAGATAGTGCTCGCCACCGGCGGTGCCAGCAAGGTGTATCTTTATACCAGTAATCCAGATGGTTCCACCGGAGACGGCATTGCAATGGCCTGGCGTGCTGGGTGCCGAGTGGCGAACATGGAATTCATCCAGTTTCATCCAACCTGCCTGTATCACCCCGAGGCGAAGTCGTTTCTGGTCACTGAGGCGGTGCGCGGCGAAGGTGGCAAACTATTATTACCGGATGGTGAGAGGTTCATGCAACGATTCGATGAACGCGGCGAACTGGCCCCCAGAGACATCGTCGCCAGGGCAATCGATCACGAAATGAAACGTCTCGGCATCGACTGCGTATATCTCGATATCAGTCACAAGAGTCGGGGATTTATCAAATCGCATTTCCCCACCATTTACGATCGCTGTCGAGATTTCGATATCGATATCACACGCCAGCCGATTCCCGTTGTACCTGCCGCACATTACACCTGTGGCGGCGTTATCATCGACGCCGAAGGAAAAACCGACCTGGATAATTTATACGCCGTCGGTGAAGTCGCTTATTCTGGTTTACACGGTGCTAATCGAATGGCTAGCAACTCGCTGCTTGAGTGCCTGGTATTCGCTAAAACCGCAGCCAGAGACATTCAAAACAACCTGGAAGCAAAGATTAAACCCGAGCGGCTACCGGGCTGGGACGAATCGCAGGTAACCGATTCCGATGAAGATATTGTAGTCGCACACAACTGGGATGAATTACGGCGATTTATGTGGGATTACGTCGGTATCGTGCGTACCGACAAGCGGCTCGAACGTGCACTTAATCGAACCAAGCTACTGATTCGGGAAATCAACGAATACTACGGGAATTATAAGGTTTCGGGCGACTTGCTGGAATTGCGTAACCTGGTCACGGTCGCCGAGTTGATCATTCGTTCGGCGCTGCAACGTAAGGAGAGCCGAGGTTTACACTATACGCTGGATTATCCTGATACCGACGATAAGCAGCTCAAGCCAACGATACTGGAACCAGAGCTCAATCTTTCGAAACCCGCAAAGGTCACTTTAATTACACCTCAGAGTTAAATGATTCAACAACACAGACTTAGCATTCAAACGGAGGGTCGATCGACGCTCAACATAACCAGCGAGATAGAAGATCTCATCGCTGACTCGGGAATAGATATTGGGCTATGCCATGTATTCATTTCGCACACCAGCGCTTCGCTTATCATCACCGAAAACGCCGATAGCAACGTACGTCGAGACCTTGAAAACTTCTTTGCTCGTCTAGTGCCCGACGGTGACCCAGCCTATCTGCACGACCAGGAAGGTGACGACGATATGCCCGCGCATATCCGTTCGGTACTCACACAAAGCGAAATCACCTTACCGATCAGCCAGGGTAAATCAGCGCTGGGCATCTGGCAGGGTCTATTCCTGTGGGAACATAGAACCCACCCTCATCAGAGGATAGTCACCGTCACATTGTCCGGAAATTATACCTAGCATTAAGGTTTTCGATTTGCCATCGCCCGATAAAACAGGAGAATGTTGAGGAATTACCGATTTTTTTGCTACATTGAGGTTGAATGATGAAGATAATATTGCTGGGGCCGCCGGGGGCGGGTAAAGGAACTATCGCAAAACTACTTACCGAATACGATGGTTCGGTGCAGATTTCTACCGGTGACATTTTGCGTGCTGCAGTTGCTGCTGGTACCGAGCTCGGTAAACAGGCCGAAGCTGCGATGAGCGCGGGTAACCTGGTCACCGACGAATTGATCATGGGTATCATGGAACAGCGTTTGCAAGAAGGCGACTGTAAAAACGGCTATTTACTCGACGGTTTTCCCCGCACTATCCCTCAGGCCGAAGCATTACAGGTGCTATTGGAAAAGATGGGTGAAAAGCTCGATGCGGTGCTAGAACTGGACATCGCTCGCGATATTATTATTGGTCGGCTTACCACACGTCGTACCTGCGCCCAATGCGGTGAAATTTATAATGTGATATCGAAACCACCCAAAGTCGAAGGGGTTTGCGATGTTTGCGGTTCCAACGAAATCGTGCAACGCGACGATGAAACCGAAGAAGCCATTAGCAATCGACTCGAGGTTTATCAGGATCAAACCGCACCCTTATCCGATTTTTATAAAAACACGGGTCTGCTGACTAGTGTTATGAGTTCGGACAAAGAAACAGTGATGACGGCATTAGGGCCAAAGATTGGCTAGAAATTGAATGTGCAGTGCTATTCCGGCGGCGCTTCAATTTCAATACGCTCGATACCCGCAGTAAAAACCTTACGCCCTTCGACCGTAGTAAAACTATTGTTCTGGATGTCTTCACGATATGCCTGGTAGCTGATACGCTCTCCCGATTGCGTATTGATGACATGCACCGTGACGACGGTGTTCCTGTCCCACAGCTCGACGGCTATCATAATCCCTGCAGCTATCACCATGAGTCCCATGAACGACCAGGCACCCTGTCGTAGCATTCTTTGTCTTTCCTGATCTTTTTTACTGACTACGACTTTTTTGACCGCTTCAGGTTTGTTGCGTCTGGCCGACAACACCCATAAACAGGCGATAATCACCGTTGCTGTCAGCAGTAATTTAGTTAACATTTAAGACCTCGTTATACCCGGTCAAATACCACCAGGTGGTCGACATTCAGCCGAATGCCTATGCGTTCATTGACTCGGTGATCGTGATGGCTAGGTGCCAGGCACAATATTTCACTACCGCTATCAATGCGTAAAAAGTAGAGGAAGTCGGCGCCACGAAAGGCTTTCTCGACGACCACTGCGGTTTCTTTCGAATCGTCGTCATGCACGACATCATCGGGACGAATCAATATATCGACGGTATCGCCGATATCGCTATCTATCGGTGTATCCCCACTGATCACACCGAGTTCGGTTTTTACCGTAAATTCGCCTGTTACTTCGGCGGGAATGATAACACCCTGGCCAATGAAGTCGGCGACAAATCTATTAGCCGGTTGATGATAGAGATTATAACCCGAATCTTGCTGAACAATTCCCCCTTCATTAATCACGCAAATTTGGTCGGCCATGGCAAAGGCTTCGTATTGATCGTGGGTAACCAGTATGGCGGTGATATTCTCCTGTTTTAATATATCCCTCACTTCGCGCGCGAGCTGCTCGCGCAGTTCCACGTCCATATTGGAAAAAGGTTCATCCATTAGCAAAATACCGGGCTGTGGTGCCATCGCTCGAGCTAACGCCACGCGTTGCTGCTGCCCACCCGACAATTGATGCGGGAAAGCCTGTCCGTAGGCTGGCATACCAATCATAGCCAGCAATTCATTGACGCGAGCCTGTTGCTGTTTCGGCTTCCAACCTCGTAAACCAAAACGAATATTTTCGGCCGCCGACAGGTGCGGAAAAAGTGCGTAGTCCTGGAATACCATGCCAATATTTCGTTTTTCGGTCGGCAGGCAATACAGCTTGCTACTGACCTCGACATCATCGATCAATATGCGTCCGTTGACAGGTGGCTCAAAACCAGCGATAGCTCTCAATACAGTCGTTTTACCGCAGCCACTGGGGCCGAGCATACAGCCGATTTGGCCCGGCTCGAGCGAGAAGCTAATTTGCTGGAGTACCCGATGATCATCATAATTGACATCGAGTTCTTCGACATCGAGATGAGAAGTCATGAACCGGCCCGTGAAACAGAAATACTTTTGCTGAGCAGAATAACAGGTATTAAACCTGCGGCAACTATCATCAAAGCCGCCGTCGAAGAATCGGCCAGACGTTCGTCGGAAGCGAGTTCAAATGCCCGCACGGCAAGCGTATTAAAATTAAAAGGTCGCAAGATTAAGGTTGCTGGTAACTCTTTCATGACGTCGACAAAAACGATTAATAATGCCGTTAAAACCGAACCCTTCATGAGCGGCAAATGTACCTTCAACAGGATATGGCTCGGTTTGTAGCCTAATGATCTGGCGGCTTCGTCCATCGAGGGTTTAATCTTACCTAATCCTGCTTCGACCGACTGAATCGATACCGCGAGAAAGCGAACCATATAAGCAAACATCACCGCAAACAGGCTCCCACTAAGTATGAGCCCGGTCGAAATATCAAATTGTTCGCGCATAAAACTGTCTATCGTATTATCTAGCCAGGCAAAAGGAATAATGACACCCACTGCAACCACGGTGCCGGGAATAGCGTAACCCGTAGCGACAATTCGGACCGAGGCAATCACCGGTTTGCTAGCAATTACGCGCTTGCCATAAGCCAGCAACAATGCCAGTAGTACCGCGAGCACCGAAGCCGACAGACCTAGCAAAATAGTGTGTAAGGTAAGTCGGACAAACGACTCATCCACCATCTCGGCGTAGGTATCCACCGCCCAGAAACCAAGCTGTACCGCCGGCAGAATAAACCCAAACAACAATGGCATCAGGCAGGCGAAGCAGGCAATCCAGGCTTTCATTCCCGTGAGTTGATATTGCGGTAATTGCTGGTAGCGATTGGTCGCATGATGATACTGAGCCTTTCGGCGCGATGCGCGCTCGACCAGAACCAGGGTAAACACGAACAATAATAAAATAGCCGCCAGTTTCGCGGCGGCAGCGCTGTCTCCCAGACCAAACCAGGTACGAAATATGCCCGTGGTAAAAACACCGATACCAAAATACGACACTGTACCGTAATCGGCCAGGGTTTCCATTAGCGCTAATGACATACCGGCAACGATAGCGGGGCGTGCCAGTGGTAAGGCGACCCGGTAAAAACTGGCCCAGAGATTACAGCCGAGCGTGCGACTGACTTCGATCACGCAGACTGACTGATCGAGGAATGCGGCACGGGCTAATAAATAAACATAGGGGAACAGAACAAACGAAAACATCGCAATAGCGCCGCCTATCGAGCGAATTTCCGGGAAGAAATAATCGCCGTAGCCCCAACCAGTCCATTCGCGTATCGCGGTTTGTACCGGACCGGCGAAATCAAACATGCCGGTATAGGTGTAAGCAATAATATAGGCGGGCATCGCCAGTGGTAATAGCAATGCCCAGACGAATACCCGTTTACCCGGAAACTGGCAAACACTGGTTAACCAGGCGCAGGTCACACCAATCGAAAAAGTACCCAGGCCTACCCCGACCATTAGCAGCAGGGAATTACTAATATAATCGATTAAAACCGTATCCAGCAGGTGCTGCCAGATATCTTCTGACGGTTGAAATAGAAATCCAGCGACGGTAAAAATCGGGATGGCTAAAATCAGGGCTATTAAAACAATACCCGGTTGCCACAAACGGTCCAGCATAGGCAGACGCCTCGTTTATTTATTTTTACTTTCGATTGCTATTGCCATCCCGCCCTGTCCATTATCTTCACAGCCTGTGCATTCAATTCTCCCAATCGGGAAAGGTTTATGGCATCGGACTTAAACTCGCCCCAGCTAGCAACCAGTTCGCTGGCAGGGACATCGGCGACTACCGGATACTCGTAGTTCACACTGGCATACCAGGCCTGTGACTCGGCGCTGAGCATATATTCGATGAGGCGAACCGCATTGTCTTTGTTCTTCGAATGCTTACTAACACCGACGCCACTAACATTGATGTGCGCGCCACGGTCATTCTGGTTCGGCCAGAGTACCGCCATTTTATTCGCTGCTTCTACCTGCTTTACGTCCTTTTTACTATCCAGCATCTTGCCATAGTAATAAGTATTGGCGATGGCAATATCGCACTGCCCTGCTGCAGCCGCCTTGATTTGATCGCGGTCACCTCCCTTGGGCTTGCGAGCCAGATTAGTCACCAGCGCCTTCGCCCACTGTAATGTCTCTGCCTCTCCCTTAACTGCAATCATCGAAGCCACCATCGATTGATTATAAATATTGCTCGAACCACGAATGCAAATACGTTTCTTCCATTTCGGGTCGGCGAGGTCTTCATAAGTCGATAACTCGCCCGGCTTTACCCTGTCTCTCGCATAAAAAATGACGCGCGCACGCTGCGATAAACCAACCCATTGGCCATCGACATCGCGTAGGTGTGCCGGTACGGCTTTGTCGATAACCGGACTTTCTATTTTCTGTAAAACACCCGCCCGCTTTGCCCTGTCCAGGCGACCAGCATCTGTTGTAATAAATAGATCTGCCGGGGTATTTCTACCCTCGTTCACCATTCGAGTTAACAGCTTGTCTGCTTTGGCTGTAATTAAATTAGTTTTAATGCCTGTTTCAGCGCTAAACTTATCGAGTAGAGGCTTGATCAAATTTTCCTTTCGAGCGGAGTAGACATTGACCTCTTCAGCAATTGAATTGAAAGATAGTGTAAGCAGTAGGAGTACTGTACTAACAGATGAGTAATATCCGGACATGAGCTTTCTGATCTCCAGAAGTAAGCTATAAATTTTAAGAGTGAATAATGATAAAACATACAAATAGAAATGTAAATGATAATACTTCTCATTAACATTAAACTTAACGAAAATATATTTTGATCGAACAACTACTCAAAAACGAAGACCTTCATCAATGGCAAAAGGTCGAGGCAGACCTTGATCAGAAAGATTTTGATGTTGAATTTCGCAATCAGATCGCACAGGTCGCAGTCGCCAGCTCCTATGCTCTCAATCGATTGTGCCGAACCCCATACATTTTAGATTCATTACATCAAATAACTGAATTTAAGCTCGATGATTTTCCAGATATTATCGACATTAATCACTCCCCTGACCTGACCGAGATCAAGCGAACGCTTCGACAGTATCGACATCGAAAACTGATCGAAATTATCTATCTTGATGTAGTTAAGCAATCGCCCGTTGAGCTGGTTCTGCGATACCTGAGCGACCTGGCCGATTTACTAATCGATAAGGCCCTGTATGTCTGCGAAAAACAACTCGCCGAGAAACACGGGCAGCCTGTCGATTCTGACGGAGAACCTATGCGCTTAAACGTCATTGCGATGGGCAAGCTGGGCGGACGCGAATTAAATTTTTCCTCTGATATTGACCTAATTTGCTGTTATACCAGCGATGGCGATCTAACCGGCTTCGGACAGCTCTCCTACCAGGAATTTTTCTCCCGCACGGTCCGCGCAATGAGCAAATGTCTGAACGAAAACACCGAGGATGGTTTTGTCTATCGTGTCGATCTGCGCCTTCGTCCCTGGGGTGACTCCGGTCCGGTGGCACTGAGTCATGCGGCACTGGAACATTACTACCAGTTACACGGTCGCGAATGGGAGCAATACGCCATGGTCAAGGCCCGAGTACTCACCGGTAGCCAATCTGACCGCGATAACCTGGCATCAATTTTCAAACCCTTCGTTTATCGGAAATATCACGATTATCGAGTATTCGAAGGTCTCGCGACATTAAAAGACAAGATCGACCGGCAGGCGCAAGCACGCGGCATGAGTAATAACATCAAGCTCGGCCAGGGTGGTATTCGTGAAATCGAATTCTATGTACAGGCCTTCCAGATCCTCAAAGGCGGGCGCAATAATCAATTGCAAAGCACTCAAATTATCCATTGCTTCGAAGTACTAGAGAGCCAGTCAATTATCGCTATCGAAATCGTACATGATTTACGAGACGCCTATGGTTATTTGCGCATACTCGAAAATAGAATTCAAATGCTGGCTGACGAACAAACACATAGATTGCCTGAGAATCCGTTATCGCAAAATCGCCTGGTCTATACAATGGAAGCCGAGAGCTGGCAAGCGCTTGACCAGCAACAACAATCTTATCGAAATCAAGTCAGTGCTCATTTCAACGAGCTATTTAAACGCGATAGTCAGCCCGAAACAGTACCAATAAACCCCACAGATGATATCCAACAAAGACTCGACGCATTCTATGACTCTAAAGCCTGGCAATTCATGTCGGCTAAAGCAAAACAACGCTTTACCGCCCTCCTGCCTAAGCTACTGCGTACACTCGATGATAGTGTGCAATCCCTGGTTTTGCTCGAGCGTCTGCTGAAGTTATTTTCCTCTATCGCTGGTCGCAGCGTTTATTTTGAATTATTACACCAGAATGATGCGCTTTTACTGAAGCTCAGTGATCTTTTTGATAAAAGTGAATGGATTGCCGATGAGGTCGCTAATTATCCAATGCTGATAGAGCAACTAATCCATACGGGTAATCTTGACGAGCGATTTGATCGCGAAGTGCTGGAAAATAGCTTGTACCAGCAGCTCAACAATGTCCTGGACGATACCGAACTCGAACTAGACGTATTACGGTTATTCAAGCGCGAGCAAACCATCGTCATCGCCACTGCCGAGTTAGCCGAGGAAATCAGCACCATCGAAGCCTGCCAATATTTATCGGAACTGGCGGAAGTTTTACTCGAATCAGTTTACCGCTTGGCCAGCAAGGCCACACAGGAGAAATACGGCGAACCACAGTACGAAGAAGACGGCATCACCAAAGTCGCCGAGTTCGCCATTGTCGGCTATGGCAAACTCGGTGGCAACGAAATGCACTACCAGTCTGACCTCGACGTTATCTTTTTACATAATTCAAGCGGTAACGCCCAGTACAGCTCTGGTGAGAAATCGATCGACAACAACATTTATTTTGCGCGACTAGCGCAAAAAATTATTTCCATGACCAGCGTTTTAACCGGCTCAGGTAAACTCTACGAAATCGATTCGAGACTACGCCCGGAAGGCAGCTCGGGTTTACTGGTGTCGTCGGTACAGGCTTATCTCAAATATCAGCAGAAAAAAGCCTGGACCTGGGAGCATCAGGCCCTGATTCGAGCGCGCTTTGTGGGGGGTAGCGAAGCACTGGGGGCAATATTTGCTGACATGCGGTGCCAAATTCTGACCCTGCCCCGCGACCCAGACACGCTTCGACAGGACATCCTGGCAATGCGCGAAAAAATGCATCAAAGCAAGCGCCCGGCAGAAGGTGAGTTTACCAACCTCAAACATTCTTACGGCGCTATGGTCGATATCGAATTCATGGTGCAATACTGGGTACTCTTACACGCAAATAAAGTTGGTTCAATTTGCTCATATTCTGATAATATTGGCCTGCTGAACGAATTAATCCGGTTGAACATTATTGCCAGTTCCGAGTCCCAACTGATTGAAATTTATCTGACTTATCATCGTTGGCTACACGAAACCGTGTTACAAAATAAACCCGCGGAAATAGCATCCGAAAATATCGAAGCGGAAGTAACTCAGGTGAAGCAGCACTGGAAGGAATGTTTCAATTTATAGCCCGGTAACAACCCAGGAGTAAAACGCAATGTCAATGGCCGATCGCGATGGTCTAATCTGGTTTAATGGTGAAATGATTCCCTGGAGGGATGCGACGGTTCACGTATTAACCCATACCCTGCACTACGGCATGGGTTGTTTTGAGGGTGTACGCGCTTACCATGCGGACCAGGGAACCGCGATATTCGCGCTACAGGATCACACTAGACGCCTGCTCGATTCCTGTAAAATACTCGGCATGAAAAGCCCCTTTAACCATAAACAGTTAGTCGACGCACAAATCGCCGCAGTCCGAGAAAATAATCTCGATAGCGCCTATATCCGACCCATGTTTTTTTACGGCTCCGAAGGCATGGGCTTACGCGCTGATAACTTAAGTGTCAACTGCATTGTTGCCGCCTGGGAATGGGGTGCCTATCTCGGTCAGGAAGCACTGGAAAAAGGTATACGCATCAAAACCTCATCGTTTACCCGCCACCACGCCAATATTGCCGTCACCAAAGCCAAAGCCAACGGTCAGTACATCAACTCGATGATGGCACTCTCAGAGGCATTAAATGATGGCTACGACGAGGCCCTGTTACTCGACCCCGAAGGCTATGTCGCAGAAGGCAGCGGCGAAAATATCTTCGTAGTACGAGATAATATTATTTATACTCCGGAAGTCACCTCGGCACTTAACGGTATTACGCGCAAAACCATCTTCATGCTAGCCGACGAAGCGGGTTACGAAATGGTCGAAAAACGCATTACCCGCGACGAAGTTTATATTGCAGACGAAGCATTCTTTACCGGAACAGCGGCAGAAGTCACACCAATTAGCGAACTCGATAATCGCCCCATCGGCAGTGGCGAACGAGGCCCGGTTACCGAACGACTGCAAGCCGATTACTTCGACCTGGTGCACGGACGCAATGCGAATCATCTCGATTTATTAACCTTTATCAAGTAACGAAAATATGGTCAATCCAGATACAGCTGCCAGTCAAAGTGAATATAGCCAACCCAACGCAAAATCTGCAATCGAAGTAAAAGCTGCCGATTTACCGATTCATTGCCCGGTCACCGGATCGAGCCTTTGGAATTCACATCCACGGGTTTATATACCGGTTCAGGAGAATGGTGGGGAAGCTAAGTGTCCTTATTGTGGGACTATGTTTAAGATGGTTTAGTTAGCGGTATTTGGGTTTAACGTTTGCAGCAACGGTGGTCAAAATGAGAGCGACACGAGCATTTTGATCCGATTTTATGCGCTGCCAGACATATTCAACCCGTGCTCCATGCGCGTGGTCTTTTCATTCCGGCTATCTTGCATGCCTGTTTCACATAGCCATACGGAAACAGATTAAAAATAATCTTCTTCGCCTCCGTTTTACTGCATTTGTTAACGATTGCTAGATGACTTATTAGGTGGCGAACATCTGGCGAAATATTATGCTCACCATAGTACTCCCTCATAAAGTCTAGTATTAACCAATGGGTATCGTTCAACTCGATCCGCTCTTCTTTGGCTAGTTCGTTTGCGGTTGCGATGCCCCAATCGTCTGGATTGAACAGGTATCCCTCAGCGTCTCTTTTAACCAGTGTGTTCATATCCACAATTTACCAGTTTCTTTCGCCAATATGCAAATGCCTCAAACATTGGAGGCAAAACCGTAGCGACGAAAGGGTATATCACGAATCACGTCGAATCACGAGAATCACGGGGTCAAATCTTGACTTAACACATTAAAAGCACTTCTCACCTGCTTATCGTCTTGCATTAACTGATTCAACCTTCGAATTGTCTGCGACACTGTCGAATAATGCCCTACATTAAATTTAGTAGCAATATCGGCTAACCTGGCACTTCCCGCTTCCTGGCACAGCTTC